>DASSZA010000196.1:0-37741 GCA_035703005.1 Candidatus Limnocylindrales bacterium | reverse complement strand
GCGCGACCTGCCGGGGCTCGCCCAGCAGCTCCAGGACCAGGCCGACCGGTTGGCCGAGATCTACGACCGTCTCGCCATCCCGGACTCGGTCCGGCATTGGATCGAATCGACGATCGCCTCGATCACGCAGGGCGGACCCGGCGGCGGCAGCACATTCGACCCGACCGATCTGATCCCCGTCGTGACCGGATTGACCAGCGTCGTGGGTGGCCTATTCGCGTACGTGATCCTACCGGTCTGGGTCTTCTACATCCTGAAGGATCGGGTCACGCTGACCCGGCAGTTCGAGCGCAGCTTGCCCGAGACGTGGCGTTTCGACGTATTGGCCGTCCTCCGCATCGTCCGGCGCGTGTTCGGCCAATGGGTGCGGGCGCAGCTGATCCTCGGGGTCGCTGTCGGGGTGTTCACCTTCCTCGGTCTGCTGATCCTGAGCGCGACCGTCGACCCGATCTTCGGTCGCTACGCGATCCTGCTGTCCGTGACCGCGGGCATCCTGGAGTTGGTCCCGATCATCGGCCCGATCATCTCGGCCATCCCGGCCGTCCTGCTCGCGGCGACGGCGGGGGTCGAAGCCGTCATCGCCGCCTTCGCCCTGTACCTCATCGTCCAGCAGGTCGAGAACAACCTGCTTGTTCCGAAGATCCAAGGCGATGCGATCGAGCTCCACCCGGCGATCGTCATCGCGGCGATCGTCATCGGCGGCTCGCTCGCAGGCCTGCTCGGGGCGATCCTGGCGTTGCCCGCGACGGCGGCGATGCGCGACGTCACCCGGTATCTGTTCCGGCGTCTCAGTCCCGCTGAGCCCGAGGCGCTCCTGGCGTCGATCGAGGGCCTCGGTCTCGAGATCGATCCGGGCGTCCCGAGCACCTCGTGACCGATCCGGTGGCCGACCCGTACAAGACTCTCCAGGTCGATCCGGAGGCCGAGGACGAGGTCATCGTGGCCGCATACCGGCGGCTCGCGCGCAAATACCACCCGGATTCGACAGGCGCGAGCGATCCGGGCGCGGCC
Source organism: Candidatus Limnocylindrales bacterium (assembly GCA_035703005.1). Taxonomy (GTDB): domain Bacteria; phylum Chloroflexota; class Limnocylindria; order Limnocylindrales; family CSP1-4; genus SPCO01. The sequence continues at coordinate 36,730 of DASSZA010000196.1, read as the reverse complement.
GCGAAGATGGCAGGCCTCAACGCTGCCTGGGAAGTGATCGGTGATCCGATGCGGCGCGCCGCCTTCGACCGCGAGCGCGCGCTGCGCGAGGCACTCGGCCGGCGCGCATCCGATCCGCCTCCGGGTCCGACGGTTCGTGCCGCCGATGCGGCTCCCGCCACGGCCCGATCGGCCGAAGCCCGACCGCCCGAGACGGTGTCCCGTGATTGGACGGGCGGACGCTCATCCGTGGGCGGCGGCTACGACGCGTCGATGCACCGACCGGATGGCGAAGGCGCAGCGGGCAAACCGCCGGGCGACCCGTCCGGCAGTGTGCTCACGTTCGGCCGCTATCTGGGCTGGTCGCTCGGCGAGATCGCGCGACGCGACCTCGAGTACATCGAGTGGCTAGACCGCATGCCGATCGGTCGCCCGTATCGGGACGAGATCGACGCCATCCTTCGCCGGTCGGGACGTCGTCGCAGCGCCGATGCGGAGTCGGCGGATAGGCGGGGCCTCTTCCGGCGCCGGTGACTCTCCGCCACGCGGCGCGACCCCTCACTCGCGCGTATCGAGAACGACCTAAACGGCCGCGCCTACCACTCAGCCCGGGTCTGGCGGATGTTGATGCTCTGGAGGATCCCGAGCCCGATCGCGATGCTCACCAGCGAGGCGCCGCCGTGCGTGACGAATGGCAGCGGGATCCCCGTGATCGACATGATGCCCATCACCATCCCGACGTTCACGAAGAGCTGGAACAGCACGAGTGACGCGATCCCCGCGGAGAACAGCGTGCCGAACGGGTCGCGAGAGCGCCAGCCAGCCATGAGCACCCGCCACAGCAGGAGCACGAACAGCAGGAACAGCATCATCGCCCCGATGAAGCCGAGCTCCTCGGCGAGCACGGAGAAGACGAAGTCGGTCGATTGGACCGGCAGGAAGTCACCTTGCGCCTGGGTGCCGTTCGTCAGGCCTCGCCCGAACCAGCCGCCGGAACCGACGGCGATCTGCGACTGATACAGCTGGTAGCCGGAGTCCGTGATATCGGGCTTCGGGTTGAGGAACGAGGTGAGACGCTCCTTCTGGTAGTCGCGGAGGAGGTACGTCCACGCGATGGGCACCATCGCGATGACTGCCGCCGCCATCGCGCCAAGCCACTTCAGGCTGGTCCCCGACATCCACAGCATCCCGACGAGGATCGCCCCGAAGACCAGCGACGTCCCGAGGTCGGGCTGGAGCATCACCAGGGCCAGCGGCGGCGCGACGAGCAGGCCCGCGCCAAGGATCGTGGTGATCGAATCGAGACGCCGACCTCGGCCGGCCAGCCAGTTGGCGAGGACGATGATCATCAGGATCTTGGCGAGCTCGCTGAACTGGAAGGTAAGCGGACCGACCGTGATCCAGCGAGCGGAGTTCCCGATCCCGTCGCCGACGGCGAGCGTCAGCAGCAGCAGTCCGAGCTGCAGCGCGTAGACCGGCCAGGACAGCGTCCGAAGCCAACGGTAGTCGAAGGCCGTCGCGAGGACGAACGCGATCGTGGCGATCCCGGCCCACATCAGGCCTCGCGTGAACGTGGTCCCGGCCTCGAGGGGGGTCGAGCCGTTCTCGACGCTGTTCGTGTACGCCATCACCAGGCCCACCGCGATCAAGAGGCCGGCGTAGACGACGAGCTGCAGATCGAACGCACGCCACGCCGCGCCGACGGACTTCGCAGCCCAATCGGTGACGCGTGCTGGCTCGGCTCGGATGACGCCCATCAGTCGTTCGAGTAGAAGTTCGTCCGCTGGAGGTTCTCCGGGAGACGGTAGTCCTTCTCGATCCCGTAGTGGAGCTGGAAGAAGTACTTCACGATCTCGGTCGCCGCATTGCCTTTCGTCCTGGAGTCGTGAGCGAAGGCCATGACGATCAGTCGGGAGTCGTGGTCCTTGAAGGATCCGTTGCGCGGGTCCTTTGGCGTGAACCCGACGAAGAACGACGAGTAGGGGAGGCGACCTTGTGCGTCAGGCGTGCCGAATTCTGCGGTGCCGGACTTGCCCGCGATCTTGATCGGCAGGTCGACGAGGTTGTACGTGTGCCGCAGCGTTACGGTCGACCGCGCAGCTTCACGCATCACGCGAAGGACCCCGGGCTTCACCTTGAGCTTGTGCAGCACCTTACGTGAGAACGGACGAACGACGCTCCCGTCTGGGCCGACGATCTCGCGCACGATCTGCGGTTGATACAGCGTCCCGCCGTTCGCCAGCGCCGCGTACGCATTGATCAACTGGAGCGGCGTCACCGCGTCATATCCCTGACCGATACCGGCCTGGTACGTCTCGCCTGGGAAGACCCTGGCACCGAGCGCTTCCTGCTTCCAGGCGTTGTCCGGGACGATGCCACTGACCTCGCCCGGCAGATCGACGCCGGTCTTCTGGCCGAATCCGTATTGGCGGGCCCAATACGCCAGCCGGTCGATGCCGAGCATCCCCGCAACCTGGTAGAAGAACGTGTCGCTCGAGTGACCGAAGCCGCAATAGATGTCGCATGGACCCCACCCGCGATGGTTCCACTCGTAGAACTTCGTCTGTCCGAGCGTGAGGAACGGCTTCGTCAGGACCCGCGTGGACTCGGTGATGTTGCGGTCAGCCAGACCGCCGGTCCCGGCCACGAGCTTATATGTCGATCCCGGGGCGTAGTGCGCCTGGATGGCGTGGTTGAGCAGCGGTTTGTCCTTGTTCTGGAGCAGCTTCTTGTACGCGGTCTGGCTGATCCCGCGAGCGAATTGATTGTTGTCGTACGTGGGCAGGCTGACCATCGCGAGGATCTCGCCCGTCTGTGGGTTCATGGCGATGACGACCCCTCGCGTCATGCCGACCTTGTCCATGGCCCACTTGAGCGCTTTCTGCGCCTCGCGCTGCGTCTTGCTATCGACCGTGAGGCGGAGGGATGCGCCAGGAACGGCATCCTTGGCGGTCTGGAGCACCTGCGTCCGACGGCCGGTCTTGTCGCGTGCGACGGTCTGGACGCCGTACGTTCCACGCAGCTCTGTCTCGTACTCCGCTTCCAGGCCGGCCTTACCGAGCAGGTCGTCGGGCTGGTAGCCCTTCTCGCGCAGGTCCGGGAGCTGCTCCGCCGACACCGGGCCCGTGTAGCCGAGAAGCTGCGACATCAGCGGGCCATCGGTGTACTGGCGGCGCGCCTCGACCGCCACGTCGACGCCGGGAAGGTCGAAACCAGCCTCGGAGATGAGCTGCGCCGTGCGCTTGTCGACGTCCTGCGCGACGCGCACGAGATCGAACGCCGATCCCGGATTGCCGTCGATCGTCGCGTTGATCTCGGCGGGGTCCATCCGGAGCAGCGCAGCGAGACGCGCGACGACCTCGTCACGCCGGTCGTCGGGCAGGTCGGCGGGCCGGATCTTGACCGCGAAGGTCGGCACGTTCTTGACGAGGAGACGGCCGTTCCGATCGTAGATGTACCCACGCGGCGCCGGAATCGGCTCATCGACCGTCCGCTGGCGGTTCGATATCGCCGCGTACTCCGTGCCGTTCGTGATCTGTAGGTAGAACAGCCGCGCAGTCAGCGTTCCCACGGCGAGCACGACGATCAGACCGAACACGAGGTATCGGGAGAAGCGGCGCGTCGAAAGCGGCTTCCCGTCAAGGTAGGTGTTCACCAGTCGACTCGTTCCTGCTCGAGCCGTCGATCATGCACGGCGATCGTGAGCGGTCCGATGATCACGCCAAGGATCCCGTCGTAGACGGCGCTCGGAAAGACGGCCCCCAAAGGGTCGGTGGTCGCCGGCGGCACATCGAGAGCGCCGAACAGCACGTACAGGATCATCGAATAGGCGAGGCTTGCGAGGAAGACTGCCACGATCGGGATGATCGGCCGAAGGTGCGCAAGGCCGCGGGACAGGATCGCCGTCGCGCCGACGCAAAGCAGGAGCGCGAAGGCGGTCGAGCCGAGGGGTCGCTGTGCGAGGACGTCAAGCGCAAGGCCTCCGACGAATGCCCAGACCAAGCCGGCTTCGACACCGATGGCGATCGTCACGATGACCGCCAGTACGAGCACCGGGTGGGGATGAGCCGAGCCGATCCTGAGGTATGGAACGACGGTTAGTTCGATGAGGGCCGTCACCACAGCGCCGACCGCAGCGAGTAGCAGGGTCATCGGACGGGTCGTTTCCTCGGCGGAGCGGCCAGAAAAGGTCCCGCGCCCACCTGCCCGGCTCGTTGATCGCGACCAGTACGGCGGCGACGTCTCGGCGGAGTATCCCACGGTCCTCCAGAACGGGCAACGGAGCCCGCCCCGACGGGCCGTTGGCATGGGTGGCCGGCCGCCAGGCCGACATGGCCGTGTTTCACGTGAAACACAGGCCGTGAGTGATCCTCAGGTAAGGGATGGATAAGCGCTCCCGGTCATCCTCGCCACCGTATCCCGAACCAGTGGTACCCGAGGTGAACCGGCCGTCGATGGTAGAATCGGTATCCGTGAATCCAGTCCGAGCGGATCGCTGAGTGGGGCGGACGATCGCCTGCGCGAACCAGAAAGGCGGCGTCGGCAAGACCACGACGGTCGTGAATCTGGCGAGTCTTCTCGCCATCTCCGGCGACCGTGTGCTCCTGATCGATCTCGACCCCCAGGGGAACGCGACGAGCGGGTTGGGGATCGACCGCGCCGCGGTCGAACGCTCGACGTATGACGGCCTTCTCGACGGTGTCGATCTGGCCGAACTCGTCGTCCAAGGCACCTCGCCGGGCGTCGATGTCATCCCATCCGCGATCGCGCTCGCGGGTGCTGAGGTCGAGCTCGCCGGCTCGACCGGCCGAGAACGACGGCTGCGCGACGCACTGGCCGGGTTCGCGGATCGATATGACGTCATCTTCATCGACTGCCCGCCGTCGCTCGGGCTGCTCACCGTCAATGCCCTGACCGCTGCCGATGCGGTCCTTATCCCGCTCCAATCCGAGTACTACGCCCTGGAGGGTCTCACCCAGTTGCTGGCAACCATCGACCTCGTTCGTGATCACCTGAACCCGCGCCTCGCGATCGACGGCGTGATCCTGACGATGGCAGACAAGCGGACCAACCTCTCCTCGCAGGTCGAGGCAGAGGCACGTCGGCACCTGGGCGGAGCCGTGTATCGAACGATCATCCCGCGAAGCGTCCGCCTGTCCGAAGCGCCGAGCCACGGGTTGTCGATCGCGTCCTATGCCCCCGATTCCAAGGGCGGACGCGCCTACGCGACGCTCGCCGAGGAGTTCCGCGACCGGCTGGCGCGTATCCAGCAGCCAGGGTTTGCCACCTTCGCCATCCAGCCTGAACGGGAGGTCGTGCTGTCGTGACCGTTCGACCCGAACGAGCCCAGGGCCTAGGCCGCGGGCTCGCCGCACTCATCCCACAGCGAAGCGAGACGCGCGCGACCGCCACCGACCTGCCCATCGCGAGCATCCGTCCGAATCCGGATCAGCCGCGCCGCCGGTTCGCCGATGCCGAGATGGCGACGCTGACCGCGAGCATCCGCGAACACGGTGTCCTTCAGCCCGTCCTCGTCGCCGAGACGCTCGACGGCTATCAACTCATCGCCGGTGAACGTCGCGTGCGCGCCGCCCTGGCGGCCGGTCTCGACCGGATCCCCGCCGTCGTCCGCCATCTCGACGACCGCGAACGCCTCGAACTGGCACTCATCGAGAATCTCCAGCGCGAGGATCTCGACCCGATCGAGTCCGCACATGGCTTCCGCCGCCTCATCGACGACTTCGGGTTGACGCACGAAGCGATCGCCGAACGGGTCGGTCGTGCCCGTTCGACCGTCGCCAACACGCTGCGCTTGCTCGATCTGGCACCGGTCGTGCAGGCGGCGATCGCCGACGGAAGCATCAGCGAGGGCCACGGCCGAGCGCTCGGCGGACTGTCGCCCGAGCACCAGGAACACGTTCTCGGCGCAGTCATCGAACAGGAGTTGTCGGTCCGCCAGACCGAGGAGCTCGTCCGTCGCCTCCGGGAACCGAAGCCCTCTACCAACGGCGAGGAGGCCGAAGAACGGCGCGCAGCAGATCCCGACCTCGAGCGGATCGAGGAGGACCTGCGGCGGTCGCTCGGCACCAAGGTGAGCCTTGCCCGGTCGCGCCGCGGGGGACGGATCGTGATCGAGTACTACAGCGATGAAGAGCTCGGTCGGCTGTACGACCGGTTGACCGGAGGGAAGGCGTGACCGAGGAAGCGGCGAAGGATCCACCCGTGAGCACGAACGGGCGCACCCGAAAGGCGCGCGGCGCGGGGGCCGATTACACCGCTGCCAGCATCCAAGTCCTCGAGGGGCTCGAGGCCGTCCGGCGCCGGCCGGGTATGTACATCGGCTCGACCGACGAGCGCGGCCTCCACCACCTCGTGTGGGAGGTCGTCGACAACTCGATCGACGAGGCGATGGCCGGTCACGCGACGACCATCCGCGTGACGATCAAGACCGACGGGACCGTCGTCGTCCAGGACGACGGCCGCGGGGTCCCGGTCGGGAAACACTCGACCGGAAAGGATGCGCTCGAAGTCGTCCATACCGTGCTCCACGCCGGTGGCAAGTTCGGCGGCGGTGGCTACAAGGTTTCCGGAGGTCTCCACGGAGTCGGCGTGAGCGTGGTCAACGCGCTCTCCGAGTGGCTGCGCGTCGAGTCGGCACGCGATGGCTCGGTACACATGCAGGAGTACGAGCGCGGCAAGCCGAAGGCCGCCGTCAAGAAGATCGGACCGCAGGGCGACCGGCGGGGGACCACCACGATCTTCCGTGCTGACCCCACGATGTTCTCGACGACCGATTACTCGTTCGAGATCATCAGCGAGCGGCTGCGCGAGTCCGCATATCTGACGAAGGGCGTGTGGATCACGCTGATCGACGAGCGGGTCGATCGCGAGCGCTCGTTCTACTTCGAAGGTGGCCTCGAATCCTTCGTCCGGCATCTCAACCGGAACAAGGAGCCCCTCCATGACCGCCCGATCTACGTCGAGCGGAAGGAAGGCTCCACCGCGGTCGAGGTCGCGCTCCAGTACAACGATTCCTACACCGAGAACGTCCTCGCGTTCGCGAACAACATCAATACGGTCGACGGCGGCACCCACGTCACTGGGTTCCGTGCCGCCCTGACGAGCTCGCTCAATGACTGGGCGCGCCGCTCTGGGACGTTGAAGGACAGCGACGGCAACCTCTCCGGCGACGATGTCCGCGAGGGGCTGACGGCAGTGATCAGCGTCAAGCTCACGGATCCACAGTTCGAGGGTCAGACCAAGGCGAAGCTCGGCAACGCCGAGGTCAAGGGCCAGGTCCAGACCGCCGTCGGTGAGGCCATCGGCCAGTATCTCGACGAGAACCCCGCCGACGGTCGACGCATCATCGAGAAATGCCTCACAGCCGCGCGCGCCCGAGAAGCAGCCCGAAAGGCACGGGACCTCGTGCTCCGCAAGGGCGCGCTCGAAGGGCTTTCGCTGCCGGGCAAGCTCGCCGACTGCCAGGAACGTGACCCGGCCCGCAGTGAGCTGTTCATCGTCGAGGGCGACTCGGCCGGCGGCTCGGCGAAGGCCGGTCGGGACCGCCGCTTCCAGGCGATCCTGCCGATGTTCGGCAAGATGCTGAACGTCGAGAAAGCACGTCTCGACAAGGTGCTCTCGAGCGAAAAGATCCGACCGCTGATCATCGCGCTCGGAGCCGGCATCGGCGAAGGGTTCGATGTCACCAAGATCCGGTACCACCGGATCATCCTGATGAGCGACGCCGACGTGGATGGCGCCCACATCCGGACGCTCCTGCTCACGTTCTTCTACCGGCACATGCCCGAGGTGATCGAGGCTGGCTACCTCTACATCGCCCAGCCGCCGCTCTATCGAGTGTCGACCGGCAAGGTCACGAAATATGCCCAGTCCGAGCAGGAACGAGACCGGTTCGTGAAGGAGCTGAACGTCAAGAACATCACCGTCCAGCGCTTCAAGGGTCTCGGAGAGATGAACGCCGACCAGCTGTGGGAGACCACGATGAACCCCGAGACGCGGACGCTCTTGCGGGTCGACTCCGAGAATGCCGCTCTGGCCGACGAGATCTTCACGATGCTCATGGGCGAGAAGGTCGGACCACGGAAGGACTTCATCAAGACCGAAGCACGCAAGGTGCAGAACCTTGACGTCTGAGGCCCGGGTGATCGATGTACCGGGCGTCCCGAAGTTCGAGATCTCCCCGCACCACTGCTTCGCGTGCGGAACGCTCAACACCCATGGCCTTCATCTCGACCTGCACGTCGAGCACGGTCGGTCGTGGGTCGAGTTGACGTACGAACAGCGCTTCCAGGGTTGGGATGGCATCGCCCACGGCGGGATCATCGCCACGATCCTCGATGAGGTCATGGCGTGGGCACTCGTCGGCGAGGACAACTGGGGCGTCACGGCGCGCCTCTCGATCGACTTCAAGCAGCCCGTCACCGTCGGACAGAGGATCAGAGCCGAGGGGTGGATCACCCGGACACGTCGGCGCATCGTCGACACCGAGGCGCGGGTGGTGGACGCCGCCAGCGGCGAGGTACTGGCCACGGCGACCGGCGTCTATATGGCCGCAGACGAGGCGCGCAAGCAAGAATTGCGCGCCCGGTACGGCTGGCGGGTGCTCGATGATGGCGATACGCCCCAAGCGGAGGACGTGCGTCGATGACGCCCACGCTCGAGGCGCCAGCGACACGTAGCGCGGTCAGTGCCCGGGCGGTCGCGTTCGTCGCGGACCACAAGCCGGCCGCCGAGGCGCTGGGCACATCCCTCGCGGAGTCGATCAACGACCCGGATGCGTTCGCGGTCGCCCTGCGAACAGGTCTCGAGCATCTCGCCGATCCCGAGTACCACGACGGGCAGCAGACCGTCGCGCCGGGCCTCGGGTCCACGCTCGGCGTCCGTTGGCCGCTGCTATCCGCGGTGACCCGCACCTTCCGGCAGGCGACGCGCCACGACCGACCGACGTCGCTGCTGTTCCTCGCCGATCGCCTGTTCCGCGAGGACTACCTCGAGGCGCGCTGGTTCGCGTTCGCGCTCCTCGAACGGACCCTCGACGACGACCCGGAGCGGACGTGGCAACTGCTCCGTCGGGGTGCGCGCGAAGCCGCCGACTGGATCACGGTCGATGACCTCGCGCACCCGTACGGCGCCGGCATCGCCGCGGAACCGTATCGCTGGGCCGAGCTCGAGCAACTCGTCTTCTCACCATCCCGCTGGGAGCGCCGCCTCGTCGCGTCGACGATCGCCACGATGACCCACGGGAACCGCCGGACTGGTCGGGGACCGGAGGTCGTTGACCGAGCGCTACCACTCCTGGGTCAGCTGATCGGTGACGCGGAACCCGATGTCCAGAAGGCGCTCGCGTGGGCCTACCGCTCCTTGGCCCAGATCGACCGCGGCCGAACGACCGCGGCCCTTCGCGCCGAGGCCGAGCGTGCCGTCGCGACGGACGACGGCCATCGGGCGTGGGTCATCCGGGACGCCCTTGCCAAGCTCGATCCGACCGACGCCGAAGACCTCAAGTCCCGGCTCGGCGGCATCCGCCGACGACCCGGGGCCCCATCGACCTCGACCGCATCGGAGCTGGCGGCTCGCTTCGGCGGCGTGCCGGACCCGGCGGCTCACCCCGAGCCCCCACTGTTCTGATCAGGAGTAGACGACCGTGACCGAAGACCTGGGCGACATCCGCGCGATCCGTATCGAGGACGAGATGCGCGACTCGTACCTCGACTACGCGATGAGCGTGATCGTCGCGCGCGCACTTCCGGACGTGCGCGACGGGCTCAAGCCGGTCCACCGTCGGATCCTCTACACGATGGGCGAGATGGGCCTGTCGTCCACGAGCTCGTTCCGCAAGTGCGCGGCGATCGTCGGCGAGGTCATGGGCAAGTACCACCCGCACGGCGACGTGGCGCTGTACGACGCGCTCGTGCGTCTTGCCCAGGACTTCTCGATGCGCTATCCGCTCGTCGACGGTCAGGGCAACTTCGGCAGCGTCGACGGCGACGGCGCCGCCGCGATGCGCTACACCGAGGCGCGGCTCACCGCGATCGCCTCCGAGATGCTCGCCGACATCGACAAGGAGACGGTCGACTTCGTCGACAACTACGACGCGACGCAGAAGCAGCCGTCCGTCCTGCCGGCCAAGCTGCCGAACCTGCTCGTCAATGGCTCGTCCGGTATCGCCGTCGGTATGGCGACGAACATCCCGCCCCATCACCTTGGCGAGGTCGCCGACGCGACGATCGCGCTGATCGACGATCCGGAGCTGACGTCGGACGACCTCTGCAAGTACGTCCTTGGCCCCGACTTCCCGACCGGCGGCACGATCTTCCGCTACGAGAAGCAGCGCAACATCCTCACCGGCGAGTGGGAGACCGTCGACGCGATCCGTCAGATGTACGCACACGGTCGAGGCCGTGTCGTGATGCGCGCGCAGGTCGCGTTCGAGGAGGTCCGCGGCGACCGGACAGCGATCATCGTCAACGAGCTGCCGTACCAGGTGAACAAGGCAGCCCTGCTCGAGAAGATGGCCGATCTCGTCAAGGACAAGAAGATCGACGGCATCGCCGACCTGCGCGACGAATCCGATCGCGACGGGATGCGCATCTACATCGAGATCAAGCGCGACGCGAACCCGCACAAGGTGTTGAACAACCTGTTCAAGCACACCCCGATGCAGCTCGCGTTCAACATGAACATGCTCGCCCTCGTCGATGGCCAGCCGCAGACGCTCCCGCTCCGAAGCGTCCTCGAGCACTACATCGACCACCGCAAGGAGATCGTCCGGCGGCGGACCGAGTTCGACCTCGGCAAGGCGCGAGCGCGCGCCCACATCCTCGAGGGTCTGAAGATCGCGCTCGACAACCTCGATGCGGTCATCCAGACGATCCGCGAGTCGAACGACGTCGATACCGCTCGCGAGAACCTGATGACCCGGTTCACGCTGTCCGAGCTGCAGGCCCAGGCGATCCTCGACATGCGCCTCGCCCGCCTCGCCGCGCTCGAGCGCAAGAAGATCGAGGACGAATACCTCGAGGTCATCCAGCTCATCGCCGAGCTCGAGGACATCCTCGGCAACCCGGCACGCGTTCTCCGCATCATCAAGGACGAACTGAGTGAGCTGAAGCGCAAGTACGCCGGCGAGCGCCGGACGCGCGTCGCGGACGACGCGAGCCGCGAGATGACCGACGAGGATCTGATCGCCGACGAGGACGTCGTGGTGACGATCTCGGGTCGCGGCTACATCAAGCGCCAGCCAGTCGCGACGTATCGTCGCCAGCACCGCGGCGGCAAGGGGATCATCGGCCACGTGACCCGCGAGGAGGATGCCGTCGAGCACCTGCTCGTTGCGAACACCCACGACTGGGCGCTGTTCTTCACGAACCGCGGCCGCGTGTTCAGCGCCAAGGTCCACGCCATCCCGGACGCCTCACGGCAGGCGAAGGGCATGCCGATCATCAACCTGCCCGGTGTCCAGGTCGATTCTGGCGAAGTGCCCGTCGCGACGATCGTGCTGCCGAACTTCGAGCCCGGGCACTTCCTCGTCATGGCCACGCGCAAGGGGATCATCAAGAAGACGCCGCTCGAGCAGTTCGAGCGCGTCCGTTCGACCGGTATCCGCGCGATCACGATCAACGCCGACGACGAGCTGGCGTGGGTCGGGGTGTCGAGCGGCGGCGACGACATCATCCTCGCGACGGCGCAGGGCATGCTCGCTCGCTTCGAGGAGGACGAGGTCCGGCCGATGGGCCGTGACGCCGCAGGCGTCATCGGCATCAGACTGCTCAAGCGCGAGGGCGACAGCGTCGTCGCGATGAGCGTCGTCGAACCGGATGCGGACCTGCTCGTGCTGACCGAGACCGGCTACGGGAAGCGCGTCCCCATCGGCGACTTCCGTCGGAAGCACCGTGGTGGCCAGGGCGTCCGACTGATCGCGCTCGAGGGGCGCAAGACCGGGCTGGTCGCGGCGGTCCAGCAGGTGACCGATGAGGACGAGGAGCTCGTCCTCATCTCCGAGGGTGGGCAGGTGATCCGCACCGAGACGAACACGATCAACCGCTATTCCTCGAGCGCGCGCGGCGTCATCGTCATGCGCCTCGCCGAGGGTGACCGGGTCGCCGCGATCGCGGCGTTCCGGCCCGGACTTGCGGACCGCGACGGCATGGGCGACGATGGCGTCCCCGCGACGGACGGCCCCGGTCAGGCCGGCCCCGACGCGGTGTGACGGTCTACGGCCAGCGGGAGGCGGCGCCCTTGTACGCGGACCAGTTCGAGATCTATCACGGCAACGCCAACCCGGAACTGGCGCGCAAGATCGCGCGCTATCTCGGGATGGAATGCGGCAAGGCCGAGGTGTTCCAGTTCGCGAACGAGAACATCTTCGTGAAGATCCTCGACAACGTCCGCGAAAAGGACGTGTTCCTCGTCCAGCCGACGTCGCACCCGGTCAACCAGTCGATCATGGAGTTGCTGATCATGATCGACGCTTTCAAGCGAGCCTCGGCCGGACGGATCACCGCCGTCATCCCGTTCTATGCCTACGGCCGGTCCGACAAGAAGGATCAGCCGCGCGTCCCGATCACGGCCCGCCTCATCGCGGACATGATCACGGTCGCCGGCGCCGACCGCGTGTTGTCGATGGACCTGCATCAGGGTCAGATCCAGGGGTTCTTCAATATCCCGGTCGATGAGCTCACCGCGGTCCACATGCTGTCGAACTACTTCCTTCACAAGCACCTCGAGGACGCGGTCGTCGTGACCGACCTCGGGTTCGCCAAGCGAGCGCGGGCGTTCGCGGAGGCGCTCGACGCACCGCTCGCCGTCATCGAGAAGCGGCGCATCGGCAACCTGGACCGTGCCGAGTTGATGAACGTCATCGGCGAGGTCCGCGGCAAGCGGGCGATCATCGTCGATGACGAGATCGACACGGCGGGCACATTGATCGAGATCGTCCGCGCGCTCGAGCGTGAGGGCGTGACCGAGATGTACGCATGCGCGACGCACGGCGTGCTCAGCGATCCGGCCATCGAGCGGATCCGCGACAGCGTGCTGCGCGAGGTGGTCATCACCGATTCGGTGCCGCTACCCGCGGCGAAGCGCATCCCGAAGATCACGACGATCTCCGTCGCACCGCTCATCGGCGAGGCGATCAAGCGCATCCACCGGGGTGAGTCGGTCGGCGCCCTGTTCTCGAGCGAGGTCTCGTTCACCCAGGAGATGCTGCTGTGGGACGAAAGCGCCCACGACGGTCCGGGGGAGTCCGGTTCGGACGGTGACGACGAGCCCTCATCACCCGGCGCCGCGGGCACGCTCGCGGCAGCGGTACCATCCGACCGATGACACTCCAGCTCCACCGCCCGGACGGAGAGGGCGGCCTGGAAGCGACTCCGGCCGATCCCGACTGGCAGGCGCAGCTCCGTTCGCCACGCTGGGGCTCGGGGTTGCGCAAGGGTCGACTGCCGGACCTGAAGAACAGCGAGATGAACCCGACGTCGACCGCGATGGCGATCCTCTTCTGGGTCGGTCTGGCGGTCGCGACGTTCGTGCTGCTCGTCTTGGGCTACGGGACGAAGTTCTGGTCGTAGCGCCATCGATGCGGCGGCCTACGCGCCGCTGAAGCCGGGCCCCTCGGCGGGGACCTCCAGCAAGTCGCCCTATACTCAACCGTCCGATGCGTTTCCTTTCCCGTTTCGTCGATTCGAATGACCGTGAGCTGCGACGGATCCAGCCATGGGTCGACGAGGCCAATTCGCTCGAGGCCGAGTTCGAAGGCCTGTCCGACGAGCAGATCCGTACTCAATTCGACGAGATCCGCGAGGAGGTCCGTGCGGCCGCGGAGCCCGAGGAGCCGTCAGATGACGAGCTCCACCACGAGGACCTCGAGCGTCGCCGTGAGCTGACCAAGGCGCGCCGCAAGCGCGAGAACGAGCGGATCCAGAAGGCGCTCGACGATGCCCTCCCCGAGGTCTTCGCGATGACCCGCGAAGCGATGAAGCGGACGCTCGGGATGCGCCACTTCGACGTCCAGCTCATCGGTGGGGCGGTCCTCCACCAGGGCCGGATCGCCGAGATGCGGACCGGCGAAGGCAAGACCCTGGTGGCGCCGCTCGCCGCGATCCTCAACTCGCTGGCCGGCCGCGGCGTCCACGTCGTCACCGTGAACGACTACCTCGCCCGCCGCGACCCGCAGTGGATGGGCCCGATCTACCACTTCCTCGGCGTCAGCGTCGGGATGATCCTCGGCCAGCAGTCCGACGGCGGCGCGCAGTCATACGTCTTCGAGCCGGGTTACCCGACGAACGATGAGCGGCTGATCAACCTTCGGCCGGTCGAACGGGCCGAGGCCTATGCCGCCGACGTGACGTACGGGACGAACAACGAATTCGGGTTCGACTACCTGCGCGACAACATGGTCGTCGAGCTCGGCCAGCGGGTGCAGCGCGACCGCTTCTTCGGGATCGTCGATGAGGTCGACAACATCCTCATCGATGAGGCACGGACGCCGCTGATCATCTCCGGCCAGGCGGAGGAGTCCGCCGATCTTTACTTCACCTTCGCTCGGCTGGTGCCACGGCTCAAAGAGCGACCCGAGGGCGCCGAGGAGGGTGGCGACTACTTCATCGACCTGAAGGACCGCGCCGTGAGCCCGACCGAAGAGGGCGTCCACAAGATGGAGGGCTGGCTCGGGGTCGAGAACCTCTACGACGCCGACCCGCGCCTCGCGCGCCACTTCGACCAGGCGCTCCGCGCGCACGCCCTCTACAAACGCGATCGCGACTACATCGTCAAGGACGGCGAGATCGTCATCGTCGACGAATTCACCGGGCGCCAGATGCCGGGCCGCCGCTGGAGCGAGGGTCTCCACCAGGCGATCGAGGCCAAGGAGGGTGTCCGCGTCCAGCGTGAAAGCGTCACGCTCGCGACGATCACGTTCCAGAACTACTTCCGCCTCTACGACAAGCTCGCCGGCATGACCGGCACGGCGCTGACGGAGGCGGAGGAGTTCCACAAGATCTACACGCTCGAGGTCGTCGGGATCCCGACGCACCGGGAGATGATCCGGACCGACGAGGCCGACCTCGTGTTCCGAGATGAGAAGGCCAAGTTCAACGCGCTCATCGACGAGGTAGCCGAGATGCAGGAGGCCGGCCGGCCGGTCCTGGTCGGCACGGTGAGCGTCGAGAAGTCGGAGATCCTCTCGGCGATGCTCAAGCGTCGGGGCATCAAGCACGAGACCCTGAACGCGAAGTTCCACGAGAAGGAGTCCGGCATCGTCGCGCAGGCCGGCCGGACCGGCGCGGTCACGATCGCCACGAACATGGCCGGCCGCGGCACGGACATCCTGCTCGGCGGCAACCCGGCCGGTCTCGCGTCCGACGCACTGCACCGGCGGGGCCTGAATCCGGCTGAGGTCGACGCGGCGACCTACGACGCCGCGCTCGCCGAGGCGAAGGCGATCACCGAGGAAGACCACGTCCGGGTCGTCGACGCCGGCGGTCTCCACATCATCGGCACCGAGCGCCACGAGTCACGGCGCATCGACAACCAGCTGCGCGGCCGCGCCGGTCGCCAGGGTGACCCGGGGTCGTCACGGTTCTACCTGTCACTCGACGACGACCTCATGAAGCGGTTCGCCTCGGACCGGGTGACCGGCCTGATGGAGCGCCTCGGCCTCGAGGAGGACGTGGCGATCGAGTCGCGGCTCGTCTCGAAGACCATCGAGAGCGCGCAGAGCCGTGTCGAGGGCTTCAACTTCGATATCCGCAAGCGCGTCGTCGAATTCGACGACGTCATCAACAAGCAACGCGAGACGATCTACGCCGAGCGCGACAAGGTGCTCAAGAACGAGGACCTGACCGACACCGTCAGGGCGTTCCTCGACGAGGAGATCGAATCGCTCGTCGACAGCCATCTCGCCGGCGAGGATCCCAGCGCCTGGGACCTCGACGGCCTCTCCCAGATGCTCGTCTCGATGGGCTTGAGCGGCGACGAGGTCTCCGCGGACACGCTCTGGGATCTCGGTGGCCGTGAGGCCGTCAGCCAGCACCTCCGTCAGGTCGCCGACGAGCGGCTCGAGGCGCGCGAGGCGGAGGTCGGTGAGGAGGCCTGGGGCCAGGTCGAGCGGTTCGTGCTCCTGCGGACGATCGACTCGCTGTGGGTCGACCACCTCACCGAGGTCGACGACATGCGGCGCGGCATCGGTCTGCGCGGGTACGCGCAGCAGGACCCGCTCAACGAATTCCGCCGCGAGGCGTACCGGATGTACGAGGAGCTGCGCGACCTCATCCGGCACGGCGTGGCCTCGACGATCTTCCGGGTCACGGTCCAGCGCCAGGAGCCACCGGAGGCGGCACTCGCGACCTCGCTGGCGCAGGGCGTCGCCGCCCTGGCCGGGTCCGGCGGGAACGGACGCGGCGCGGCACGGCCGACACTCGCCGGCGCAGCCACTGGCGCCGCGGCGGCTAGCGCGGCAGGAGGCGGTCCGGCGGCGGCGACGCCGTCCTCGGGCAACGGTGGCTCGGTGGGGCCGTCGATGACAGCGGGATCAGGCGTCCGGAACGTTCGCGCGTCGCTCGGCGACCAGCCGGTCGCGAGTAGCTCCGCGAACGGCAATGGTGCGACCGGCGGAGCGCGACCCGGATATACGCCGACCGGCGATCGGATCGGCCGAAACGATCCGTGTTGGTGCGGCTCGGGCGCCAAGTACAAGAAGTGCCACGGGCGCTGATCGGCTGACGCCATCGTGCGCCTGTTCGCCCGGTTGGTCATCGCGGGGCTGATCGCCGGTATCGCGATCGGCGGGTACGCCGCGTATCGGATCTGGGACCAGGGCAATCGCGACGAGCGGACGCCGGCCGACGCGATCGTCGTGATGGGTGCCGCGCAGTACGACGGTCGTCCGTCGCCCGTCTTCGCCGCGCGGCTCGATCACGCGATCGATCTCTTCCACGACGGCGTCGCCCCTCGGCTCATCGTCACAGGTGGCAAGCGCGAGGGCGACCGCACGACCGAGGCGGCCAGCGCCCGCCGCTACGCCATCGAGCACGGCGTCCCCGAGGAGGCGATCCTGAGCGAGGACGCGAGTCGGACGACGCTGCAGTCGATCCGTCGGGTCGCCGCGCTGATGCACGACAGGGGGATGGGATCGGCGGTCTTCGTGTCGGACCCGAGCCACATGCTCCGCGTGCTGCGTATGGCGTCCGACGAGGGGATCAGCGGTTTCGGTTCACCGACCCGGACGAGCCCGCTCGAACGCGATTCCGTGGCCAGGGTCGACGCCATCGTCCACGAGCTCGGGGCCCTTGCGGTGTACTTCGTCTCGGGCGAGTCGCCGTAGCCCGCCAAAGGGTTTTCACACCGCGGAACGATCGCCGGATTCGGTCCTTGGAGCCAACTTCCCTCTTGGCCTGTCGTGCTTGGCCGCCTATACTGGGCCAACCCGCCGATCCCGGACCGCGTGCGTCCTTCCGGCAGGTCTCCCAGCCCGCCCCGCTTGTGTGCCCCCAGCGTCGCAAATGGAGGGAGTCTGTGAAGCAGGCCGAGGAAGCCGCGTTCGTCGATCTCATCGCGTGCGAGCGCGATTGCCGGACCTGCAGCTATGCGGCCGCACTCGACTGTGACGGCAACTGTGGCGTCTGTCCGCACAACAGCTATTGCCCCTGCGTGAACCCCGTCGTCGCCCGAAGCAAGACCGCGCTCCGGCTCATCGAGCTGCGCCCGATCCTGCTCCAGGATCTCCGAGGCCGGAACTAGTGGACGCGTCCGCTATCCGCGACCTCGCCGAGCAGATCCGGTCGACCTCGGGGCGCCTTTGACCTCCAGGCCAAACAGGAGCGCGTCGCACAGCTCGACGCACTGACAGTCGAGCCTGGGTTCTGGGACGACCAGCGCGCCGCCCAGAAGGTCCTGCGCGAGGCCGATGGCCTCCGGTCCGAGATCGACACGTGGGAGGGCCTCCTGTCGCGCGCCGCCGATCTCGAGGCCGCGCTCGAGCTGCTGAACGAAGCACCCGACGCGGGTCTCCAGGCGGAGCTCGACCAGAACGCCGCCGCCCTCCAGACGGACTTCGGTCGAGAGCGGACGGCGCTCCTGTTCTCGGGTGAGCACGACGAGCGCTCGGCGATCCTCACGATCAGCGCCGGAGCCGGGGGCACCGAAGCGACCGACTGGGCCGAGATGCTGCTTCGGATGTATCTCCGCTGGGCCGAGCGCCATCGCTTCGCCACGGAGATCATCGACCAGCAGGAAGGCGAGCAGGCGGGGCTCAAGAGCGTCACGGTCGACGTCCAGGGCCGGCGGGCGTACGGGTGGCTCCGGGCCGAGCGCGGCGTCCATCGACTCGTCCGCATCAGTCCGTTCGACTCACAGAAGCGCCGCCAGACGACGTTCGCCCTGGTCGAGATCCTGCCTGAGGTCGACGACGACATCGAGATCGAGCTCGATTGGGACGAGATCCGCGTGGACACGTACCGCTCGCAGGGTGCTGGCGGGCAACACGTCAACAAGACGGACTCGGCCGTACGCCTGACACACCTGCCGACCGGCATCGTCGTCCAGAGCCAGAACGAGCGCTCGCAGACCCAGAACAAGGAGAACGCGACCAAGGTCCTCAAGGCACGCCTCCTCGAGCGGGCCCTGGAGGAGAAGGAGGCCGAGCTGCGTGCCCTCAAGGGCGAGCACGTCGAGGCCGGGTGGGGCAATCAGATCCGGAGCTACGTGCTGCACCCCTATCAGATGGTCAAGGATCTGCGCACTGCCTACGAGACGGGCAACACGAGCGCGGTGCTCGACGGGGACCTCGATGCGTTCATGCAGGCCGAGCTCGAGCGGCTGGCGACCGGTGGGGAGTGGCGCACCGGGGATGACGAGGGCGACGCCGCGTGACCGGGGCGACCGGCCGCGCGATCCATGACGGATTGACGTTCCGGCCGGTCGAGCCACACGAGCTCGAGACGTGCGCGGACGTCTGGCACGTCGCGTTCAACGACTACATCGGCCGGCTCAACCAGCCACTCACCGATCGCGAGAACGCCCCGGTCGTGCGTCTCTTGGCGCATCTGCGATCGACAGACCCGGATCGGTTCGTCGCGGCGACCCGCCCCGACGCCGAGGGGCCAGACGGCGAGCGGATCGTCGCGTTCGCCTCGGCAGTCGTCCGCGAGGGGCTGTGGTTCCTGTCGATGTGCTACGTGTTGCCGGAGGTGCAACGAAGCGGCGTGGGCCGGGCGTTGCTGGACCGTGTGGGCCCGACCGATGGCACCACGACGGTACGCGCGACGGCCGTCGACAGCGCCCAGCCGATCGCGAACGCCCTCTACGCCTCGCTCGGCATCGTCCCGCGCGTGCCACTGCTGAACCTCATCGGCCTGCCGAGCCGACCCGAGGCCTTTGGCGCGTTGCCGTCCGGCGTCCGGCCGATCCCGTTCGAACGGATCGCGACCGACGGCCACGATCGGCTCGTCGAGATCGTCGATCAGCTCGATCTCGCCAGCCTCGGCGTCCGCCATCCCGAGGACCATCGCTATCTGCGGACCGAGGGTCGGCGCGGTTGGCTGTATGAAGGCGCGGATGGGACGGCACTCGGCTATGGGTACGCGGGGGAGGCGGGCCGGGTCGGCCCGGTAGCGACGCGCGACCCGGATCTCGTCGCCCCGATCCTCGGTCACCTCACCCGAGAGGTCGTCCCCCGAGGCGCCTTCGCGATGTGGCTGCCCGGTTCAGCCGATGCGGCCATCGTCGGCGCGTTGCGTGCCGGGTTCCGGCTCGAGCCGTTCCCCGTGCTGCTCTGCTGGGACCGGCCCGTGGTCGATCTGTCGCGATATCTGCCGATCTCGCCGGGACTGCTCTAGACCGCTGTCGACCGCACCGTTGGGACCAAGACGTCACCGGACCGTACCTTCGTCCGGGTGGCCGGTAGCCCGCCGGTCACGTTTGCCCACCCGTGGGGCCGATGGTAGCCTCGGGCCGAAGTGGTTCCCGCTGCCGTGCCCGCGGACGGGGTCGAACCGAACACCAGCCGTGGCGACGCTGATCGCCGCATCCTCCCGACCGCGGAGTCGCCCGTGACCATCGCCCCACCGCCGTCGGCGGCGCGCTCGCTTCGTCGTCGCATCCTCGAACGAGGTCGCGACCAGGCCGTTCCGGATCGGGCTGTGCTCGTCCTGCACGATGTCACGAAGCAGTACCCGAACGGCAAGGTCGCACTGCGCGACGTCGACCTCGTCATCCCCGAGGGCGATTTCGTCTTCCTCGTCGGCCCGTCGGGCGCCGGCAAGTCAACGCTGATCAAGCTGCTGATCCGCGACGAAGTCGCGACACGCGGCGACGTAGTGCTCGATGGGCAGGACCTCGCGCGACTCCCGCGTCGCCAGGTCCCTCGGATGCGTCGCAAGATCGGGATCATCTTCCAGGACTTCAAGCTGCTTCCGACCAAGACGGTCTGGGAGAACGTGGCGTTCGCGCTGGAGGTAACCGGCCACCCGCGCCGCCAGATCCGCCCGGCTGTCGACCGCGTGCTCGCGATCGTGGGGCTCACGGCGCAGGCGAAGCAGGTCCCGGCGCAGCTCTCAGGGGGCGAACAGCAGCGGACCGCGATCGCCCGCGCGCTCGTCCACGATCCACGCCTGATCATCGCCGACGAGCCGACCGGGAACCTTGACCCGCTGATCAGCTGGGAGATCCTGCAGCTCCTGCTGCGGATCAACGAGCTCGGCGTCACCGTGCTGATGGCGACGCACAACGCCGAGGTCGTCACCGCACTCCGCAAGCGCGTCGTCGCGCTCGAGGAAGGTCGGATCATCCGCGACGAGGTCGGTGGCGCGTACCACCGCGAGGACTGACCAAGCGTGCTTCCCTTCCTCTACTTCAGCCTCAAACGAGCCTGGCAAGGGTTCTGGCGGAACGCGGTCATGAGCCTCGCTGCGACCGCGACGATGGTCCTCATGCTCCTGCTCCTCGCGGGGTTCTGGATCATCCAGACGGGTCTTCTCGCGGGGCTCCAGTTCACCGAGCAGAAGGTGCAGGTCGTCGCCTATCTCCAGCCGAATGCGACCGAGACACAGATCAACGAGCTGGCCGCCGAGATCCAACGCCGACCCGACGTCGAGTCCGTCGACGTGGTCACAAGGGACAAGGCGCTCGACCGGTTCCGTGAATCGATGAAGGCGCAAGGCCGCACCGACCTGACCGAGCAGCTCGACAGCAACCCGCTCTACGCGAGCGTCGAGGTGAAGCTCAAGGACGCATCGGCGCTCAAGGCGGTGACCGAATCACTTGCGCCGGAAGAGCACCCGATCGTCCGCAACGTCATCAACATCCAGGACCTGGTCGAGCGGCTGTTGACCGTCACCAACATCCTTCGGACGGTGGGCACCGGCATCCTCATCGGGGTCGGGCTGATCGCACTCTTCATCATCGTCAATGCGATCCGGCTCGCCGTCGTCGCCCGTGCCGAAGAGATCGAGATCATGCGGCTCGTCGGCGCGTCCGACGCGTTCATCCGGTGGCCTTTCGTGTTCGAGGGCGCCTTCGTCGGCTTCCTCGGCGCGCTGATCACGCTCGCGATCCTTGCCGGCGCGGCCGAGCCGCTGAACGGCTTCATGGTCGACTTCTTCCGCGTGCTGCCGCTGCAGATCGGCTCGATGACCCGTGACCTCGTCACGCTGGTGATGGGCGCGGGCGTCGGCCTCGGCGTCCTCGGCTCCTGGGTCTCCGTCCGGACCTACCTGATCAGGTAGCCGCCGCGCGGCTCGAGGTAGCACCTTTCGCCGGTACCTTCGAGCGGCGGAACGACATCCAAGGCACGGTGTAGATTCGAACCCTCAGTCGCGCCCCGTCATCCTCATCGCCGACTCGAGGGGGAATCCGGATACCGCCATGCACGCTAGCGAGCTGCTCGATCAGCCCGATCGGGAGGCGGTGTCCGTCCCGAACCCCGATCCCTTGACCCCGACGGCGCGCTGGCGTCGCCGCGTGTCCGTCCCGGTGATCTCGGTGGCTATCAGCGTGGTCGCTGTCCTCTCCGGCAGCGCCCTCTTCCTGAGCGGCTACTCGATCGGGCGCCAGAGCGCCGTCGAACCCGGCACGCCCGGCGATGAAGGCATGGCGTTCCAGCCGTTCTGGGACACCTACCACACGATCGAGGATCGATACGCCGGCGGTCCCGTCGACCGCGAGGCGGTCGTCCAGGGCGCGATCAAGGGGATGATCGAGTCGCTCGATGACCCCTATTCCGCCTATCTCACCCCGGACCAGTACCAGTCGAACCTGCAGGGCATCAGCGGGCAGTTCGAGGGCATCGGCGCGGAGATCGCCACGCAGGCAGCCGACGGGACGCAGGGCTGCGCCACGCTCGGACCGACCTGCCGGTTGGTGATCATCTCGCCGATCGGCGGCTCACCGGCGGAGAAGGCAGGTCTCCGACCGGGCGACCTCGTGCTCGCGACAGACGGCGTCTCCCTCGATGGTCTGACGGTCGACGGCGCCCGCGAGCGCATGCGCGGTCCCAAGGACTCGACGGTCGAGCTGTCGATCAAGCGCGGGAACGCGGACCCCTTCCGGCTCAAGATCGTCCGCGACGTCATCCAGGAGCAGGAGGTCGAGTCGCGCGATCTGGTGAACGGCCGCGTGGGGTATCTCCATCTCGAGGGCTTCTCGGATCACGCGGCTTCGGACTTCGCGGCGGCGGTGAAAGCGCACGTGGATGCGGGGCGGCGGATGATCATCCTCGACCTGCGCGGCAATCCCGGTGGCTACGTCACGGCTGCCCGCACGGTCGCGAGCCAGTTCATCGGCTCGGGGCCGATCTTCTTCGAAGAGGACGCCAACGGCGCCGACATCGAGACCGACGCGATACCCGGTGGGGCCGCCACGGATCCATCGATCCGGGTCGTGGTCCTGATCGATCGCGGCAGCGCATCCGCAAGCGAGATCGTCGCGGCGGCCCTCCACGACACCGGGCGGGCGACGCTCGTGGGGCAGCGATCGTTCGGCAAGGGGACCGTCCAGCAGTGGCAGGAGCTCGCCGGGCAGGGCGGCGCGTTCCGGCTGACGATCGCCAAGTGGCTCACCCCCGACAGGCATTGGGTCCACAACATCGGCATCGAGCCCGACGTCCCGGTCGACGTCCCCGGAACCCTCGCGCCGGGCGAGGATCCGGTCCTCGCGCGCGCGCTCGACGTCGTCGGAGCCGGCGAGCGACTTCCGTTCGGAGGGCCGTAGGACCGAGGCAGATCCTTCTTGCACGCTCTGAAGCGTTCGGGTACGGTTTACCCAACGAAAGGAGGTGATGTGCAGTGATCGACAGTACGAGTAGCTGCACCACCTCGCAGGAGATGGCCGTTTAGTCGGACACCCTGTGGGTGGGTAAGCTTCATGGACGCCGGTCCGCAGAGGACCGGCGTTCGTGTGTCCAGGGCATATGCTTCCGTCCCTTCCGCCCACTGCCGCCGCAGGCGGCGCGTCTGCCAGGAGCCATCCCATGCGGGACGACTCGACCGTCGCCCTCAACCGAAGAGCGCGCCACGAGTTCACGATCGACGAGACGTTCGAGGCCGGCCTCGTGCTGACCGGCACCGAGATCAAGTCGGTGCGCGCGGGAAAGGTCAACATATCGAACGCGTACGCCCGGATCGAGAAGGGCGAGGCCTGGCTGATCGGCGCCGACATCGCGCCGTTCGAGCAGGGCAACCGGTACAACCACGAGCCGAAGCGCTCGCGCAAGCTGTTGCTGCATCGACGTCAGATCGACGAACTGCTCGGGCGCGCACAGCAGAAGGGCCAGACGATCGTCCCGCTCCGCCTCTATCTGACCCGCGGCAAGGCCAAGGTCGAGCTGGGCCTTGCTCGCGGCAAGCAGCTGCACGACCGGCGCCGTGACATCGCCGAACGTGACGCCCGTCGCGACGTCGCGCGGGCCCTCGCCGATGCGCAGCGCGGACGGTAGCGCCGAAGGCTGATCCGTCAGCGCAGGAAGTAGCGACGGCTCAGCGGGACGCTGTCGACAGGATCGACAGCGAGGACGCTCGCGTCCAGCCGCACGGTGCCATCCTCGACATCCACGTCCACGTCCGCTGTCGATCGATTACGCACGAGCGATCCGCGCGTTACGCCGCGTGTGCCACGGACCGCGATCAGCTCGCGACCGTGGCGCCGGACAGCGGGTGACCCGGTCGCTGCCGCCGATACGAACGTGACCGAGAGCGACGCCGCGGCTCGCGACCGGCCGCCCCAGTCGGCTCGGTACCGGGTCGGTTCCGCACGTTCGACGGTCGCGTTCCCCTCACCGAGGGGTCCCCAGGCCGCCATCCCGCTCTTCAGCACGAGCTCGGGCTTCACCCCGAAGTACGCCGGCTGCCAGAGCACGATGTCGGCAAGGCGCCCGGGCTGGAGCGATCCGACGTGGTCGGCGATCCCGTGGGTGATCGCCGGCTCGATCGTGACCTTCGCCAGATAACGCAAGACGCGCTCGGTGTCGTCGAAGGGATCGGGTCGCGGCGTGGTGCCCTGCCAACCGGTCATCACGTGCGCGAGCTGGAACGTCCGCCGAAGCGTTTCCATCATGCGGCCCATGCCCTGGGAATCCGAGTTCACGATGGCGATCGCGCCGAGCTCGTGGAGCGGACCCTCGGCCGCCATCGTCGCCGGATGGACGCGATCGCGGACCAGCGCGATGTCCTCTTCGACCCCGAATGAGGCACCGTGATTGAGCACGATCATCGGCACCTGCTCGCGAGGGGCGTTGACACCGAACGGGACGGTCGGGGTGGTCGAGGAGCAGATGATGTTCGGCTCCCGGACGAGCCCGATGACGTCCGGGACGTGACCGCCCCCGCTTCCCTCGACGTGATAGGCATGGACGCTCCGGCCGTCGATGGCGGCCACCGTGTCCTCGAGCTCGGCGCTCTCGTGGAGCCCGTCGGTATGGAGCGAGACGGAGACGTCGTGAGCATCCGCGAACCGGAGGACGTGGTCGATCAGCTCCGGGTACGCCCCATAGTCCTCGTGGATCTTGAACCCGCACGCTCCGGCATCGAGCAGCGCGTCGAGCGGGTCGTCCTCCTCAGCGCGGGCACACGCCTGCAGCCCCACGTTGAGCGGCCAGTCGCTCACCGCGGCCAGGGTCCGCGCCATCGCCCAGGGCGGTTCCTCGAATCCTGCCGTGATCAAGGTCGTCACGCCCCCGCACAACGCGGCGGGAAGGAGCTCGGGTGAGATGAGGTGGACGTGACTGTCGATCGCACCGGGGGTGGCGATCAGTCCGTACCCCATGATCGGCTGGGTGTGCGGGCCGATCAGGAGGTCGATGTTCTCGCTCACTGCGTCGGTCCCGGCTCGCCCCACGCCGACGATCCGGCCGCCCTTGATGCCGATGTCGGCCTTCACCGCGCCGAGGACCGGATCGAGCACCACGGCACCCGCGACGACGACATCGAGCTCGGACGGGCTCGCGGATCCCTGGGTCGCGCGCGGCCTGATCGTCTTCGCGTATCCCCAGATCGGCTCGTCGCCCTCGGCCTGGCGGTCCTCCGCCACCCGGACCCAGAGGGTCGTATCTCCGAGCCGGATCCTATCGTCGACCGTCGGCCCGTAGCGAGCGAAACGCTCGGTCGGGGAGAGCGGGCTCACCCGACCCTCACAAGACCGACGGTCCTGGTCTCGCCCGGCGCCCAGCGCTCGGTCGAACCCGCCTCGATGTCAAGGCGCCGACCGACGGCCCGGGCCCGGTCGAACTGAAGCCGCGGGTTCACCCGCTCGAAGGGGTAGTGGCTCGAGACACGGACGACTCGGCGGGAGGTGTTCGTGACCACGAGCTCGATCCGGTCGCGAGCGGCCGTGCGTTGCCCGGCGGGCGCCTGGCGGATGGTCCCTGGCGCATCGTCGGTCGATGGCCCGAGCGGTTCGTGTAGCACGACCAGCCGCGATCCATCGTCCATCAGCACCTCGAGGATGACCTCCGGGACGAGCGCCGCGACGCCGGGCAGGACCTGCTCGACGGAGACGGCGTCATATCCCGCCGCTTCGACTTCCTCGTACGACGCGCCGCCACGTGCCGCCTCCAGCATGGCGTCGCAGATGAGGGCGATCGCTTCTGGCGCGTTCAGCAGGAGACCGCGCTCCAAGTGTCGACGCGTCAGCTCGGCAGCCGTGAAGATGAGGAGGCGCTCCTCCTCCCACGCGCTCAGCCTCACGCGCCGGGCGTCGCCTCCATCATGGCCGGACCGGGGTCGGCGGCTGCTCGTCGCGCGCGGCGGACGAGCCAGATCAGGAGCACGTTCAACAGCGCCACGTACCCGACCACGAGCAGCAAGGCTCCTGCGCCGATCCAGAGCACGCGGTCCACGCTGGCATGGACGTCGGCGATCCGCGTCTGGAGATCCTCCACCGCCGTTCGTAGCCCGGTGGCGGTGTCGGCGGCGTTCGAGACCGTGTCGCGCAGTCTGGTCGCGGCTGCCGCTACGTCACCCGCCGTGGAGCGCGCCGCGCTTCTCAGGTTCGCGAGGGAGTCGTCGATCTGGGTCAGGCGATCGTCGGCATTCGCGAGGGCTGCCGAGATCCCGGTCGGAAGCTCGACGTTCGGCGCCATGCGCGTGACGAGCTGGAGATAGCCGAGGGCCGCCTGCGCCTGGCTGCGCGCCTCCACGAAGCGGTCACGGGCAGGCGCCGCCGCGTCGACGACCTGCGTGATGCGGGCCGCGACGGCGGCGGGGATCTGCGAGGTCGCCGGTACCGGCGCGAGGTCGTCGAGCAACTGCCCGAGTGCCGCGCGGCCATCCGTCAGACGCGACTTCGCCTGATCGACGCTCGCGAGACCGCTGGTGATCGTCTGGTCGACCGTCGCGAAGCCGTCGCCGACGGCCACGCCGATCCATGCACGACCGGCGAGGATCGCGATCGCAAGCCCGATGCAGACGATGAGCCCGGCAAGACCCAGGAGCTGCAGGACCCCCGCTGTCATTCGACCGAGTGCCATGGCGTCCCCTCCCTACACCGTGCAGGGTAGCCCGGCCGATCGCGCGTCGCGGGGGGGCAGACCCCCGCCTCAGGAGGGCGTCGGGCGGATCGGCGCAGTCCGACGGACGGGTCCGAGCTCCCACGCGCGCGACTCGACGGGCACACCGGGCTTGGATCGCGCGTACATCGCCACGCCGATCGCCGTCGCGCCGGCGCAGATGAGGAGCCCACCGGTCACGCCGACCACGCCGAGCTGCAGGAGGCTGGTCATCAGGAAGGCCGCGACGATGCCTCGCGCTCCGGTGAAGGCGTTCCAGCCGGCCATCGCCGCTGCTCGGTCGGCGAGCGGCGTCTGTTCACTGACGACGGCCGCGATACCGACGTCGATCGAGGCGCTCGCGGTCCCCGCTGCGAGGGCCGCGACCCAAAGCACCGCCACGTGCGGAGCGATCGCATAGGCGACCAGCGAGCACAGCCCGATCGAGCCACCGACCCTCAGCACGGTCAGCGGGCCGTGGCGGTCCGCGACAGCGCCCCAGAGCGGGAATGCGATCGTGGTGGACGCTGCGGTGAGGATGCCGATCAGCCCGACGTCGGCGAGCGAGAGGTCGAGCCGGTCGACATAGACGAGCGCGTAGAGCGGAGCGGCCGCGATGAGACCGCCGCCGTAGAAGCCCTGGGCGAGTGCCATCCGCGCCAGGACCGGTCGATCGTGGAGAGCGCGGATCGATTCGCGCGCCGAGAAGCCGCGAGGTCGATCGGCGACCGGTGTACGCGACCCGACATATGCGATGGCACACGCGAGCCCGACGACGCCGGCGATCGCGACCGCCGGCGGGCCGCCAAGGCGATCCGCGATGAGCCCGCCGGCGAATGCGGCGACCGCCCCAGCAGCCGCCCTGCCCATACCGATGGCTCCCACGACGCGCCCGCGGAGGCGGGACGGATAGAGCGTCCCCCAGAGCCGCAACTGGAACGGGCCGGTCAGTGACACGCTCAGCCAGAACAGCACCGCGACGATGACCATCACGGCCGGCAGCGGTGCGATGACGAGGAGGATCAGGGCCCCCGCGCCCCCGGCGCGGATCGCAGCCAGCTCCCGGCTCGAGCGAGGCCCGACGCGACCAGCGAACGCCCCGAGGAAGTTGGCGACGAACGGTGCTGCCGCGAGCGCTGAAAGACCGAGCGGTTCCAGTCCGCCACGACGAGCGATCGTGGGAAGCAGCGCGCTGATGAGCGCGATCGTGACGCCGAGACCGACCGCGCCGACGAGGTCGATGGCGAGATTCCGCCCGACCTCGCGTTGGCTGGCGGAGGGAGCGAACGTCGGCCGGAACACAGACACCTCGAAGCGACCCTGCTGGCCTGCGAGGTGAGCTGACGGGCTCGGCGTGGGTCGCCGGCGCGGACGATCCGCGCTTCGCCCCGAAGGGGTGGGTCCCCCGTCCCCGGATGAGGAGGTTCGGCCAAGGGGAATCATAGCCCGGCGAGCGGTTCTACAGCCGCCGCCGATGGTCCCGGCCGGGGGAGGGCCGTTCGCGGGAGCTTGGCCGAGCGCACCTCCCGTGGTAGCATTGGTGGTCAAACCGAACCGACGTTCGGTCCTGTGGGGATGCGTGGTTTCGACAGGGCTTGGCTGTCGGAGAGTGCGAGCCGAGGTGCCGTCAGGCCTCGTTAAACAGGCGGCAAAACGAAGTACCTGGCAACCGCCAGTCGACTCTCGCCCTCGCCGCTTAGGCGGTAAGGTGAGCGTGGAAGCTACCCCCGCCTCGCGGGTAGTGGAAGCGTCATGCAGCGAGGCTGCGATCCGGATGAGTGTCGCGTGATCCGGAGTCAAGCCCGATCTAGGGGCACGTGACTGGATCGTCCGGCAGGGTGCCGATGCCCGTCCGGGCGATCGACGACAAAGCATCGGACACGCTCGTAGTGGTCTCCGACGAAGGGTTCTGGACGGGGAGTTCGACTCTCCCCCATCTCCACCACACCCCTTGCACGTGCGCTTACCTGCCACACTCGTTCAGGTCGCACGGCCCATCACGCCGTTGCGCGCTCCCTCGATCGCCCGAACGCGATCAGCGCGGCCGCCCCGAGCAGACACAGCACCGCATTGCCCGCCATCGCGATGGGCAGCCCCACCGTCACCGACAGGAAGCCGATCGCCGGCGGGTAGATCGTCGATCCGACGACGGCGAACCCGACGAGCGACCCGCCGACCGCCGCGGACCGCTCCGGGTACCGCTCTCCACCGAGTGCGACGATCATCGGGAACACCGGCCCCGACGCGACCCCGGCGAGGCAGAACAGCGCGATCGATAGCGGTAGCGCCGGTGCGGCCACGGCCGCTCCGATGGCGAGTCCCATCGAGACGATGCACACGATCGTGAACCGCAGGTGGTCGAACCGGTCGGAGATCGCCGAGGACAGCAGACGCCCGACGGTCGCGCCGGCCCACATCAGGGAGAGCGCGAGCGTCGCCGTGGCCAGCGGTGCGGGCTCGAGATAGCGGACCAGCCAGTTCGACACGCCGATCTCGGCAGCGACATACGTCGCGATCGCGACACCGAGCAGGATCAGTGGCCCAGACAACAGGCGGCCGGCGGTCGCGGGCCCGGTCGGTGTGGGCCCGCCCGTCCGGTCGCGCCGGCCGCTGGGCATGGGCACGATCGCGTACGCGGCCGCCAAGCCGGCGAGTGGCAGCGCGGAGACGACCATGATCACCTGCCAGACGACGCCGGCGTCGACCGCACGACCGATCACCAACGGCGCGAGCAGCGCACCGACGCTGAACGACACGTGGAGCAGGTTCATCGCACGGCCACGTCCCTCGCGATAGATATCAAGGACCAGCCCGTTCGAGCCGCCGTCGAGACAGCCCGCACCGAGGCCGGCGGGGATCGTCGCCACGACGAACAGCGGCCAGCTCGGGGCGAGTCCGTATCCGGCGATCCCGATGCCGTGCAGGACCGCGGCGATGACAAGGACCGTGCGCCGGCCGATCCGCTCCATGAGCTGGCCGCCGATGACGGAGCCGATCGCATAGGCGATCGAATACGCCAGGTACACGACCCCGATGCCGGCATCGTTCTGATCGAACGCGGTCTCGATCGAACGGATCAGCGACGGGACGAGGAGACCCGTCCAGCCGATGACGAGCAGCGTGAGGCTGCCGACGATGCCAGCCGCGAGCCGGCGGTCGGGCGATAGAAGGGTCACCCGACGATGCTATCGGCGGGTGCCGTCCGGCGACGTCCGGTTCCGATCGCCGAGGTCCGCGAGGTGTCAGGTATCCTCCGCGGCACCACGTTGAGCTAGCCGTCGTTCTGGCACGGACCCGCGCCAGTCCTGCGCACCACCCCCGTCTCCACCGGGAAGAGCCATGGACCACGAGCCCGTACTCATCTCGACCATCGCGATCGGTCTGACCGCTGCCTTCGTCGGCGGGTTCATCGCTCGCCGCATCGGCATCCCGGCGATCGTCGGCTACATCGTCGCCGGCGTGGTGATCGGGCCGTTCACACCCGGCATCGCGGCCGACCCCACGATCGCGACGGAGCTCGCCGAGATCGGCGTGATCCTCCTCATGTTCGGTGTCGGCATCCATTTCTCCTTCCGTGATCTGGCTGCCGTCCGTTCGATCGTGCTACCCGGGGCCGCGATCCAGATCGCCGTGATGACTAGCCTCGGGACGGCGCTCGGACTGGCTCTTGGGTACGGCATCGGCGGCGGACTCGAGGTCGGCCTGGCTATCTCCGTCGCGAGCACCGTCGTCCTCCTCAGGGCGCTCGAGGACCGGGACGAACTCGACACCCAGCAAGGCCGGATCGCCGTCGGGTGGTTGATCGTCCAGGACCTCTTCATGGTCGTGGTCCTGGTGCTGCTGCCCGTGGTCGCCCCGAGCCTCGGGGGCGTATCGGGCGAGACGCACGGCGAAACCGGGTCGAGTGCCGGTCCCCTGCTCGAGATCACGCTTGCCATCGGTCGGGCCGCGATCTTCGCCGTCCTGATGGTCGTGGCCGGAGCCCGCCTCATCCCGTGGCTGCTCCTCCAGGTGGCGCGGCTCG
The DNA here is from genome assembly GCA_035703005.1 of Candidatus Limnocylindrales bacterium. Classification (GTDB taxonomy): domain Bacteria; phylum Chloroflexota; class Limnocylindria; order Limnocylindrales; family CSP1-4; genus SPCO01. The sequence continues at coordinate 5,735 of DASSZA010000196.1, read as the reverse complement.
GGTCGCGCGAACTCTTCACCCTCGCGGTCCTCGCGGTGGCGCTGGGGATCGCATACGCCGCCTCGACCGTCTTCGGTGTTTCCTTCGCGCTCGGTGCGTTCCTCGCCGGACTCGTCGTGAGCGAATCCGATATGAGTCACCAGGCGGCGGCCGACGCACTCCCCCTTCGCGACGCGTTCGCGGTGCTGTTCTTCGTGTCGGTCGGCATGCTTCTCGACCCGACGTATCTCCTCGCGAACCCGATCGCGATCGTCGCGATCGTCGCGCTGATCGTCATCGCTCAGCCGCTCGTCGCGCTTGCGATCGTCCTCCTGTTCGGCCAGCCGCCGCGCGTCGCGCTGACCGTCGCCGCGGGACTCGGCCAGATCGGCGAGTTCTCGTTCATCGTCGGGACACTCGGGCTCACGCTCGGGCTCCTCCCGGCCGGCGGGTTCCAGCTGATCGTCGCGGGGGCCCTGCTATCGATCGCGCTCAACCCTGTCCTGTTCGCCTTGATCGGGCCGCTCGACCGACGGCTCCGGGACCAGCGCTGGTTGCGAGCCCTGACGCGACGGACGATCGGAGACCTGGCCGCGATCGACGAAGACCGGCGCGCGCAGCTCGTCAACCACGCCGTGATCTGCGGATATGGCCGCGTCGGCCGCCTGATCGGCCCGGCGCTCGAGCGCCGCGGGTTCAAGTACGCGGTGATCACACAGGAACGCGACGTGGTCGATCGACTTCGCGCAGCCGGCGTCATCGCGATCTATGGGGATGCCGCGCATACCGAGGTCCTGCAGATGGCCAACGTCTCGACTGCGCGGCTCGTGGTCGTGGCGACGTCGGAGCCGAACGAGACGAGGCTCATCGTGGAGCGCGTCCAGGCGCTCGACCCGGGCGTCGACATCGTCGTGCGCACGCATAGTGACGGCGAGGCCGCGTACATGCGCTCGCTGGGCGCCAAGGTGCAGGCCGTCCACGGCGAGCGCGAGCTGGCGGTCCAGATGGCGCGCTATTCGCTACGCCGGTTCGGGCTCAGCAGCAGGGAGGCCGAGGCGGTCGCCCAAGGCCTGCGGGAACGCGGCGTCGTCGCGCCCGAGCGTCGTCAGCGACCGCTGGAGGGTGCCCTCGGTCGGCTCAGGGAGCGGATCAGCGCCCGACGAGCGTGATCAGCCGCTAGCTGCCCCGGGGCACGAGCACGACGCGGCGGTTCGGCTCTTCGCCGATCGACTGCGTAGCGACTCCCGTGTGATCGCGCAGCGTGAGATGGATCCAGCGGCGCTCGAGGGCGGGCATCGGCTCGAGCTGGAGCATCTTGCCGGTCTCCATGACCCGGGCGGCGGCGCGATCGGCGAGCTCGCGGAGCTGCCGTTCGCGCCGGCCACGATAGTCCTCGACGTCGACGAGAACGCGGGTCCACGACCCCATCTCCTTGGACAGCATCAGGTTGACGAGATGCTGGAGCGCCGATAGGCGCTCGCCCTTGCGGCCGATGAGGGCCCCGAGCGACTCGCGATCGTCGCCCTGTGCCACGACGTTGAGGCGGCTCGTCTCGCCGGCGGCGACCTCCACGGTCGCGGCGAAGCCGAGGTGGCCCATGAGGGTCTCGAGGATGCGCTTGCCCGCGGCGAGGGCCTCGGGCGATGCTTCCGACGCTTCGAGATCAGCGCGCTCGGCGGCCAGCGAACCGCGAGCTGCCGCGACCTCAGCCGCCTCTGACGCGGAGACGTCCGTCCCGCCACGACGTGTGCCGTGCGATCGATCGTCACGCCGCGGACCTGCTTCACGCGGGCGATCGTCGCGCCGTGGGCCACGGTCGTCCCGCCGGGGCGGGCGAGCACCGCGATCGTCGCGGCGAGGGCCACGGTCGCTGTACTCGCGCGGCCGATCATCCTGGCGTGGCGGTCGGTCGTAGTCCCGCGGCGGCTGCGGGGGCATCGGCTGTGAGGCAGCGGCATCGCGCTTCGGAGCGGCACCGCCGAGGGCACTCCGCGGCGCGGCGACGATGCGCGCCGGCTCCGCGCCCATCCCCAGGACGCCCCGGCTGCCTGGGGTCAAGATCTCGAAATCGAGGTCGTTGAGCTCGGCGCCGAACTCGTCGCGCGCCGCCTTGAGCGCCTCCTCGACGGTCTTGCCCGAGAACTCCTTGTAAGCACTCATGTTCAGCGTCGTCTCCCTCGTCGGCCCTGACGTCCGCGCTCGCGTCGGCGGATCGTCTTGTCGGCCGTGGTCTTCTTGTCGGCGTCGGTGAGGATCGCCGCTCGCTTGCTCGGATCGGGGGGCGGTGGCATCTCCACCGGGAAGCGTGGGGTGTGGTCGACCGCGAACGCCGGCGTCCAGCCGAACAGCGGGAACATCGAGCCCCACCCGACGATCAGGTACTGCTGCACGATCGAGAAGATCGTCGCGACGATCCAGTAGATGAACAGGCCCGCCGGCAGGAACCCGCCGTAGACGACGGAGATGAGCGGCAGGAAGAGCATCGTCTGGCGCTGGATGCGCGCGTTGGGGTCGTCGTTGGTCGGATCGGCCGCCGGCAGCATCATGCGGGACTGCACGAGCTGCAGCAGCGCCGAGAGGATCGCGAGGATGCTGATGCCGAAGCCCGCGATCGTCGCGATCGTCGATGGCTTGCTCACGTCGATCTCGAGCCCGAAGAACGGGATGACCGTATCGATGCACGGGCCCAGCGCGGCGCTCGGAAGACCCGTCGCAGGATCGATGTTCGTGCACGTGAGCGGGACGACCTGCACGCCGGCCACCGTCAGCATCGCGCGCGGGTCGACATTGGTCAGGCCGTGCTGGATGACCGAATACATGATGAACAGGAGCGGCAGCTGGAGCAGGAGAGGCAGGCAGCCGGCGAGCGGGTTCACGCCGCGCTCGCGCATCAGTTCCTGCTGCGCGGTCCGCACCTTCATCGAGTCGCCCTTGAACCGCCGCTGGATCTCCTTGAGCTCCGGCTGGAGGAGCTGCATCCGCCGCTGCGAGACCAGCTGTCGGCGATAGAGCGGGATGAGGATCGCCCGGACGACGAGCGTCAGGACGATGATCCCCCACGCGATGGCACCCGGGACGCCGAGGTTGTAGAGGAACTCGTAGACCGCGACCATGATGATGAACATGGCCTGGAAGATCGGCGTGAACAGCCACGCCAGCAGGCTGACCGGATCGGCACCGGGCGTTGCCGGGGTCAGCGGCGGTGCGGGCGTCGGCGATGCGCCACCGGGTCCCGTGGCACCCGGGACGCAGGCGACGACGAGCGGGATGACCCCGAAGATCACGAGCGCCGGAAGGATCCGGCGCAGGCCGGGCGACACGGTCACGGGCGGGCGGCCTCGCTAGCGGACGGGGTCATACCCACCCGGGTTCCAGGGGTGACATCGGGCGATCCTCTTGGCCCCCATCCAGCTCCCCTTCACCAGGCCGTACTTGATGATGGCCTGCTCGGTGTAGTGCGAACACGTCGGCTCGAACCGGCATGACGGCGGAAGCCACGCGAAGACGATCCGGTAGAGCTTGATGGCCCCGATCCCGATCTGCTTCATCGAACGGATCCTCCGAGCACGCCGCCCCGGACGAGCGTCCGTTGCAACGCTCCGACCACGGCGTCATGGTCGGCCTCGACGATGCCAGGCCGGGCGATGATGAGGACGTCCCAGCCGGGCTGGAACGAGGGCGCCATCACCCTGAGCGCCTCTCGGAGTCGCCGGCGGACCCGGTTCCGAACGACCGCGCTTCCCAACTTGCGTCCGGTCGAGATCCCGAAGCGAGTCGCCGGGAGATCGGTCCTCAGGAACCTGGCGGAGAGCAGAGGGTGGGACCTGGTGGTTCCCTTCTCCTGGATCGCCGCGAAGTCCTTCGGTCGAGAGAGCATCACGAGTCGCGGCGAACGTGTGCCGCGCTCGGTCGTCAGGCGGTCAGCCGCTTTCGGCCCCGAGCTCGCCGTGCGGCCAGGATCCGGCGTCCCGCGGTCGTCTTCATGCGGGCGCGAAAGCCATGCTCCTTGGCACGATGGCGCTTCTTGGGCTGGTACGTCTGCTTCATCCGGGCGGTCCTGCGATCCTCTCGATCCGACCTCGGGGACGGTCGCTCCGTCTTCCCCTAGAGGCACGCAAACGCGCCCGGTGTCCCGCAAGACACATGGCGCGTCGTCGTCCGGCGGATGATAGGGCTGCCCCAGAGTGGGTGTCAAACGTTCGGGAGGCGGTGTCACGGATACCGGACGATGGCGCCGCGCGTGGCCCTGTCGAGGCTCCGCTACCGACCGTCAGGAGGCGCAGCGGGGCCGCGGACGAGGCTCCGCACGGATACTCCAGGGGAGTATGTGCGATTTGCCTTGCGACGCGATCTTGGCCGGTGCTATCCTCTGCGGGCCCTCGGCGCCGGAGACGTTCGCGGGAGACGCCAGCAGCCTCGTGGAGGGGCGCAGGCAGCGGTTGTCCGGCCTCGTCGGATGGACGTCGATCGGACGCTCCACCGCCTCGCGCCACGCCCGGGATATTGGCCGCCGCTACTTCATCGACCGTCAACCCCGAACGCAGGTCCTATCGAACGAATGGACGCCAAGCAGGTCTGGCGAGCTGCCCTGGGTGAACTCCAGGTCTCACTGTCGCCCGCCAATTACGAGACGTGGCTGCGCGACACCCAGCTGGTCGATGTCGACGACCAACGGTTCCGGATCGCCGTCCCCAACGGCTTCGCCAAGGACTGGCTCGAGACCCGCTACCGCTCGCTGATCAGTCAGACGCTCGCGCGGATCGTGGGCTATAGCGTGCAGGTCGAATTCGTCGTCGGGCCGGCCCCTGCAGAGACGCCGAAGGACGGGCTCGAGCCACAGCACATGCAGTCCAGCAACGGACTCAACGGGCAGGAGGTCCGCGTCGAGGCGACGCGGGTCGGCGGCGAGGGCGGCGCAACCAACCTCAATCCGCGCTACACCTTCGCGAACTTCATCGTCGGGTCGGCGAACCGCCTCGGCCACGCGGCCAGCCTGTCCGTCGCCGAGCGACCGGGACATGCCTACAACCCGCTATTCCTGTATGGCGGTGTCGGGCTGGGGAAGACCCACCTGATGCATGCGATCGGCAACCAGGTCATCGCCCGCTTCCCACGCAAGCGCGTGGTCTACGCGACATCGGAGAAGTTCACGAACGAATTCATCACGAGCATCCAGCAGGGCAAGATCGACGAATTCCGGTCGCGCTATCGGCGGATCGACCTTCTCCTCATCGACGACATCCAGTTCATCGCTGACAAGGAACGGACGCAGGAAGAGTTCTTCCATACGTTCAACGCGATCCACGAGGACGGCAAGCAGATCGTCCTCTCGAGCGATCGACCGCCCAAGGCGATCCTGACCCTCGAGGAACGGCTCCGCTCTCGCTTCGAATGGGGTCTGATCGCCGACCTGACCGCCCCGGACCTCGAGACACGGATCGCGATCCTGCGCGCCAAGGCCGAGGAGGGCGCCGTCCCGATCACGTCGGACGTCGTCGAGTTCATCGCGCGGAAGGTCGTCTCCAACGTCCGCGAGCTCGAGGGCGCCCTCAACCGGATCGTTGCATTCGCGAGCATGGGCGCGACGCCGATCAGCATCGAGCTCGCACAGGCCGTCCTATCGAACGTCCTGTACAACCCGAAGAAGCGCCAGGTGACGCCGGAGCGGATCGCCAAGGCCGTCTCGGACTACTACAGCGTGCCCATGGAGGCGCTACAGGGCCAGAAGCGTGACAAGGCCATCGTCATGCCCCGCC
>DASSZA010000260.1:0-7892 GCA_035703005.1 Candidatus Limnocylindrales bacterium | reverse complement strand
TCGAGTGCCGTCACCCGGATGCGACGCTGGATGATCTCGGTCCGTGCGGTCGACGGGATGGTCGCCCAGATCGCGGCCGGATCCGTCAGCTCCGACTGGAGGAAGAGGGTCCCGCCATCGACCAGCCCCGCCAGCGGGTTGCCGAGACCGAAGGCCGCGACGTCGTGCAACGGCACGAGGTCGACGCGATCGAGCTCGGCGTGTGTGTGGATCGGCTCGTCTGCGATCGTGAGGAAGTAGGTCGTCGGGAGACCCTTCTTCTCCGAGCCGTAGCGCGGATAGGCCTGGACGAACTTGTCGAACACCTCGCCGACGATCGTCGCGATCAGCTTGTTGGTCGTCACCGACCCGAAGCCGCCGATCGAATGCCCGCGAAGCGAGTAAGCGCCACGTGGCCGGACGTCGATCGGTCGGGCCGGCAGGGCGAGTGGATGACGGATGCCGACCACTGCGTAGGCGCGGTCACGCTCGCCGTGGATGGCCGCCCAGTCGAAGATCGCGGCAAGGTCGCCGGCTCCCACGTCGCGCGAGCCGAGGCCGGCCGAAACCGACAACACACGAGGGACCATCACCCCTTCGGACGCAGCCCCGTACAGCGCCGCCTTCGTTTCACGGGTGAGCGGATTGTCGGCCGCGGCGGGTTCGTCGGTCCGCTCGACCACCACCACGGTCCGAGCCTTGCGGAGGATCTTGCGAAGGTCGTTGGCGGGGAACGGGCGGAACGTCGTGACAGCGGCGGAGCCGACCGGACGACCGTCTCGCCGAAGGACGTCGACGACGGCTTCTGCCGTGTCATCGATCGTGCCCATCGACACGAGGATCTCGTCAGCGTCGCTGCAGCGGTGCTGTCTGACGGGCAGGTAGGCGCGACCCGTGAGCGACGCCCAGAGCGCGAACGCCTCGTCGAGCGCCGGGCGCAGTCGGTCGTAATAGGCGCGCTGACCGATCCGACCCTTCATGTAGCTGTCCTGGTTCTGCACGACGCCGGTCATCAGCCCTTCGGCCGGCTCGAACATCGACCGGATGCGCTCGCGGGGATCCCCGACGAACTCGCGGAGAAGATCGTCCTCCGGCAGCCGGACGTTCTCGAGCGTGTGCGTCGTCAGGAACCCGTCCTGGACGACGAAGAACGGCGTCTCCGACTCCTCGGCTACGCGCCGCGCGATGGCGGTGAGATCCGCCGCCTCCTGCGCGTTGCGCGCGAAGAGGATGCCCCAGCCCGTGTCCGCGACGGCCATGACATCGTCGTGACCGGCGTGGATGTTCAGGGCCTGGCTCGTCAGGGCACGCGCACCGACGTGGAAGACGACCGGCAGGCGCTTGCCGCTGATGACGTACAGGACCTCCTTCATCAGCACGAGTCCCTGACCCGCCGTGAAGTTCGTGACGCGGCCGCCTGCGAGGGCTACCCCCTCGGCAGCCGACGCAGAGCTGTGCTCCGACTCCGGCTCCACGAAGCGCAGCGGCGTGCCCCACAGGTTCGCCCGGCCATTCGCGACGGCAGCCTGGAAGACGGCCGCCATCGTCGTCGACGGCGTGATCGGGTAGGCACACGCGACCTCGGAGAGTCGGGTCTCGACGTGCGCGATCGCCTCGGATCCGTCGACGATCGCCGGGATCCCGGGGAAGGGGACTGGAGGCTCGGGCGAACGTGTGCTCATGGTCACAGCCTGCCCGCCAGGGGTTTGGACCGGACGTGGCGTCCGGCCCCTAACCGCGGGCCATTAGGCCCGGGGCCCGCGCCGAGGATCGGTGGCCCTTCCTCTTACGTGGCCAGGGCCATCGTCCGGACGCGGCCGACGGCATCGGCGATGGCGAGCACGAAGGCGTCCATCGCGGACGAGACGGGCCAGCTCAGCGCCTCTCCGAGCCCGAAGTCGATGCCGCCGATCGCCACGACCATGCCCGGCAGCGGGTGCCCGCGGATGATCGATGCGACCGCGATCGTCTCCGGGATCGACAGGGCGTGCGACGACCGGGGTCGGATCCCGGCTTCGCGCCCGGCGAGCCCGCTGAACGGGATCTCGACGATCCAGCCTGGATCCACGCCGAGGGCAGTGTCGGCGACGACGACGCCGGCGCCCTTCGGAACGGCAAGGAGGTCGTCGATGTCGAGCTGACCGACGATCCGCGTCCGGACGTCCGGCGGCAGTGCGTCGACGAGTCGCCCGACTGCGATGACCGCGGCGCCATCGTCGCCTCGGTCCGGTGCGCCGCAGGCGAGGACCTCCACGTGCGTCGGCGGGGCGGCGTCGACGCTCTCGAATGGTTCGCCAAGATCCGGTCGGCGAGCGACCGGCGGGATATCCAGCACGGCAGTCATGACACGTCCTCCACCCGCACGTCCAGGAAATGCGTCGCACAGCTGATGCAGGGGTCGTAGCTGCGGATCAGCTGCTCAAGCAGATGGGTGAACTCGCCCTCGGGGCGGCCGAGGATCGTCGGTGCGAACAACGTCAGGTCCGCCTCGATGGCGGCCTGGTTCTGGCTGGTCGGTGGGACGATCCGCGCCGTCTGCACCAGACCTTCGCGGTCAAGCGCGAAGCGCTGGAACAACAGTCCGCGCGGCGCTTCCGTCGCCCACGCGGCCACACCCACCCGCGGCGTCCACGGGACGATCGGGTGTGCCGGCGGTTCGTAGGCGTCGATGATGTCGATGGCCTCGGCGACGGCGTGGACCAGTTCGACGGCTCTCGCCGCGATGCTCCAGTTCGGCTCATGGGCGATCGCATCGGCGAGACCGAGCCGCGCGAGCGCCGCCGCGGCACGTGGATGGAGCTGGCCGGCATCAAGCGTGACGCGGGACGAAGGTCCGAGCAGATAGGGCGTCCCGTCGCGTGCCGTCGCCTGGAACGCGTGCGACCACGCCACCTGGCGCTCCTCGAACATCGTCTCCCAGTCAGCGGCGGAGATATCGAGGCCATCGTTCGAGACGATCCGACCGTGGTTCATGGGATAGCCGGCGGCGTCCCGCAACGCGACGAGCCGCGCGTCCCGCCGGAACGCGGGTGGCCTCAGGCCCGCGACGAGGTCGATGGTCGCGTCGGCCAGGGCGAGTGCTTCGACGAGGTCCGCGCGCAGCGAGCGGATCTCGTCGCGTCGGATGACGCGCGAGAACCCGCCGACCCGCACCGACACGGGATGGATCGCGCGACCGCCGATGCGAGCGACGATCCTGTTGCCGGCCCGCTTCAGCCGGAGGCCGCCCTCGACGGTCGCCTTGTCGTGTTGTGCCAGGTCGAGGGCGCTCGGATAGCCGAGCAGGTCCGGCAGATGCAGAAGGTAGATGTGCAGTGCGTGGCTCTCGATCCATTCGCCGCAGTAGAGCAGGCGTCGGAGCGCCACGGTTTCGCGATCGACCTCGATCCCGAACGCGGCTTCCGCGGCGTGGACCGCAGTCATCTGATAGGCCACGGGGCAGATGCCGCAGATCCGGGCCACGATGTCGATGACCTCGTCCATCGATCGGCCGACGACGAGCCGCTCGAAGTAGCGGGGGGCCTCGAAGATCTCGAGCCTAGCCGACTCGACAGCGCCGTCGCGCACACGGAGATGTAGCGACCCCTCGCCCTCGACGCGCGTGAGATTGCGGACATCGACGGTGACGTCGTTGCCACCTGGGGCGATCAAGGCGTCATGCATCGGCTGGCTCCTCGCTCATCCGGGCGTCGATGGGTCCGGGAGGGCCGCCGGCCGCGTCGATGACGCGCCGGAATGGCGGGGACCACGCATTGAACAAGGCAAAGCCTCGCGCGGCATCCGCCGCCGGTCGGTCCCGACCCAACCAGGCCGCGAGCCCGTCACCGTTCGCTGATTCGCGCGGTCCGAAGCAGCCGTAGCACCCTCGGCCGTAGGCCGGGCAAAGGGCGCCACAGCCGCTGCGGGTCACTGGTCCGAGGCAGGTCAGTCCTTCTGCGACCGCCACGCACACGATGTTCCGCCGCTTGCATTCGGCACAGACCGCTTCGTCGGGAAGACCCGGTCGCCGTCCAGCGAGGGTCGCGGTGACGAACTCGCGCAGCTGGTCGGGCGAGATCGGGCAGCCGCGCAGCTCCGCGTCCACGGCGACGTGCTCAGAGATCGGCGTGGCGGTGGCGAGCGAATCCACATACTCCGGATGCGGGTACACCAGCGACCGCACCGCGTCGTGATCGGCCCAGTTCCTCAGGGCCTGGATGCCGCCCGATGTCGCGCAGGCGCCGATCGTCACGAGCGTGGTCGTTGCCGCGCGCAGCGAGACGATCTCCGCGGCCTGCTCAGGGGTGCTGATCGAACCCTCGACGAAGAGGATGTCGAACGGGCCCGACGAACGGTTCGAGGTCGCCTCGGCGAATTCGACGATATCGACGCGGTCGGCGATCGCCAGGAGGTCGTCCTCGAGGTCGAGGAGGGTCAGCTGGCAGCCGTCACAGGAGGCGAACTTCACAACGCCGATGCGCGGTCGCTGCCGGGCCGTCGAGCGAGACACGGGCGCCGTGAGCATCAGCGACCCTCCACCGTGAACGTGTCGCCGAGCTCCGCGACCGAGAACACAGGCCCGTCGCGGCAGACGAAATACGGGCCGAGCTGGCAGTGCCCACATACGCCGACCCCGCAGGCCATGTTGCGTTCGAGCGTCAGCCAGGTCCGCTCCGGGGCGACGCCACGTGACGCGAGGGTCCGGGCGGTGGCCTGCATCATCCGGTCGGGGCCGCAGACGAACGCCGTCGTCCGCTCACCGGTCCATGGGGCGTTCTCGAAGAGTTGCGTCACGACGCCCACGCGTCCGAACCAGTCGGGCCCACCACGGTCGACGATCTCGGCGAGCTCGAGGTCGGTCCGGCCGGCGAGGGCGGTCATACCCGCGACGAACAGCCGATCGCGGGGCGTCCTCGCCCCGAGGTAGACGCGGATCGCACCGAAGCGATGTCGCTCGCGCAGGATCTCGTCGATCACCGGGCGCAATGGCGCGAGGCCGATCCCTCCAGCGACGATGACCACGTCGCCGTCGTATGCGCTCTCGATCGGCCAGGGCCGACCAAGCGGGCCCCGCAGCGACAGGAGGTCGCCGGGTCCGCCGGCCGTGATGGCGTCCGTCGCCCGGCCGACGCTGCGGATCGTCAGATCGAGGCCGTCCGGTCTGATACGCGAGATCGAGATCGGCGGCACGGCCTGCGCCGGCCGGGCGACCATGACGAACTGGCCGGGCTTGCTGGCGAGGAGCGCGGCGTCGGCGGTCGATAGCGCGAGCGTGACGGTGTCGGTCGTCTCACGCGTGATGTCGCCGACGATGGCGGACACGTACCGGGGGGGCTCGACCACCGGCAGCGACGCCGGCGCGTGACCCGCTGCCGGCGCCGGCGGCCACGGGATCGGCGCAGGAGCCGCGTCAGGCGGCGCGATCGCGAGCAGCTCCTCGCGGATGTCGATGCCGACCGGGCACCACGTGATGCACCTGCCACAGCCGACGCACCCCGTGGACCCGAATTGATCCCACCAGGTCGAGAACTTGTGCGTGAGCCACTGGCGGTAGCGGTCCGCGACACGCGGTCGGAAGTTGTTGTCGCCGGCGACGCGGCCGAAGCCGAGCGTGAAGCAGCTGTCCCACGTCCTCTCTGTCTCGCCGGTGATCCCGTCGAGGTCGGACGCGACGGACACGCTCGTGCAGAAGCAGGTCGGACAGACGAGCGTGCAATTCGTGCAGGCGAGGCAACGCTCGGCGACCACCTCCCAGCGGGGGTGATCTGGCGCCGCGCGCAAGCGATCTGCGAGACCGGCTGTCGGCACGGGATCGCCGATGGCGGATCGCACCGCCGCGACCTGGTCGACGGCGGTCGCGGCCTGTGCGTCGGAGGCGGCGTCCAGGGCCAGGCCTGCCACGATCGCCTGTCCGGCGTCGCTCAGCGCACGAACAGTGAACCCGTCGTCGAGCTCGCTGAGGACGAGGTCAGCGCCAGCGGTGACCTCGGGTCCGGTGCCCATCGACGTGCAGAAGCAGGTCGCTGTCGCGACGGCGCATTCGACGGCAACCACGAGGGAGGCGTCCCGCCGCGCGGCATGGTCGACATCGCCTGCCGGACCAGCTCGGAGCACGCGCTCCTGGATGTCGAGCGCGGCGATCTCGCATGCCCTCACCCCGATGAACGCCATCGGACGTACTTCGGGCTCGACGGCCTCGACACGGCCATCGCTCGTCGTCCGCGTCAGAGGGACCCGAGGTGGATGCGTGAACCGTTTCCACGATGTCACGGGCACGCCGTAGTCGAACGCTCGCACTCCTTCCCCGCGCGAGAGCCGGTACGTGCCGGGCGCCTGATCGGACCGCCATCCGATCGGCAAGTCGTCAGCGGACGCGATCTCGTCGTACACGACCGCGGCGTCGCGGACGGTCGGCCCGACGACGGTCCGGCCGCCGGCACGCAGGGCGTCGAGCAGCCGGTAGAGGTCGAGCCGTGGCAGGAAGGTGGTCGGCAGCGCCGTCGCGATCGGCGTCATGGGCTGCCCCGGAAGGCGTAGATGTCGCGCGCGAGCATCCTGGTCGCGTCGAGCCGCCGCGCGACGGCCTCGAGGAGGCGTCGATACAGGACGATCGCGAGACTCTGGTCCGCGGCCAGCGCCGCACGGAGCGCGACGCCGTCGAATAGGAGGACGCGGGCGCCATCGTCCGCGACGATCGACGCGGTCGACGTGCCATCGAGCACGGCCGACCAGCCGAACATGTCGCCGGGATCGAGCGTCATGAGGGTGACGTCGTCCTGACCGATCCGGTCGCGAACGGCGAGCCGTCCCTCGATGATCACGCCGAGGTCGAGGGTGGGACGTCCTTCCCGCATCAGATATGTACCCACCGCGGGCCATTCGTCGCGGGCGATCAGTGCGAGGGTCTGGCGCTGCCGTGGCGAGAGGTCCGGCAGGTAGCGGGCGATCAGCGCCGACCGCTCCGCCGTCGCACGGTCACGCATGTCCCCCTCCCGCCGCGGGTCCGTCGTGATCGACGGCCCAGAACCCTGATGCGACGGCATCGTCGGTGAGGCCACAAACGAGCCACTCGACGTGGGCGTCGGCCATCCCGCGGTATTCGCGACAGACCCAGCACCGTTCGATGTCGACCGGCCCTCGTCGCGGACACATCACCTCTCCCCGCTCGACGCGCAGCGCGCGCTCGGGCGCATCCGCGCCATCGGCATCGATCGGACGTGCTCGCATGGCCGCCTCCTTGCCTCCGATCGTGGCGTCCGGGGGTCGGCAGGACACGGGCCATCAGTCACCAACCCCGCGAGCCGCCCGGCCCGTCGAGCCTCAGCGGCGAACGGGAGCCGATGCGACCGAGCGCGAAGGCCCAACGGCACTGGGACTGGGGTGAGACGACGTCCGACGATGGGTGCGGAACGACCACCTGCGAGGACACATGTCGACACGTGGGATGCCACTCATCGAGGAAGCTCCGAGCCTCACGGCAGCCGCTCGGCGGCTCGCGCCGTGGGGTTTCCTGGCGGACCCGGATCTCCCGGATCGCCCGGGCCCGGCCTCGTTGATCATCGCGTTGCGCGCACAGCCGACGCTCCGGCACTACGACCCCGAGCTCGTCGAGTTCTGGTCCACGGAAGGCGGGCGCGGCGCTCACGAGAGCATCACGCGCTCGACGAAGGTGCCGTATGTCGCCGGGGTCTCGTGGGGCGAGATCCGGATCGTCGACCGCCTCGGCGTCGCGAACAGGTACGTCTCGTTCGGCGGACGCTGTGACGCGGACCGTATCGATGACTTGGTGATCGTCGCCTTCACGTCGTCCGCGCCGATCCTTCGGCGAGGCGGGCATTCGCAGGGCTGGGATGACGGCGCCGATGCCGTCGGCGCGTTCTTCGGTCGCCTGCTGCTGACCGTCGACTACGTCCCGGGCTTCGAGCAGCGCCTGG
>DASSZA010000247.1:0-40963 GCA_035703005.1 Candidatus Limnocylindrales bacterium | reverse complement strand
CCCGAAGCGCGGCCCGTTGCTGCTCGCGGGCGCCGTGATCGTCGACGCGCTGATGCGGCGGTACGACGTGGACGCCGTGCGCGTGTCGGAGGCGGGCATCCGCGAAGGAGCGATCCTGGTCGCGGACCACGCTGGCCGCGCCTGGCGCGACCGATTGCCGAGGCTGGCCGCGGGCTGGCGTCAGTGATATCCGAGCGTCTGCCGGCCGGGACTAGGCAGAGTTAGAGGTCGGCGACCACCCGGCCGAGTGCGCGCCTGTAGCTGAGGCCGGCCACGCGTCGCCACGTCGGCCCGATCGTCCGTCGAAGACGCCCGACCTCCCGCTCGCGGTCGACCAAGTACCGGCCGATCCCGGCCGTCTCCGCAGAGCTCAGCTCGCCGGCCCGTTCCACCAGGAACGTGCGCGTCATCGAGGCCGCGACGCTCGCGTCGTTCATCAGTCCGAGGTGGTCCTGGAGCGCGGTCACCTTGGCGATGAGCGGCAGCGCGTCGTCCCCGAGCGGTTCCTGGACGAACTCCAGCGAGTAGCGGAGCCATTTCCCGGCGATGCGCAGCTCGTGGAGGGTCGCGACGTCGGCCCAGCGCAGGATCGCTTCATAGCTGCGCACCTGCTCATAGGCGGCCCAGATGCGTGACGGCGCGGTCTCGCGCACGCGGTGCGGAGCGGAGGCGTTCACCGGACGCGCGGCGGCGCCTTCGGTCCGCACGAAGTCCATGTAGTCGTCGACGAAGCGGGCGTACGCGCCGGAGTCGAGCTCGCGGATGAGGAGCACGCGGGCGTCGTCGCGATGCTGCCGCAGCGACCCGATCAGTGGTTCGAGCGCGCGCTGATCGGTGACCGGCTGGTCCGCACGGTAGTTGTCGATCCCCTCGAGCTGGACGTCGAGGTCGCGCACCGCCCCGAGCCGTCGCGCGACGTCGCGGAGACCGTCCCGGTAGGTCCGCGTACGCCGCTTCCGGAACGCCTCGCCGAAGACCCGCCACGCGGCGCGTTGGCGGCGGGTCGCGACACGCATCTTGTGGATGTCCTCGATGTCCTTGCCTTCGCGGACGCCAGGCTCACGGTCGATCATCCGCGCGAGGTGGAAGCGCATCACCTTGCGCCCCGCCTCCGCGACCGTGTCCTCGGCGAGGACGCCCGGTGTCTTGCCTGTGACCAGGCGCGGCTCGGCCTTCTCCTCGTTGTCCTCCGCTTCGGAGTCCGGCTCGCCAGCCGGCTCCGCGCGCTTGCGTGACCGAACGGCGGGCTTCGCCTCGGGTTCGGGCGCCTGCCCGTTCCCGGACCCGTTGAGTGCCGCGAGGGCCACCTCGAGCTTGCTCGTCGCAGCCCGCTCCAGGCCGGTCTCGGTCTCGATCGCCTCACTCAGTGCGGCGAGATCCGCCCGATCGCCCTTCATGAGCTCGGCCTCGAGCTCGATGAAGCGTTCGACGACGCGACCTCGGGCCACCACGTCCACCTCGTCGAGGCTGAGCTCGACGCGGGTCGATGCGGCGCGAAGCTGGCGGACGCGACGGAGCTGCCGGATCGTCACGCGCTCGACGAGCGGCGCATCGCCGGCGTGTTCGAGGACGAGCGCCCTCGCGTCGGAGGCGGGCCAGTCGCTCGGTGGCGCCACGCGGTCGGCCGGCCCCTCGAGCTCCTCGCGAGCAAAGCTGCCGCCCGGTCCTTCCGAGTGGGCGAGCGACTTCACGGACACGATCGTCTCGCCGCCCTTCTGGCGGAGCCGGACGGCGAACCCGGCATGGGCAAGGGCGCCGTCGGCGGTGTCGACGTAGCGGTCCTCGAGCTGGGTCGCCCTGGCGCCAGTGGCGCCGCCGGTGAATGGTCCGAGCCGTTCCGCCGCGAGGACGCGTTCAGCGGCGGCCAGGTCTCCCACGCGGTACTTGAGCTCGACCTCCTCGGTCACGCCCGCGGGTCCAGCGAGCCGGCTCCGGCACCCGGCCGTCGTGGGACGGACGCGACCGCGCCTGACTCGAGCGCGCGTTCCTTCAGCGTCTCGAACGTGTCGATCGTGCCGGGCTGCCCCTCCAGGACCTCGGTGCGCACCCAGCGCGCGTCCGGCTGGAGCTGCCACGATCGGCGATCGTCGGCGAGCATGAGCTCGATGATCTCGCTGATCCGTGTACGGGCTTCGGAGTCCTCCACCGGGACGACCGCCTCGACCCGCCGGTCCAGGTTGCGATCCATCAAGTCGGCCGAGCCGATGTACCACTCCCGGTCGCCGCCGTTCTCGAACCCCCAGATCCGGGAGTGCTCCAGGAACTCACCGATGATCGATCGCACGTGGATCCGCTCCGAGATGCCGGGCAGACCGGGCTGGATCGAGCTGGCGCCTCGAACGATCAGGTCGATGTCGACGCCGGCGCTGGCCGCCCGGTAGAGGGCCTCGATCACGGGCACGTCGACGATGGCATTGAGCTTGAGCACGATGTGCGCCGGCCGGCCGGCAGTCGCGTGCGCGATCTCGCGCTCGACGAGGTCGATGAACCCCTGGCGGAGACTGTGCGGGGCGACGAGCAACCTGCGGAACGTGCGCTGTCGCGACAGCCCCGTGAGGACGTTGAACAGGTCGGTCACGTCGGCACCGATCTCCGGGCGTGCCGTCAGCAGACCGAGGTCCACGTACAGGCGCGCCGTCTTCGGGTTGTAGTTGCCCGTCCCGATGTGGACGTACCGGCGCAGCCCTGAGCCCTCGCGGCGTACCACGAGCGCCGTCTTCGAGTGCGTCTTCAGCCCGACCAGCCCATAGACGACATGGGCGCCGGCGCGCTCCAGCTTGCGGGCCCAGATGATGTTCGCCTCCTCGTCGAAGCGCGCCTTGATCTCGACGAGGACGACCACCTGCTTGCCGCGTTCTGCGGCACGGATCAGCGACTGCACGATCGGTGAGTCACCCGACGTGCGGTACAGGGTCATCTTGATGGTCAGGACGTCGGGGTCATCGGCGGCCTGCGCGATGAACCGCTCCACGGATGCGGCGAACGACTCGTAGGGGTGGTGGACGAGGATGTCACCGGCGCGGATCGCCGCGAAGACATCGGCCGGCTCGTCCTCATCGGGTGGCACGAGCCGGGGCGGCGTGACGGGTGTCCACGGCGGCGTCCGAAGCTCCGGGATGTCGAGGTCGGCGATGCGGTACAGCGCAGTGAGATCGAGCATCCCGGCGATCTCGTAGCTGTCCTCAGGCTCGAGGCCCAGCCCACGCAGGAGGAGGTTGCGCGTCGCCGCCGGCATCGTCCGCTCGACCTCGAGGCGGACCGCTTCACCGAACCGCCGGCGCCGCAGCTCCTCCTCGATCGCCATCAGCAGGTCGTCGGCCTCGTCCTCCTCGACCGTGAAGTCGGCGTTTCGGGTGACCCGGAACAGGTGCGAGTCGACGACCTCCATGCCCGTGAACAGGTATTGCAGGTTCGCCTCGATGACCTGCTCGATGAGGACGAACTTGTGCGTCTCGACCTCGAGCAGCCGCGGCAGGATCTGCGGCACCTTTACACGAGCGAACACGCGCTCGTTCGTCTCCGGATCGCGCAGGCCGACCGCGATCGACATGCTCAGGCTGGAGATGTACGGGAACGGGTGGCCCGGGTCCACCGCGAGCGGGGTGAGGACCGGGAAGATCTCGTCGAGGAAGCGCTGGCGGAGCGCCTCGTGATGTTCGGGCACCTCCGCGTAGTCGACGATGTGGACGCCCTCGAGCGCGAGCGCGCGGCGCAGTTCAGTGAAGATGTCGGAGAGCTCGGCGACGAGCCCCAGCACGCGCTCTCGCGCTGCCGCGAGCTGCTCCGGCGGTGTCCGGCCATCGGGCGCACGCGTGACGGTGCCCGACTCCACCTGCTGACGCAGCCCGGCGATGCGGACCTGGAAGAACTCGTCGAGGTTGCCGGCGAAGATCGCCGCGAACTTCGCCCGCTCGAGGAGCGGGTTCCTGGCATCGCGCGCCTCGTAGAGGACGCGTGCGTTGAACTCGAGCCAGGACAGCTCGCGGTTCAGATAGGGCAGGGGCGATGGCTCACGCTTCGTGACGCGACGGGGGCGTGGCGTGACCGCGGTCCGGGCAGGTGCTCCTGGTTCGACGGCGGCCATCTCGAAAGCCGGCGGCTCCTACGGTGCTGACGGGCGTACGGGTCGCGTACGGCTGGCCGGCGAGGATAGCACGGGTCACGTGGGATACCCGATGGGGCGGACGGGTCAGTCTTCTGGTACGTACCGCCGTTCGCCGGCCACGGGATCGACCCAGACGCGCATCCGGACGCCGGTCGTCGGGTCCTCGAACCGCTCCTCTGTCGGGCGGAAGCGGGAGTCGAGCGTGGTGCCTGCCGGTTCACCGCCACCCGGCCCGGGCCGCTCGGCGGTCGCCTCGGCCTCGTTCGAGCGATATCGGACGCGTTCGAGGATCGCGGCGACGATGAAGATGAGGCCAGTGATCAACAGCCACAGGCCGGCCGGCTGTTGTGCCGCCAGCAGCGACACGCCGGCCAGCGTCATGACGATCCCGAACCCGAAGACCAGGAGGCGGGTCACGTCGACGCCCATCGTTACTCGACGGGGGTCGTCGGCGTCGTGGCGGTCGGATCCGGCTCTGCGATGACCGCCGTCCCATAGGCGACGATCTCGGACATCGTCCCCGACAGCTCGGACGAGTCGAAGCGCATCGAGAGGATCGCGTTCGCGCCCAGCACGGTTGCGTTGCGGACGAGGCGATCGAGCGCCTGCCGGCGCGTGTCCTCGAGGAGGCTCGTGTACTCGTGGATCTCGCCGCCGCCCAGTGAGCGGAGGCCCGCCATGATGTTGCCGCCGAGACCGCGGCTGCGAACGACGAGTCCGAACACCATCCCCTTGCTTTCGATGATGCGATGACCGCTGAGATACGGCGTCGTGACGATGATCATCGATGCTCCTCGTGCGTCCCGGCCGGTGACGGACGGCCGATCGTGTCGCCGCTCTCTCGCGCGCGTCGCGCGGTGCATTCTGGGCACGGGCACCGGTCGCGCAGGAGTCGGAACGGGTAGTAGCCCGTCTTGTGGCCGTCCGCCCAATGCGGCGAGACCGCGTAATTGCCGACCAGGTGCAGGTCGGTCAGTTGGATCTGCTGCGGGCTGAGTGTCGGTGCGCTGTCGAGCCAGCCCGGCATCCCGGCCTCGCCTCGGCAATACGCGCACGGGCACAGCCAGCGCAGGGCCTCGAATCCATAGACCGTGTTGTGCCCATCGGCCCAGTCGATCTCGAGGGTGCCGGCTCCCCGGTCAGCGTGGATCCGGGTCGGCGTAGTCGTTGCTGCGCCTCCGGTCGTATCGGTCGTCACATCTCGATTGTCGCACTTGCGCGGCGTGCGCCAGTCTGGCGCCTGGACCGCACCGGACCGCACCATGACCATCGACCCAGCGGCGGCACCGAGGGCCGAGGTCTATCCTCGGGCGCGATGACCCTCGAGATCGACCGCGTCACGAAGCGGTTCGGGCGGACCGTGGCGCTCGATCAGCTTGCGTTCAGCGTGCCCGACGGCAGGATCTTCGGCTTCCTGGGCGCGAACGGCGCCGGAAAGACGACGACGATGCGGATCTGTCTCGGGATCCTGCGCGCCGACGAGGGTGAAGTCCGCTGGGGCGGCGTCCCCTCGACCGATCTGCCGCGGCGCACGTTCGGCTATCTCCCGGAAGAGCGCGGCCTCTATCCCCGACTCACCGTCATCGACCAGCTGGTCTACTTCGCTTCCCTGTATGGAGAGCGGCCGGCGGACGCGCGCGCGAACGCGCTCGGTTGGCTGGACCGCTTCCGCATCCCGGACCTCGCGGAACGCCGGGCCGAGGAGCTCAGCAAGGGCAATCAGCAGAAGGTCCAGTTCATCGCGGCGATCCTCCACGCCCCGGATGTCCTGCTCATGGACGAGCCGTTCACCGGGCTTGATCCAGTGAACCTTGCCTTGCTTCGCGATGCCTTCATCGAGCTGCGCGACGCGGGGCGGACGATCGTCTTCTCCACCCACCAGATGGAGGTCGCCGAGGCCCTCTGCGAGTCACTCGTGATCGTCGATCATGGCCGGCTCGTCGCCGCCGGTACGGTCCCTGAACTGAAGCGATCGTCGCGCGCGCGGACCGTGCGACTCGGCATCGAAGGCGAGATCGCACCGACGTGGCTCGCGTCGATCGACGGCGTGGCCGCCGTTCGGCCCGGTGCTGGGTTCGCCGAGATCGAGCTGATGGCCGGCGTCGAGCCGCGTGACATCCTCGCTGCCACCCTCGAGCGTGGCGCACTCGTCAGTCGATTCGAGGTGGCGGAACCGTCGCTCGAGGCGATCTTCGTCGAGCTCGTCGGGCGGCCGTCCGACGTGATCGAGGAACCGGTCGACCAGGAGGACGCGGCCTGATGGCGCGCCACGACCCGCTGTTCCCGAATGCCGGAACCGTCGCGCGTCGCGAGTACAGCGAGCGCGTCCGAAGCAAGCTCTACCGCATCTCGACGATCGTCCTGATGGCGCTCGCCGTGGGCGTCGCGATGACGCCGATCGTCCTGCGCTACTTCGACCAGGCGAGCGTCCGCCAGATCCGTGTCGTCGCGGAGGAGGATCGCCTCGCGCAGGGCATCATGGCGACGGCCGAAGGCGTCATGAATCTGCCGCCGCCCGGCGTCGACCGCAGGCGCTGGAAGGCGCCGTACCAGATCGCCCGGGAGCTGGACCGGAATGTCGCGCTCCAGGCGCTCGCCGACGGCCGGATCGACGCGATCATCGAGGTCGTCCGCCAGCCGGATCGGCAGCTCGCCGTGACGTACCGGACCCTCGGGCCCGCGGACGGGGTCCGCAGCCAGCTCGCCGGGTTCGCGGCGTTGTCGCTCGGCATCCTCGACTGGACGGCGTCGCTGCCGAAGGGCTCGGAGCTGGGCGCGTTCCGAACGCCGACGTTCACGACCGAGTCACTGGTCGCGCCGACGGAAGGCGGTCGTCAGGTCGACGCGGTCGTGGTCGCGAGTCGCGGCTTCCTCGGCACCGTGTTCATCATCCTGATGTTCATCACGATCCTGATCTACGGGATGTGGGTCGCGACCGGCGTGGCGACCGAGAAGAGCAGCCGGGTCATGGAGCTGATGATCAGCGCGGCCTCACCGCGGCAGCTGCTGGTCGGCAAGGTGGTCGGGATCGGTGGCGCGGGACTGACCCAGTACATCGCGATCGCGGTCCCGGTCATGCTCGTCCTCGCGTTCCAGGAGCAGATCGCGGGTGCGATCCTCGGCTCCGGCCAGGCCGGTCTGCCGACCGGGGGCCTGACGATCGGACTGATCGCCGCTTACGGCCTGTTCTTCCTGCTCGGCTTCGCGCTGTTCGCGCTCATCTACGCGGCCGTCGGGTCGTTCGTGAGCCGACCGGACGACCTCCAGACCTTGTCACTACCGCTGAGCCTCGTCGCGATGGGCGGCTACCTGTCAGCGCTGCTCGTGCTGCTCGGCGGTGGGACGGGCACGCTCGCACGTATCGCCTCGCTCGTGCCGCCGTTCAGCCCGTTCGCGATGCTCGCGCGGCTCATGGTCAGCGACGTGCATCCGCTCGAGGTGGTCCTGTCTGTCGTGATCCTGCTCGTGACCATCGCGGGGGTCGCCGTCGTCACCGTACGGGTCTACGCGACGGGTGTCCTGTTGTACGGCCAACGACCCGGGCTGCGCCAGTTCATCGCGGCGGCGCGTCGTACCAGCTGACGCCTAGGCCTGGTCCTCCAACGGCAACCGGCTGAGCATCGCGAGGACGGGCGCGGTCGCCGAGGTCGGCTCCTCCGGGGCGTCGGCGAGCTCGGAGGCAGGGACGCTTCCCTCGACGGCCGGGATGAACCGCCACAGCCGGCTGCGGACCCCCGGCAGATACGGCGCGAGCCGCTGACGCGCCATCATCCCGGCGAGCCCCTGCTCGACGATCGCATCGAACAACGCGCGTCCCTCGGTCGCGATCGCCGGGACCGCGACGACCTCATCACCAGGGCGGAGGACGCGTCGCAACGTCGCGCGCCGCTTGACGAGCGGTTGATTGATGAGCGACTTGCCGTCGAGATGCAGCAGATCGAAGGCCAGGAACGCCACCGGCCTGCCGCCTTTCCCGTCGAGTCGTCGCTCGAGGGCCGCCTGATCCGCGCGCCCGTCCGCGTCGACCACGACGAGCTCGCCATCGAGGATCGCCGAGCGGGCTGCGACACGGACGCCCGTCCCGGCGAGCTCGGGGAGCATCGCGGTCCGATCGACATCGTCGGCGTCGATCACGCGCACATCGCCATCGCCCGGTCGCTCGGACGGCCCGATCGAAAGCAATGCCCGCGTCCCGCCCCACCACGGCTCGAACAGGTGCTGCTCCGAATCGAACGCCTCGGGAAGCGGCCGTGCGAGCATCGGCCGGAGCTCGGGCAGGTCGGGCAGTCGATCGGCTGTGGCGTCGAGCGGCAGCGTGAGCTGGTCGGTCATCCGCGCCGATGGTAGTCCTGGCAGGCCAGCGCGGCCGCGTCGGGACGGCCCTGCGCGCGCACGTGGTACGACTAGACTCTCCGCGTGCCGCGCCCCCCGCGCCCTGACGACCTGTATCGGCTGCGCATCGCGACGGAACCCTGCCTCTCGCCGGACGGGCGATGGGCCGTCGTCACGCTCCAGTCGGTCGCTCCCACTTACGACGAGTATCGGCAGGCGCTCTGGCTGGTCCCGACGGATCCCGCCCGGGACGGCGGCCCGCGCCAGCTGACGATCGGGGCTCGCAACGATCGCGCGGCGCGTTTCTCGCCGGATGGTCGTTGGCTGGCCTTCATCTCGGACCGCCGGTTGCAGGCCGAGGCCGAGCCCGCCCGCCCGAAAGACGCTAGCGAGCGTGAGGACAAGGACCAGATCCACGTCCTGCCGGTCGACGGTCCCGGCGAGGCGAGGCGTGTCTCCGATCTGCCGCGCGGCGTCGAGGCGTTCGAATGGTCACCCGACGGGAAGCGCTTCGTCGTCGTGTCGACCTCGCACGGCGCGACGTACGAGGAAGACGCCCGTCGACGTGGCAAGGCCCGCAAGCCGCGTTCGTACGAGGAGCCGGAGTCCGACTACCGCTTCATCGACCGTCTCGGCTACATGCTGAATGGGCCGGGCTTCCAGTACGACCGCATCCGTCACCTCTGGCTGGTCGACGTCGCGTCGGGCGCCGCGTCGCGGCTCACGGATGGGACCGTGTCCGATCTCGAGCCGGCCTGGTCAACCGACGGGACTCGGGTCGCCTTCGTGTCCGACCGGCATCGCGACGCCGACCTCGCTGAGCGGCCGGCCATCCACGTCGTCGACGTCGAGACGCGCGCCGTCCACGCGGTGACCGGTGGACCCAAGTCCGTCTTCGGCGCGCCTGTCTGGCTATCGGACGGCCGGACGATCGCAGCTCTCGGGTCGAAGCTCGAGGGGCGTGGCGGCAGCCGCAACGATGTCTGGCTGTTTCCAGCCGATGGCTCCGAGGCGGACGCCGACGGCGGCCGTAGCCTCTCGGGTCGCCATGACCTGATGCCAGGTTCGGGGGTCGCGACAGACGTGACCAAGGGTGAGAACGCTCGACTGATCCCGACGCCCGACGGTCGCAGCATCGACTTCCTCGCGCCGATCGACGGCAGCTACGAACTGTGGCGCCTCTCCGTCCCCGACGGAGCCGTCAAGCGGCTGACCCAAGGGCGGCACCACCTGTCGTCGTTCGATGGGGTGACGAACGGCGCCGGGACGCGCCACGTCTACCTCCGCTCGACGCCGACCTCGCCGCCCGACCTGTGGGTGCTCGACGAGGGCCAGGAGCCCCGTCCGCTGACGGCGTTCAACGCCGACGTTCTCGAGGAACTGACGCTCATCGAGCCGGTCGAACGGTGCAGCCAGGTCGATGGGCTATCGATCCAGGGCTGGTTCATGCCGGGCGGCGGGAAGGGGAGTCCGCTCGTCACGCAGATCCACGGCGGGCCGCACACGTTGTACGCGTGGTCGCCGTTCTGGGAATTCCAGGTCCTCGCCGGCGCGGGCATCGGCGTCTTCTACTGCAACCCGCGCGGGTCAGAGGGATACGGGCAGGACTTCAACGACGGCAACCATCGCGACTGGGGACCCGGCCCGATGCGCGACGTGCTCGCCGGCATCGACGCGCTCGTCGCGGAGGGGCTGGCGGACCCGGAGCGTCTCGGGCTCACGGGCGGCTCGTATGGCGGCTACCTGACGAACTGGATCATCGGCCACGACGACCGGTTCCGCGCGGCGATGACCTGCCGCTGCGTGAGCGACATGTCGATGCTCTTCCTGACGGGTGATATCAGCGGCGGCGACTGGGCGAACCTGGAGTTCGAGGCCACGCCCTGGAGCGACCCCGAGTACTACCGGGAGATCTCGCCGCTCACCTACGCCGACCGGATCCATACCCCGCTGCTCATCCAGCACTCCGAGCGTGACATCCGGACGACCGTCGGCCAGGCCGAGGCGCTCTTCACGGTCCTGCGCACGCTTCGCCGGCCGGTCCGGCTCCTGCGGGTCCCCGAGGAGACCCACGAACTGACGCGTTCCGGTACCCCGTTCCGCCGCGTCGAGAACCTGCGCATCGTGCTCGACTGGTTCCGTCATTTCCTGATCGAGGGCAAGCGCGGCATGCCACCGCTACCGAAGGTCCACGGCGGGCGCTAGCGAACCGTCGGCGGGCGTGGTTCGACGCTAGGCGTATCCTCTCCGTCCCATGACCGCGACCAAGCGTCCCGACACCCTCGCCCGCGAACGGGCCAACGAGCTGATCCGTGCCTGGGATGGCCGGTCGCGCTCGATCGGCGATCCGCTCGGCAGCCTCCTCGGGCGGGTCTCGACCGTCGACCAGGTCGGCGTCGAGGCTCGCGTGGATGCGCTCAGGAAGCGGTCGATCAAGAAGGCCTCGAAGCTATGGGCGCTCGACCTCTCGATCCGGATGATGGATCTGACGACGCTCGAGGGAAAGGACACGCCGGGGAAAGTCCGAGCGCTGTGCGTGAAGGGCATGCACCCGAAGCCGGGCGATCCTTCGATCCCCTCGGTCGCCGCGATCTGCGTCTACCCGGCGCTGGTCGCCGAGGCGAAGGACGCACTGAAGGGGAGCGACGTGAAGGTCGCCAGCGTCGCGACCGGGTTCCCCAGCGGCCAGACGTTCCTGGACATCAAGCTCGCCGAGACGCGCGCCGCGGTCGAGGCCGGCGCCGACGAGGTCGACATGGTCATCGACCGTGGAGCCTTCCTGTCCGGTGACTACGCGACGGTCTTCGAGGAGATCGTGGAGGTCAAGGAAGCCGCCGGCGACGCGCACCTGAAGGTCATCCTGGAGACCGGCGAGCTCGAGACGTACGACAACGTGCGGCGAGCGTCGATCCTCGCGATGGCAGCGGGCGCCGACTTCATCAAGACCTCGACCGGCAAGGTGACGCCGGCCGCGACGATGCCGGTGACGCTTGTGATGCTCGAGGCGATCCGGGACTTCGAGCGGGCGACCGGACGTCAGGTCGGGATGAAGCCCGCCGGCGGCATCCGGACCGCGAAGGAAGCGATCCAGTACCTCGTGATCCTGTACGAGACGCTCGGCCCGCGCTGGATGAGTCCGAACTGGTTCCGGTTCGGCGCGTCGTCGCTGCTCAACGACGTGCTGATGCAGATCGAGTTCCAGCGCTCGGGGCGCTACCAGGACCCGGACGCCTTCACGATCGACTAGATCGCTACTCCCCGGGCGCCGACGGTCGGCTGCGGCGTTCCGCGAGCGTGGACGGGCGGACGCGCGAAGCTGGCAGGACTTGCGCCCGGGGAACGCAATGGTCGTTCCGACCACGTTTCGTGGCAGGAATCGCACCTTGGTGACGCATTAGGCCCCGAATCGGGCTCTGGCGACCTCGCGCCGTGGCATGACGATCTGTGGGTGCAACTCTTGCCACGAAAGTGCCGGTCCTCGTGGGGCCGCTCCTGCCCTGGTCGGACCCTGCGGCAATGTGCCAGCTATTCGCCAGGAGGATGCTAGGCAGCCGGTCGACGGGTCGCCGATGCCGCCCTGGCTGCCGATAGCCAGTTGCGGGTGGACCCGCGCGCGCGCCGACGTCGCCAGCCTGACGTGATGACCGTCGACGGCGATCCGCGGTGCCTACCATCCGTAGGGCGAATATCTGGCATACGGCCGATCGCCCACGGACGGCGGGAACGCGACGAATCCGGCCGAGTTCGGGCCGCGGGAACGTGCTATCCGACCTCGCCCACGTTGCCACCAGGGCCGTCCGGCCGCGGCCGCGGTCAACCGATGATCCCAATGGGACGACGCTAACCTTCACGTAAACGTCAAGGTTGTGGTATCGTCAGCGCGATGCCCGCAACGACTCCCACGACGACGACCTCGACCCCAGGCACAGCCCTCCTCAAGATCCAGGAAGTCGCGGCCGAGACCGGCCTGACACCGCGGTCGATCCGCTATTACCAGGAGGTCGGCCTCCTCGAACCCGCCGCCCGCTCCGAGGGTGCGTACCGCCTCTACGACGCGTCGGATCTCGAGCGCCTCCGCACGATCAAGGAGCTCCGCGACGAGGCCGGGTTCTCACTCGCCCAGATCGGCCAGCTGCTCGAAGACGAAGCGGCTCGAGAGCGCAATCGCGAACGGTTCCGCTCGTCGCACGACCCGACCGAGCGACGCGCACTCATCAATGACGCGCGAGACCGCGTCGAGCGCCAGATCGAGACCCTTGAGGCGAAGGCCGCACGCCTCGCCGAGATGATCGATGCGGCGAAGGAACGCCGACGGCATCTCGACGAGCACCTCGCCGAGCTCGAGGGCGGTCCGGATCCCCATCCTGAGCGCCGGGGGCACGTCCGATGACCGGCGTCACCCTCCCAGGGTCGAGCCGCGTGGCCTGGGGCAAGGCGGCCGCGCCGTTCCGCCATCGCAACTACCGATTGTTCTTCGGCGGGCAGGCGATCTCGCTCGTCGGCACCTGGATGCAGCAGGTCGCCCAGGGCTGGCTCGTCCTCACCCTGACCGGCGACCCGTTCTGGCTCGGTGTCGTCGCGAGCGCGCAGTTCCTGCCGGTCATGATCCTCGGCCTGTTCGCCGGGATCCTCGCGGACGTCCTGCCCAAGCGCCAGACGCTCATCGCGGTCCAGGCCACCATGATGGTCCTGGCCGCGATCCTCACGGTGCTGACCGCGACGAACGTCGTAGAGGTCTGGATGATCCTCGTGCTCGCCGTGCTGCTCGGCTGCGCGAACGCCGTCGACATGCCCGTCCGCCAGGCCTTCGCGATCGAGATGGTCGGGCCGCGCGACATCGGCAACGCCGTCGCCATCAACTCGGCCATGTTCAACGGCGCCCGCGTCGTCGGACCCGCGGTCGCCGGCCTGACCATCGGCGCGTTCGGGATCGCCCCCGCGTTCGCCATCAACGCGTTGAGCTTCCTCGCCGTCATCGTCGGCCTGGCGCTCATGCGCGACGACGAACTGCACCTCGCGCGGCTCGTCCCGGCGCCTCGCTCTGCCGGCGCGGTCGTCGAGAACCTGAGAGAGGGTCTCGCGTTCGTTCGTCACACACCGATCGTGCTGCTCGCGGTCACCACGGTCGGCCTCGTCGCCACGTTCGGGATGAACTTCCAGGTCGTGATCCCGCCGCTCGCCCAGGCGCTCGGGAGCGACGCATCCGGCTACGGCTTCCTGATGGCGGCCAGCGGGATCGGGGCGCTCGGGGCGGCTGTCGGCCTCGTCCTGTCGGGCCGACCGCGGGCGAGTCGCATCGTCGGCGGGGCGATCCTGCTCGGCGTCGCCTCGATCCTGCTGGCGATGTCGACCTCGTTCCCGGTCTCGCTGCTGCTGATGGTCCCGATCGGGGCGGGCGGCATCACGATGGCCGCCACGGCCAATGCGACGATCCAGCTGGCGGTCCCCGACGGGCTCCGCGGCCGCGTGATGAGCGTCTACACGACGGTCTTCTCGGCGTCGATGCCGATCGGCGGCCTTCTTATGGGCGCGCTCGCTTCAAAAGTCGGGATCCTCGAAGCGATCGCGGTCGGAGGTGTGCTATCGCTCGCCAGCGGCCTCGGAGCGTTCGTTTGGTATCGCCGGATCCGGGCGCGCGAGCAGGGCGAAGTCGCGAAGGGCATCGGCGACGTCGATGCCGCCGCGGTCCTTCAGTCGACCCCGCCGAACACCAGTGCGGCGTTCAGTCCGCCGAAGCCGAACGAGGTGCTCAGCACCCGTCGGTAGGTCCCGTCCCGTCCGGAGCGAAGCAGGCCTGGGAGGAGATCGGCGAGCGCCGGTTCGGACTCCACGAGATTGACGGACGATGGCGCCCACCCGTCGCGGATCGCGAGCGCACAGATCGCCGCCTCGATCGCTCCTGAGGCCCCGAGGGGATGTCCGTACAGCGCCTTGGTCCCACTGACCGGCACCGTCGCGGCGCGCTCGCCGAGCGCGATCGTCAGCGCGCGCGCCTCCGCGACATCGCCGATCGGCGTCGATGACGCGTGCGCGTTGACGTAGTCGATCTCGCCGGGATCGACCTCGCCATCGTCGAGGGCGATCGCTGCGGCACGGCCGGCCTCGCGGCCGTCGGCTCGGGGCTGGACCATGTGATGGGCATCGGACGTCGCGCCGTATCCGAGGATCTCGGCGTACGGCGTGGCGCCTCGACGTTCCGCGGCTTCCGCCTCCTCGAGGACCAGCAATGCCGCGCCCTCGCCCATGACGAACCCGTCACGTCCGGCGTCGAACGGCCGTGCGGCGTGACCGGGATCGTCGTTGTGGCCCGCGCCGAGGGCCCTGATGATGTCGAACGCGCCGAACGCAAGTGGCGACAACGGCACCTCACAGCCGCCGGCGATCGCCGCGTCGATCCGCCCATCACGCAGGTCGCCCAGCGCCTCGCCGAGCGCGACGCCGCCCGACGCACATGAGTTCGCTGTCGAGAGGATCGGCCCGCGCACGTCGAGCGCGATGCCCAGGTTCGCCGGCGCGGCACCGCCGAAGACGGCGAGTGCAAGGGTCGGGGCCACCTGCCGGATCCCCTTGTCGAGGTAACGCTCGTGCTGCTCCTCGGCGAAGGCGATGCCACCCAACGCCGAGCCGAGATAGATCCCGATCCGGTCGGGGTCCGCGGCGCCGTCCTCGCCGGGTCTCAAGCGCGCGTCGTCGAGGGCGAGCTGGCCGGCAACCATCGCGAACTGGCTGAACCGATCGAGTTGACGCGCGGTCTTGGGCGGCATCCACGCGAGCGCGTCGAAGTCGTCGACCTGTGCCGCGACCTGACTGCGGAACGGCGAGGGATCGAACCGATCGATCCGCTTCACCGGCGACGTCGCTGCGCGCAGCCCGGCTCGGAAGGCGTCGACACCGGTGCCGATGGGCGTCACGAGACCGAGCCCCGTGATCCAGATCCGACGATGTGTCATGCCGTACGATGCGTCGGCGAGGTCGGGTCGGATCCGTCGACCGAATCGACCGCTTCCGCCAGCGTCTTGAACGTCGCCAGCGTCCGCCCGGCGATCGGCCGGGTGAAGAAGCGGTCGACGAAGCGCGCGAATCCTGGTACCCGAGGGGAGAACTCGTGCCTGATCGTCACGCGACATGCGTCCCCGCCTCCGCGCGTGTCGATGTCCCAAACCACCGACATGCCGCGCGTCGCGCCGGCGACGTGCTCGAAGCGCAGCCGAAGCGTCTCGGGCTCGTTCCACGTCCGGGACCGCCACGCGACAGGGAGCCCGAGGCCGAGCGTGGCCACGAGTGGCCGTCGCGCGATGAAATCGACCAACGGTCGGCCCCAGGCGTCATGGTCGCGGGCTCGGGATCGAACGTAGTGCGGCAGCAAGTCGGACCACCGCTCGACGTCGTGGGCGAGCGCGAACACCAGCTCTGGCGAAGCGTCGATATCGATCGCGATCTCGGTATGCATGGGCCCCGCAACGACTCGTTATCGACGTGGTTACCGGCCGTTAGTGTCCGACCCTCACCGTAGACCCGTGCCCCTTTCCCCTGCAATGAATGGCCGGCGTCCCGGTGACGTCGTCATCCTGACCGGTGGCGAGCACGTGAGCGTGCTTGGTGCGGTGCGCGCGCTGCGCGACGCCGGGTATTCGCCGTGGGTCGCCGTCCACGAGCGCGGCACGTACGCGGCTCGGTCGTGGGCGAGCGCCGGGGTCATCGAGGTGCCGAGCCCGTGGGAAGCCCCAGATACGTTCGTCGATGAGCTTGCCGCGGCCGCCGCGCGCCTCGCCGCCGCTGCCATCGTGCCGGGGACTGAGTTCGAGATGGAGACACTCGTGCGCCGGTCGGATCGCCTCCCGCCGGATGTCGTGCTCGGCGTACCGCCCCTGGCGACGCTGATGGACGTGACGGACAAGGGTCGGCTCCAGGGATTCGCGGCCGGCGCCGGCCTCCCGACGCTCCCGACCTGCGACATGACGCTCGACACCATCCCGGCGCGACTGCCGTTCCCGTTCCCTGTGGTCGTCAAGCCGGGACGCTCCGAGATCCGTGAGGAGGACGGCGTCGTCCGCCACCGCGGGACGGTCGTCGCCAGGACGTTCCACGAGCTCGAGCACGCCCTCGCCGAGCTGCCCGGGACCCGCGGCCTCGTCCAGCCATTCGTACACGACCCACTGATCTCACTGGCCGGGGTGTTCTGGGACGGCGAGATCGTGTGCGCGGTGCAGTCACGCGCCGATCGTGTCTGGCCCGCACCGTGCGGGTCGATCAGCCACGCCGTCACGATCCCACTCGACACGGGTCTCGTGGATCGCGTCGCGGCGCTGCTCCGCTCGATGGACTGGCGCGGGCTCTTCCAGGTCGACCTGTTCGAGCGTGCGGATGACTACGCGATCATCGACGTGAACCCGCGCTTCTACACGTCGATCGGCCATGCGACGCGAGCAGGGATGAACCTGCCCGGGATCTGGGTGAACCTGCTGCTCGGCCGTCAGCCGGTCGTGCCGGATTCCTACCGGGTCGGCGTCCACTACCAGCACGAAGAGGGCGACCTCCGAGCGATCGGACGGATGCTCCTCCGCGGACCGCGCCGCGACGGGCTGCGCGGACTCGTGCCCCATCCCGACACGGCGCTGGCGATCTTCTCGGCCAGCGATCCGTGGCCGCTCCTCACGAGTGCGACACGGCTCTTCCGCCGGGGGACGCGGAACGGGAGCCAGCAGGGTCGCCGGACGTTCGCGCGCGACAAGGCCGTCTGAGGCTGCCGCCGACTCGGTGGCGCTCGGCCCCGGATCAGGCCGCGACGTCGCTCCCGCCGTCGCCCCGGCTGACGCCGCCACGGATGCGACGCCAGCGCGTCGCGACCGTCCCGAACGAGCGCTTCAGGAACGGCATCACATCGAAGCCGTCGCCCACGGCGAACACCTTTCTGCCGGCATAGGGCCGCAGGTAGTCGCGCCACGTCAGACCTTCCGATCGCCAGCCGCGGACGCTGTAGCGGATATCGCCCGCAAGATCGATCCAGTAGGCGCGTCCGGGGAGCAGCCCAGGGGCCTCGGGAGCCTCGCCGAGCATCAGGTCGCGGTAGAGGATCGCCGGGAAGTTGATACCGCTCGCGAGCGGATGCAGGACAGACCGGTTCACGCGCGCGTTGACCTCCATCAGCTTCGGCACACCGTCGCGCGGGTCCACCTTGAACTCGGTGCACGAGTACCCGGTGTAGCCGAGGGCGTCGAGGAGCTGGCGTGCCGGGTCGATGACGTCCGGCGCAGGCCGACTGACGACCACACGCGGCAATCCGAACTCGGGCGGCGCGAGGCGCAGCTTCTGTGCGGTGTATTCGATCGACCGACCGTGCGCCCGGTACGCGTCGTAGTTATAGCTGTGGCGGTCGTCGCCCGGGATGTACTCCTGGATCATCACCTCGATGTCCTCGGCGGCCGCACGGTCGTATTCGTGCAGCAGTTCTGCCGCGTCGTGGACGCGGGCGAGCTTCGCGCGGAACAGCTCGGCGTAGCGATGGCTCACGCGCGGCTTCACGAGGCACGGGAACAGGAACGTCTCGGCGATCCGTTCGGCGTCGGCACGCGTCGTCGGCGTGTCCGTTCGCGGGGCCGGGACGCCGATCCGATGGGCGAGCTCGTACGTGTGTCGCTTGTCGATGACCCGCTCGACGATCGACCAGTCGTCCGCGGCGACGACGTGGTGCGGCTCCAACTCGGCCTTCCGCCGCGAGACGACGCCAAGGGTCGCGTCATTGGCAGGGACGATCAGACATCGCCCGAAGCGCGACGCCGCCTCGATCAACGTCCCGACGAATGCGTCCTCGTCGTGCTCGGGATGCGGTGACCGGATCCGATGGCGGACGTGCCGCGAGACGTGGGCGAAGTCGCTGTCGGCGTAATGGACGTTGACGACGGGTATCCCGGCGACGCCGAGACACCGGATCGTGCCCATCGCGGCGAGGTGGCTCGACAGGACGAGCGCCGGCGCGAGGGCGCCGTCACGCATCGACCGGCGCCACTCGTTCGATCGCGTGCCGTGCCAGTTCGCCGAGGCGCATCGTGAGCGCCTCCTCGGGCGCCACCCAGCGACACGTATCCGTGGAGCCGTCCAGCTCGTCGCGCAGCGACCCGCCGATGATGTTGACGTCGTAGACGATCCGGATCGCATGCATCCGGCCGGCGCCGTTCCGGCTGGTGAAGAGGCGGTCGTCGACCTCCACGAGCCGTTCGACATCGCCGACGAGGCCGGTCTCCTCCTCGAGCTCGCGCAGCACGGCCCCGCGAGGCGATTCGCCGAACTCGAGGCCGCCGCCGGGGAGGGTCCAGACATCACCCACGCCCACGGATGGGTGGATGTGGCAGAGCAGCACGCGCTCCTCCTCGTCGTGGACGATCGCGTACGCCGCGACCCGGACCCTGTCGCCGGGTCGCGCCCGACCGCGGCCGCTCACGGTGCGAGCAGGGCCGCGAGGAACCGCGGATCGAGGCCGCGCGAGGCAGGTAGGAGGTCACCCATCACGAGGCCCATCGTCGCACGGACATCGGGGCGTTCGGCGAGCCGTCGCGCGGCGTACTCGAAGAGGCGTGGGCGCGCCAGGAACGTCTGCACGAGCAACGAGACGGCGTCCTTCGTGCCGAATCGTCGGGTCATCGCACGGTCGTAGGCATCGGCTGCACGGGCCGCGTCGCCATCACGCGGGAGCGCCGCCGCGATCGCGCGCGCGGCGAGATCGGTCGAGACGAGCGCCCGATGGATGCCCTCGCCAGTGAACGGATCGAGGAACCCGCACGCGTCGCCGACCAGGAACCACCCGGGGCCCGCACGTCGCGTCACCCGTACGCCGAGTGGCGAGGCACCCGCGATGGTGTCGCAGACGGTCGCGGCCCCCCAATCGACGGGGTCGTCATCCCGACGGGGGATCATCTCGAGCAGGCGTTCCGCCGTGGCCGCGGCGCCGTCGTCGGCGAGGGCGGCGAGCCACGACTCCCCGAGCACGACGCCGATGTTGAGCCGGCCGCCCGGGACACGTGCGAGGCCGACGTACCCGTCGCGTCCGACGACCATCCGCGCATCGGCGGCTGGGTGCGTCGGCGGCCGCGGATCGTTGACGTGCCACGTCAGGCCTACGCGCGGCGGCAGTCTCGGCGGACGTGCGACCCCCGCGGCTCGCGCCACCACCGAATGCGTCCCGTCGGCGCCGACGACGATCCTCGCCGCGACCTGGTGATCACCGAGATCGAGCACGTTCGGCGCTCCAAGGTGCACCGTGTGGACCGTGACGCCGCGCTCGACGATCGCTCCGGCCTCGATCGCCAGCCGTTCGAGCTCCGGGTCCAACGCGGAGCGGTCGAAGCCGACGGCCATGGGTCCGCCGGTGTCCGCGCCGTACGTCAACCGCACGGTCGTTCCGGCCGGCGTTTCGAGCCGCATCGCTGGGATCGGCTCGGCGAGCGCCGGGATCGTCGCGTCGGACAGCCCGACTCGACGAAGCTGCTCGACGGCCGCCGGCGACGCGAAGACACCACCCGCTCGCCAGTGCCATGCCGGCGATCGTTCAAGGACGAGGACATCGACGCCGCGCCGGGCGAGACGCGTAGCCAACGTCGTGCCAGCGAGCCCGGCCCCGACGATCGCGACATCGACGACGTCGTCCACGATCATCCGCGCGCGTCCCCGCGGACGTTCCCGTGCCCGGTGCTGTGCCCGTTCGCGGACCCGGCGAGCGCGACGCGATGGCCGAACGGACCGTCGAACCGCCGCTCGACGCGGACCCCGGCCGCGGCCATCAGAGCCGTGAGCTCCGCGACGGAGTAAGCGCGGCGCACGGAAAGCGGTGCGTCGCGGCGGGTGAAGCGATTGCGGGTCGCGAGATGCGACAACGCCCAGGCACCGGCCCACGCCGCGCGTCCCCGGACGAGGTCATTGACGACGACACCGAGCCGTGCGACGCGTGCCATCTCCGCGAGCAGCGCGCGAGCCGCGTCGGGTTCGAGGTGGTGGATGACCAGGGAGCTGTGGACGATCTCGAAGGCCGCGTCGGGGAAGGGGAGGGCCTGTCCATCTGCCACGTGGAGTGCCAGTTCCCCGGTCGCCGTCACCCGCCGATCGGCCACCGCAGCGGCCTCCAGCACCTCTGGTCTGCTGTCGATGCCGGTGACCCGCACCAGCCGTCCCCGTGCGCGGCCTCGTTCGATCAGCGCGAGCGGGATGTCCGCGCCACCCGTGCCGACGTCGAGGACCTCGATCGAGGACCCGCCGGGTGCGAGGGCCTCGATCGCGCGCGCGCTGAGGTCGATCCCGCCGAGACGCCGATTGACGCGGGCCAGGTCGCGCAGGTTGCCGACCAGCGCAGGCCGGTCGTCGAGTGGCCCATCGAGGAGCTCCTCCGCGCCGGAAAGTCTGTCCACGCGGGCAGCCTACGCTGCCGGCTAGTCCCATCGGGTGGTGCTGCCGGCGCCGCAGACCTTGTAGCCTCCCGGTCATGCCCATCCGACTTCGCCTGCTCCTGGTCGCGGCTGCCCTCGGCGTCCTGACGGTCGCCGGGACTGGCGTCGCGAGCGCCGCGGCGCCGATCTACCCGCACCAGAGCGCCGGTGACCGAGGGTCCGATGTCCGTGCGCTCCAGGGCCTCCTTCGCGCTCGCGGGGCGACGAGCCTCTACATCTCGGCCGTCTTCGATGGCCCGACGATCGCCGCCGTCAAGGCCTTCCAGATGTCGCAGGGCATGACGGGGACGGGCATGGTCGATGCCGGAACGTGGGCTCGCCTCATCATGCGTCTCGACCCTGGTGCGACCGGCGAGGCGGTGAAGGTCGTCCAGCGTCAGCTCAACGACAAGCGCCGGGCAGGGCTGACGGTCGACGGCGTGCTGGCCGGGGCGACCGCGACCGCGGTCCGCTCGTTCCAGCACCATGCCGGGCTGACACGGACCGGCGTGGTGGATGCCGCTACGTGGCGCTACCTCATCGGCCACTTCGAATCGCCGGTCTTCGGCCGATGGATGTGCGGGTACGAGGTCGGCAACGGTCCGGCGCACTGGGGCACGGGTGCGGCGATCGGCGCTGTGCGAGCCGCGGCTGTGACGGTAGGCCAGGCGGGTCTCGGGCCCGTCGCGATCGGCGATGTGAGCTTCGAGCACGGGGGCGACATGCCCGGCCACGACACGCATGAGCGCGGGATGGACGTGGACGTCCGGATCATGCGCCGCGACGACCGCCAGTGTCAGTGGGGTGGCAACTACCGGATGGCCGTCTACGACCGGAGCGCGACGCGCGCGTTCATCAAGGCGGTCCGGGCGGCGGCACCGGGCCACATCAAGGTCATCTACTTCAACGATCCGGTGCTGATCCGCGAAGGGCTGACGCGCTGGTACACGGGTCACGACGACCACGTGCATGTTCGGTTCTGCGAGCGCGTCTATCCGCTCGCGACGTACGACTGCTGAGGCGGGCCCGGAGCTGGGTCCCGAAGAAGGCTCCGAACGGGGGTCCCGAACGGGCGGTGACATAATGCCGTCCATGCCCGAGCGCACCGAGACGAGCGTCGTCGTCAGCCTCGATCACCGCCCCAACAGCTGGGGATTCGGCGACGGACAGGCCATCCCGTGGGAGTACGCGCCTGCTCCCGAGGCCCGCGACATCGTCACGCTCAAAGAGCGCTATGGGCTGTTCATCGCCGGGCGGTCCGTGCCGGCGACCGGCGGCGGGACGTTCACGTCGATCGACCCGTCGACCGAGCAGCCGCTCGCCGACGTCGCTCTCGCAGCCGACGTCGATGTCGATAAGGCGGTGCGGGCAGCTCGTCGAGCCCAGCGCCGCTCGTGGGGTCAGTTGTCGGGCCGGGAGCGTGCCAAGTACCTGTTCCGGATCTCGCGTATCCTCCAGGAGCGGTCGCGCGAATTCGCCGTCCTCGAATCGATGGACTCGGGCAAGCCGATCAAGGAGAGCCGGGACGTCGACGTGCCGCTCGCGGCGAACCACTTCTGGTACTACGCCGGCTGGGCGGACAAGCTCGATTACGCGTTCCCGGGTCGCGTCGCCAAGCCTCTCGGCGTGGCGGCGCAGATCATCCCGTGGAACTTCCCGCTGCTGATGCTCGCCTGGAAGATCGCCCCCGCGCTCGCGGCGGGCAACACGGTCGTCCTCAAGCCGGCATCGACGACCCCGCTTTCGGCGCTGCTGTTCGCGGACGTTTGCGTCCAGGCGGACCTGCCGCCCGGGACCGTCAACATCATCACGGGGCCGGGCGAGATCGGGATGCACCTCGCGACCCATCCCGACGTCGACAAGGTGGCCTTCACCGGATCGACCGAGATCGGCAAGAAGATCGGACGCGGCGTCGCCGGCTCGGATAAGGCGCTTACGCTCGAGCTTGGCGGGAAGGCGGCGAACATCGTCTTCGACGACGCACCACTCGACCAGGCCGTCGAAGGCATCGTCAACGGCATCTACTTCAATCAGGGTGAGGTCTGCTGCGCGGGGTCGCGGCTGCTCGTCCAGGAATCGATCGCCGACACGCTGATCGACAAGCTCAAGGACCGCCTGTCGACCATCCGGGTCGGTGACCCGCTCGACAAGAACACCGACGTCGGCGCGATCAACTCGAAGGCCCAGCTCGAGAAGATCACGGAGCTGGTCGCGTCGGGCGTCGCAGAGGGAGCGGAGCTGTATCAACCGGCCTGCGACCTGCCTGAGCGCGGTTACTTCTTCCGCCCGACGTTGTTCACCAACGTGGCGCAATCGCATCGGATCGCGCGCGAGGAGGTCTTCGGGCCGGTGCTTTCGGTGCTGACCTTCCGGACGCCGGACGAGGCCGTCGAAAAGGCCAACAACACGCGCTACGGGCTCTCGGCCGGGATCTGGACCGACAAGGGCTCGCGGATCCTCGAGATGGTCTCGCGGATGCAGGCGGGCGTCGTGTGGGCCAACACGTTCAACAAGTTCGATCCGACCTCGCCCTTCGGCGGCTACAAGGAGTCGGGCTTCGGGCGCGAGGGCGGCATGCACGGACTGCACGCCTACGTCCGGCTCGAGGATCGCTGATGGCAGCAGGCACGAACGGCACTTCCCGGAACGGCGCCGGGCCACGGATCGAGGTTCGCAAGACGTACAAGCTGTACATCGGCGGTGCGTTCCCCAGGTCCGAGAGTGGTCGCTCGTACGTGGTGTCCGCCGCCGACGGCACGCCGCTCGCGAATGCCGTCCGATCGTCGCGCAAGGACCTCCGCGATGCGGTGCGTGCGGCACACGGCGCGTTCCCCGGCTGGTCGGGCAAGACCGCGATGAACCGGGGGCAGGTCCTCTATCGCGTCGCTGAGCTGATGGAGGGGCGACGCGACCAGTTCGTCGCCGAGGTCGCGGCCGCGGAGGGGCTGCGTGAAGCGCGCGCGACGGAGGTGGTCGATCGCGCCATCGACCGCTGGGTCTGGTACGCCGGCTGGGCCGACAAGATCACCCAGATCCTCGGCTCGGCCAATCCGGTCGCCGCGCCGTACTTCAACTTCACCATCCCTGAGCCGACGGGGATCGTGGGGATCGTGGCCCCCGAGACGTCGTCGTTGCTTGGCCTGGTAAGCCGCCTCGCGCCGCCGCTCGTCGCGGGCAACACGGTCGTGCTACTGACCTCCGAGACCCGGCCACTCCCTGCCATCACGCTGACCGAGGTCTTCGCCACGTCCGATGTCCCCGGGGGCGTCGTGAACGTGCTGACCGGTCGCAAGAAGGAGCTCGTGCCGGTGCTGGCGGCCCATGAGGACGTCGACGGGCTCGACGTCTGGGGTGTCCCTGACGACCTCCGGGTCGAGGTCGAGCAGTTTGCCGCGGACGACATCAAGCGCCTCTCGCGCCGACCGCGCGGGATGGCCGACGCGCGGTTCGACTGGCTCGATGACCGCGCCGCCGAGCGCCCCGAATGGATCGCCGCCTTCCTCGAGATGAAGACGGTCTGGCACCCGATCGGCGTCTGAGCGCGATGGCCGTTCGTCCGGACCCCGAGGTCGGCTATCGCCGTGCGGGCGACCACCTGCGCGGCGAGCGGGTCGTCGAGCGACGCGTCTTCGTCCAGGCGCCGCCACGGGTCGTGTGGGCGGTACTCCACGATCCGACCGCGTCCGCCTCGCTGTTCCCGGAGCTGCGACTCGGGCCCGCGGTCCCGTCGTGGCCCGCCGCGGCAGCCACGCGGTCCGCGCGAACCCGTCTCGGGCTATTGCGCGAGTCGGCACGTGTCGAGAGCCTCGAGGCGCGCCCCGAATCGGTCTTCCGACTCCGGGTCACGGGGTCCGGTTTCGAGAGCGAGTGGTGGTGGCGGCTCGAGCCCATCGCCGGTGGGACGCGGGTGATCCACGCCGCGACGTTCGAGCCTATCGACCGCTGGACCGACATCCTGGTCCGGCTCGGCCGACGATCGCTGGAAGCTCGGGTCGAGGCGCACCTGCGGGCACTCAAGGAACGGGCGGAGCGGACGGAGCGGACCTCGCCAGCGGCCTGACTGGCCCGGGCGGGCGTGGGGGCGGGGCGCGACCGCTGAAGCCTTGCGTCTGAAGCCGGGATCCCCAGCGCGACATACATCAGATGCAAGCACTTGGCCCTGGCGCCGGCGTGAGCGCCCGGATCGTTGCATCGGATGCCGCATCTCCTCCACCTCTCGGCGCCACAGCCCCTGATCGCGCTGAAACCGTGCGTCGGCTGCAGGGATCCGGCGTCGATCAGCGGCCGGCGGCGGCCATTGCGACGGTTGCTTGCACCTGATGCAACGGAGGCAGGCGACCACCTGCGTCAGAGGCAGCAACGGTCGCCGAGGGGCGATCCGACCGCCGCTTTCGGTCGATTCCGTGCGCGACGCGCACGATCCGGGCACGCGACCGAAGCTAAAAGTCGATTCGGTGTGCGAGACGCGCGGGTCCGACGTAGACGGCGACGGTCGATGCGTCTGATGCTGCCCTCCCGCTGAGTCGCCGGTCTCAACGCACGCTCAATATAGAACGTTCAGCATTGACTGAAACTTCTGAACGGGGTAGCGTGACCCCCATGACCGATGGCGAGAGCCGGTTCGTCGAGGAGATGGGCCAGATGCTGGCGTCGTACGGGATGACCCCGATGGCGGGACGGATGTGGGGCTGGCTGCTGATCTGCGAGCCAGAGGAGCAGACGGCGGCCGAGATCGCCGACGCGCTCCACGCGAGTCGCGGCGCGATCAGCGGCACGGCTCGCCTCCTGGCGACGAGCGGGATGATCCGGCGCAGCACGCGACGAGGCGATCGTCGCGAGTACTTCAGCGCGCCGCCCGAGACGCTCGACTCGTTCCTGGCGAATGCGGGCCGCATGTACAGCCAGTTCCGCGCGCTTTCCGAGCGAGGACTCGAAGCCATCGCCGATCGGCCACCGGAGTCGAAGCGGAGGATCGAGGAGCTCCGCGATGTCTTCGCGTTCGTCGAGCGGGAGGTCCCGGCCGTCATCGACCGCTTCCTCCGCGAGCGTGCCGGCGCGGCCGGCAGGGAAGCCGGCGGAGCCGGGAAGGAAGCCGGCGCGGCCGGCAGGAAGGAATGACCATGGAGCCCGTCATCCGGACCGAAAAGTTGACCAAGTCCTACGGATCACATCGAGGCATCATCGACATCGACCTGGCGGTCGAGGAGGGAGAAGCGTTCGGCTTCCTCGGCCCCAACGGCGCGGGCAAGACGACGACGATCCGGACGCTGCTTGACCATATCCGTCCGACCTCCGGCCGGGCCACGATCTTCGGTATCGACACGACCGCCGACCCGATCGCGATCCACCGCCGGCTTGGCTATCTGCCGGGCGAATTCGCGTTGTACGACAAGCTGACGGGTGGCCAGACGATCGAGTACTTCGCGAATCTGCGCGGCGGTGTCGACACGGCCTACCAACGCGGCCTCATCGACCGCCTTGATCTCGACACGACCCGCAAGTTCAAGGAGTACTCGAAGGGCAACAAGCAGAAGGTCGGCCTCGTGGTCGCGCTGCAGCACCGTCCCGACTTGCTGCTCCTTGACGAGCCGACCTCTGGCCTCGATCCACTCGTCCAGCAGACGTTCTACGAGGTCATCCGTGAGGCGAAGGCCGAAGGCCGGACGGTCTTCCTCTCGAGCCACATCCTGAGCGAGGTCGAGAAGACCGCCGATCGCGTTGCGATCATCCGAGACGGCCGCCTCGTGAAGGTCGACCGCGTCGAGGCGCTCAGGGACCTCGCTCATCACCAGGTCGAGCTTCGGTTCTCCGGCGACGTCCCGGTCGGCGCATTCGCGGCCTTGCCCGGCGTCAGCGAGGTCAAGGCCGAAGAGAACCTGCTACGCATGCGTGTCTCGGGCTCGATCACGCCGGTCGTCCGCGAGGCCGCCAACTATGACCTGCTCGACTTCGTAAGTCGCGAGCCATCGCTCGAGGAGACGTTCCTCGCCCAGTACGGCCGCGGGAGCGAGGCGGCCTGACATGACCTCAGAAGTCGAACGCAGGCCGACGCAAGTCGCGCCGGCCATCAGCGGGCCGTCGCTGCTGTCGCGCGTCTACGGATTCGGGAGCATCTACGGCAAGACGATGCGCGACTCGCGTCGAGCGGTCATCGTCATCTCCGCCCTGTTGTTCCTCCTGCTCATCGGCGTCAGCTTCGCGATCGTGCAAGAGTTCAACACCCCGGAGTCGCGCCAGCAGCTCGTGGCCGTCGTGGCCGCGGTGCCACCGATCCTCGCGGGTCTCGCCGGCAAGGCCGTCAACGTCGGCACGCTTGGCGGATACCTCCAGTACAAGTACGGCGTGTTCTTCCCGGAGATCACGAGTCTCTGGGCCATCCTCGCCCTGTCGGCGACGCTCGCGGCCGAAGCTCGCCGCGGGAGCATGGAGTTCGTGGCAGCGACGGGCACCGCCCGCCGGCGCATCGCGCTCGAGAAGCTGTTCGCCCACCTGACCGGCCAGACGATCGTCGCCGTCGCGGTCCTCGTCGCGTTGCTGATCGTCGGTCGGTCGGTCAACGGACTGCCGGGCGATGAGATCCCGGTCGAGGCTGCAGTCGGCTACGCGCTCTGGATGTTCCTGATCTCAGTCGCCGCCGGCTCGGTGGCGTTTGCTCTCGCGCCGTTCGTCGGCCGCGGGTCGGCAGCTGGTGTGGCCGCAGCAGTGCTGTTCGGCGGGTTCATCGTCAACGGCTACCAGGCCGCGATCCCGTCGATCGCACCGCTTGCGAATCTGACCTGGTTCGGGTGGACGTCGAACCACATCCCGCTCGCCGGGCAGTTCGATTGGCCCACGCTCGTCCCGGTGGCTGTCGTCGGCATCGTGCTCTCCGTCGTCGGCGTCGAGGCATTCGCACGGCGGGACATCGGCGCGACGTCGCCGATCCCGACGCCGAGCCTGCCGCGCGCACTCGTCGGGCTCCAAGGCCCGACCGGGCGAGGGATCGGCCAGAACCTGCCGTCATCGATGGCCTGGGGCCTTGGGATCGGGTTGTTCGGGCTGGCCATCGCCGGCTCCGGCAAGTCGTTCATCGACGAGCTGGGCAAGGCGACCGAGTTCGTGACGCTCCTCAACCAGGTGTTCCCAGGCTTCGACATCCGATCGGTCGGCGGTTTCCTGCAGCTCCTCTTCGTCGAGTTCGGGATGATCCTCGCCGGGCTCGCGGCTGCCACGCTCGTTGCCGTCTGGGCCTCGGACGAGACCTCCGGCCGGCTCGAGTTCCTGCTCGCCACGCCGCTGTCGCGGACTCGCTGGGTAACCTCCGGCGGGGTCGCTGCGTTCGTCGGCGTCGTCGTCTTCACCGTAATGACGATGGTCGGGATCGCCGTCGGGGCGGCGATCGCCGGAAGCGAGATCGCGACACCGGTCGCGGGGACGCTCGTGCTCGGGCTCTACGCGGCCGCGCTCGTCGGGATCGGCATCGCGGTCGGCGGCGTGTTCGGCACGAGCTACGCCGGACCGTTCGTAGCGATCTTCACGATCGTCACGTGGTTCGTCGGGGTCATCGGTCCGGCGCTGAACCTGCCCGACATCGTCCACGAGCTGGCGCTGACGTCGCACTACGGGTTCACGATGCTCGGCCAGTGGGATCCGGTCGGGATCGTGGCGTCGGTCGTCCTGGCCGTCGGCGGCGTGCTGATCGGCGCGTGGGGCATCCGACGGCGCGATCTGCGCGGTTGAACTGAGCGACGCCCTCTGCGAGGGCCAGCGAACGGGGTCCACGCCGGTTAACGTCCCGGCGTGGACCCCTTCGTCATCGCGATCGTCCTGGTCAGTGCCGGTCTACACGTCGCGTGGAACGTCCGGCTCAAGACGGCCGGTGACCCGCTCCGCACGGCAACGGTCGGGATGCTCGCGGCGTCCGTGGGGATCGTGCCCGTCGGCATCGTCGCGTGGTGGCTGGACGGCCAGCCGACACTCCCCGTGGAAGGCGTCGCGCTCGGCGTGCTGTCAGGCGTCGTCGAGGCGGTCTACTTCGTCCTGCTTTCCGCCGCGTATCGACGTGGCGACCTGTCGGTCGTCTACCCGATCGCCCGCGGGACGGCGCCACTCCTCGCGGTCGTCATCGGTGTCGGGATCTTCGGCGAACGCCTCGGGATCGCCGGCTCGATCGGCGTCGCGTTCCTGCTCGTCGGCTTCCTGGTCCTGCAGCGACCCTGGCGCGCGGTCCGTGGTCACGGCCTCGACCCGTCGGTCATGTTCGCCTTCGCGACCGGGATCGCGATCGCGACGTACAGCGCCATCGATCGTGCCGGGACCCGCCTGATCGATCCGCTGACCTACGCCGCGATCCTATGGGTGACGGCTGCGATCTGCCTCGTCCTGTGGGTTCGCTTCGTCGTCCGTGGGGAGATCCTCGCGGGCGGCCCCGAGCAGATCCGCTACGCCGCCATCGGTGGCTGGCTCACGCTCATCGCCTACCTCCTGATCCTGTGGGCACTCAGCCTCGCACCGCTGTCCGGCGTCGCGCCGCTCCGCGAGTCCGCGGCGGTGTTCGCGGCCGCATGGGGCTCGGTCAGGCTCGG
Source organism: Candidatus Limnocylindrales bacterium (assembly GCA_035703005.1). GTDB lineage: Bacteria > Chloroflexota > Limnocylindria > Limnocylindrales > CSP1-4 > SPCO01. The sequence goes on along the minus strand of DASSZA010000247.1, from coordinate 11,549 downwards.
GGAGGCGGCCGATCGCGGTGACACCATCCGCCGCGTCGGTGCGTCAGTCCTCATCGTGGCGGGCGCTTTGCTGCTCGCTGTCGGCGGCTAGGGCGGCCGCCGGCGGTCAGCGCCGCGTCGGCAGCTACCGCCGCCGCTCGGCAGCTCGCGCCTGACGTTCGAACGTGGGGTGTTCCAACCGGCGGCTGGACCGGTGAAAATGCGTTATTCCGCCTGCAATTCCCGGCGGTCTCGATCGCCGGGCGTTCCACCGGGCGACCGACGCGCGGTCCAGCGGTCCGTTCGAACATGGGGTGTTCGACGGTCGGCCCGCGGCGATACCGGGGCCCGCGGTGATACCGGGGCCCGCGGCGATACCGGGGCCCGCGGCGATACCGGGCTACACCGGCTCCACAGGCGGAACCTCCGCGAAGAGCCGCCGCCGGCCCCATCGACCGTTGACCAGCGCGACGCCCGCCGTCACGAGCGCGGTCCCGGCGATGAGTGACGGTCCGATCGGTTCCTGGAGCACGACCGCGCCGAGCGCGATGCCGACGATCGGCAGCAGGTAGGCGACGAGTGCGGTCCGCGTGGCGCCCCATCGCGAGAGCAGCCGGAAGTACGCGAGGTACGCCATCCCCGACCCGAGGATGCCGAGCCAGATCACCGAGAACCACGCCTGCGCGTCGGGCGTTGCCGTCTCCCAGGGCCGCTCGACGACGAGGGCGAGCGTGCCCACGATGAGGAGCGCGAACGTGACCTGGAACACGGCGGGGATCATCGGCGCGAGGCCGCGCACGTTGCGCCGCGCGTAGACGTTGCCCAAGGCGTACGAGATCGATGCGCCGAGCAGCGCGATCATCCCGGGGATGGTGCCTGCGGTCCCGACCAGCCCGGGCGACACGATCAGCACCACGCCGATGAACCCGACAGCCAGCCCGACCAGGCCGTTGACGCGGATCGGCTCGTCGGGGAGGAACGCCGGCGCGATGACGAGCACGAACAGCGGCACGGTCGAGTTGAGGATGGCCGCGAGCGCGCTATCGACCGACTGCTCCGCCCACGTGATCAACGCGAAGGGGATCGTGATGTTGACGATCGCCATCACGAACAGGTGGCCGTACGCGCGGCGGTCGCGTGGTAGCGGTGTTCGGGAGATGCGCAGGACGGTCCACAGGAACGCGGCGCCGATGAGCAGTCGCAGCGCGATCAAGGTGAACGTGCCGAAGGAATCGACCGCCAGCTTGATGAAGAGGTAGGAGGACCCCCACATGAACCCGAGGCCGAGGAAGGTAAGCCACTCGGCTCGGGTCGCGGGCGTCGTCATCGGGTCATCCTAGCGCCTTGGCCTACCGAAATATGTCAAGTTCCCAGGTCGTCGACCCACAAGCACCAGAACCCGCCTGACCGCCCAGCGGTTGCGTCAGTCCGCGCTCACCGCCAGCGGGTCAGGATCGCCTCTCGATCGAACAGCCGAACGCCGACCCGCAGGCCGACGATCGAGACGATGAGCACGATGATCGCCAGCAGCGTGTAGCCGACCGCCCCCACCAGCAGCGTGCCGGTCGCCTGGAGCAGCACCAGCGCGATGACCGGCACGATCACGACGCCGCCGATCTGCTGGGCGACCCGCGGATCGTTGACTCGTGCACTCACGATGACGCCGGCGACGACGGACGACAGCCCGACGGCCGGCCCGAGCAGGAACACACCCGCCAGCCACGACGGGTCGGTGACGACGCCGAAGAGCGCTGGTCCGTAGGTGAGCGAGGCCAGCACGACGAAGATGGCGTAGGTCACCCAACCCGCGAGCACGCCCGGGACGAGCGCCGCGACCGCCTTGCCCGCGAGCAGTTCCTGGGTCCGGATCGGTGACGCCAGGACGGGCTCGAGGGAACGTGCCTGCTTCTCGCCGATGATCGAGAACGTCGCGATCGACAACGGGATGTACGCAGGCATCAACAGGAAGAACACGAGGAACTGCTGGACCGCGAACGCCCCCGCCAGCTCGCCGGGCGTGAAGCTCGCCCATTCGGGCCGCTGCGCGAGGACCTGCTGTTCGAGCTCAGGTGGCAACGAGCTCGCTCCGACGGCCGCCGACAGCAGGATCGGCGCGACCGTCAGCAGGATCGGCGGGATGAGGATCGTCGACATCAGGAGCCGGTTCCGGACGGTCTCGAACCACTCGCGCTGCAGGACGGTCCAGACGATCGACCGGCGCATCAGACGTGGTCCTCGAGGCTGTCGGCGCCGGGCGTGACGCCCATGATCTCGAAGTAGACGCGTTCGAGCGACGGCTGCTCGGGTCGCACCTCCACGATGTCGGCGCCGCTCGTGACGAGCGCCCGGACGACCTCGGGTGCGACGGTCTCGGGTTCGTCAGCGCCGACCTGGAGGAGGCCGTCGGCCATCTCGGTACTGCGGACCGCCGGGATGGCACGAAGCGCGCCGAGCTGGTCTGCCGATGGCGCTTCGCGGAGACGCACGGACAGCCCGTGACCGCCGAGCGCCCCGCGCAGGGCCGCGGGTGAATCGATCCGCAGCAGCCCGCCCCGGATGAAGGCGATGCGGTCGCACAACCGATCCGCCTCGTCGAGGTTGTGCGTCGCGAGGACGATCGTCCGTCCGGCCTTGCGAAGCGTCTCGATGGCTTCCCGGACGATGAACGCCGCCTCCGGGTCGAGGGCCGCCGTCGGTTCGTCGAGGAACACGACCGACGGGTCGTGGAGCAGCGCGCGCGCGATCGCGAGCTTCTGCTTCATCCCCTTGCTGAACGTCGCCGCGAGGTCGTCGCGCCGGTCCCAGAGCGAGAACAGCCGCAGGTAGCGTTCGATGCGCTCCGCGCGGACCTCGGCCCTCAACCCGTACAACCGGCCGAAGAAGTCGAGGTTCGCAGTCGCCGACAGCTTGTCGTACAGCCCCGGCGTCTCGGTCAGGATGCCGACGCGGGTCCGGACGGATTCCGGATCCTGACGGACATCGAAGCCGTCGACCGTCGCGGTCCCCTCGGACGGGCGGATGAGTGCCGTGAGCATCCGGACGGTCGTCGTCTTGCCGGCGCCATTCGGTCCGAGGAGCCCGACGACCTCGCCGCGATGGACCGCGAGACTCACGCCCCGGACCGCCCAGCGATCATCGAACGCACGGCCGAGGCTATCGGCGGTGAGGGCGAGTTCGGTCGACTCGGGCGATGCGTCCACGTCCGAAGTGTCGCGTATCGGGACCGCCGCGGTCGGCGTACCGCCATCGGTGGATCCGACGAGGGGCCAGGCGCGCCGGTATCCTCCCGCGGTGATCGCGTTGCGCCTCGTCGTCCTGGCGCTCGGCGTGGCGCTCGGCGTCTTCTACCCGTTCATTCCGGTGATCCTCGCCAGCCGCGGCTTCGGCCCGGCGCAGATCGGCCTCATCGCCTCGGTCGGGGCGTTCGGGTTCACCCTCGCGGTCCCGGCGTGGGGCCACATCGCGGACGTGCGGCTGGGGCGGGCCCGGACCCTCCAGGTGTGCGCGATCGGTGGGGCCGTCGCCGTCGGGGCGCTCATCGGCGCGTGGCCGCCCTTCGTCATCGCGCTGCTGTTCATGGCCTTTTGGATCTTCGAGTCGTCGTGGCAGCCGCTCGCCGACGCGCTGACCGTCAACCTGGTCGATCGGCAGGGCTACGGCCGCGTCCGACTGCTCACGAGTCTCTCATTCGCCATCTCCTCGATCGCTGCCGGATTCCTGTATGACGCGGCCGGATTCGAGGCCGCGTACGTCCTTGGCGTCGTGGCCGCCCTGGTCATCGCGGCGGCAGCGAGCCGCGTCCCCGACATCGGGCGGGCCGACCTCGCGGCGTCCGGACATCGATCCGCCGCCACTCCGCGGTCGCGACCGTGGCTGGGGTCAGCCGGCGTGGCGCTTCGCGTCGCTCCGCGTCTCGGCGCCGTGCTGGTCGCGGTGATGCTCATCAACATCACGATCATCAGCGGGTTCACGTATCTGCCCCTGCGGCTCGGCGATCTCGGCAGCCCGCCGTCGGATGTCGCGCTGTCGGCGGGCGTGTCGGCGGTCGCGGAGATCCCGGCGATGCTCGTCGCGGCGCGAGTCGCCCAGTGGGTCGGGTTGCGCGGCCTGTTCGCCGGCAGCGCATTGCTGTACGGCGCGGTCTCGGCCTCGTGGATCGTGCTGGACTCCGCGCCGCTGATCATCGCGACCCGGCTCGTCAGCGGCGTCGCCTTCGCCTGGATCCTGGTGTGCGTCGTCCTCACGATCGCCCGACTCCTCCCGTCCGAGCTCCAGGCGACCGGCCAGTCGCTCTACCAGACCTTCGGGTTCGGGCTCGGTGCGATCGTGGCGAACATGGTCGGCGGACTCCTGTACGCGAACATCGGCCATGCGGCGGTGTTCGGTCTGGGCCTCGTTCTCGCGATCATCGCCGCGACGCTCGGCTGGTTCGTCTTCCCGCGTGACGCTCGGACGCGTCTCGCGCCCCTACGCGAGACGCGCTAGCCGAGCCAGACCGCCGTATCGGGCGGGAGGTCGCCACTCTCCGGGAGTGGCTCGCTGGCCAACAGCACGGGCCTGCCCGCAGGCAGCTCGATCGGCTCAGAGCCGAGGTTGACGACCGTCTCGATGCCGCCCGGGCGGTCGAACCGCAGGACCTCGTCGGGCGCCGGCAGCCAGGCCATACCCGTGCCACGGAAGCCGAGATGCTCCCGGCGCAGATGGAGCGCCGCCCGATACAGCTCGAGCACCGAATCCGGCCGACCGGTCTCCGCCTCGACGGTCCGGTCGCGCCAGCTCTCCGGTTGAGGCAGCCAGGGTTTGGTGCCCGGGGGTCCGAACCCGAACGGCGGCTCGGTCCCCGACCATGGCAGCGGGACGCGCGAGCCATCGCGTCCACGGATCGTGTGCCCGGAGCGGAGCCAGGTCGGATCCTGGAGGACTTCCTCGGGCAGGTCCTCGACCTCCTCGAGCCCGAGCTCCTCGCCCTGGTAGAGATACGCCGTTCCAGGTAGCGCGAGGAGAAGGAGCAACGCGGCGCGAGCGCGTCGCCGGCCGAGCTCCACGTCCGACGCGGGCGGCGGTGCGACCCCTGCACCCGCCGATTCGACCACACCGACATCGGCCGTCCGCGGACGGCCGAAGCGGGTCACGTGCCGCGCTTGATCGTGGTTCGAGAGGACCCACGTCGCCGGCGCACCGACCGGCCCGACCGACCGCAGGTTGTCGTCGATCTCCCTCCGGAGTCGGGCGGCATCCCAGCCGGCCTGCAGGAACCGGAAGTCGAACGCCGTGTGCAGCTCGTCGGGTCGTACGTAGCGAGCCAGCCGCTCGGCCGAGGACACGAACACCTCACCAACGAAGGGACGGTCGCCAAACTCCTGCGCTACGGCCCGCCAGCGCCGGTAGATGTCGTGCACCCCTTCCTGGTCCCAGTACGGGCCGGGGTGGATGAGTGACTTCGGCGAGGAGCCGCGCAAGTCGGGGAAGGAGGGGTCCTTGACGAGGCCGTGGGCGACGTCGATCCGGAAGCCGTCGACGCCGCGCTCGTACCAGAACCGCAGGATCGAGTCGAACTCGTCGGCGACCTCCGGGTTCGACCAGTCGAGATCCGGCTGCTCGGGCGCGAAGAGGTGGAGGTACCACTGACCGGGCCGGCCATCCGATTCGGTGACGCGCGTCCAGGCCGGGCCGCCGAACACGCTCGGCCAGTCGGTCGGTGGCAGCTCACCGTCGCGCCCCTTGCCCTCGCGGAAGATGTAGCGCGCGCGGGCGGGACTCCCGGGCGGACTCGCGAGGGCCTCTTGGAACCATGGATGCTGGTTCGACGTGTGGTTCGGGACGATGTCGAGGAGGATCCGTAGCCCGTGCGCGTGCGCGTCGTCGATGAGGGCGAGGGCCTCGTCCATCGTGCCGAACGTCGGATCGATCGAACGGTAATCCGAGACGTCGTATCCGCCATCGACCATCGGCGACGGGTACCACGGGTTGACCCAGATCGCGTCGACACCCAGATCGCGCAGATAGGCGAGCCGCGACCGTATGCCGGCGATATCGCCGACCCCGTCGCCATCGCTATCGGCGAAGCTTCGGATGTAGATCTGATAGACGACGGCGTGGCGCCACCACGGAGTCGGTTCGGTCATGCCGGTAGCATGACGGGGAAGGAGGGGTGCATGCGCCTTTGGGGTGGCCGCTTCGCGGAGGAGAACGACCAGCGCGTCGCCGACTTCACGCGTTCGATCGAGCTCGACCGCGAGCTGGCAGCCGACGACATCGCGGGGTCCATCGCGCACGTCCGCGCGCTCGGTCGGGCGGGGCTGTTGACCGACGACGAGGTCTCCGAGCTTATCGGTGGTCTCGAGGGACTGGCACTTGACGTCGCGAACGGCTCGCTCGCCTGGGATCCCGACCTCGAGGATGTGCATCTGAACCTCGAGTCCGCGCTGGCAGACCGGATCGGGCCGGTCGCCGGCAAGCTGCAGACGGGTCGGTCGCGGAACGATCAGGTCGCGACGGATCTGCGGCTGTGGTCGCGTCGTGCGATCGACCGGCTGGACGAGGCGGTGCTCGGCTTCGAGGGTTCGCTCGTCGCGCTGGCGGAGCGGGAGGGGACCGCGATCCTTCCCGGGACGACGCACATCCAGCCGGCGCAACCCGTGCTGTTCGCCCACCACCTGCTCGCCTACGTCGAGATGGCCGAACGCGACCGCGCGCGACTTGCCGATGCGCGACGCCGGGTGAATGTGTCCCCGCTTGGATCCGGGCCGCTGGCCGGTGCCGGGTTCCCGCTCGACCGCGAAGAGACGGCCGCCGAGCTCGGCTTCGACGGCGTCACCGCCAACTCCCTCGACGCGGTGAGCGACCGCGATTTCGTCATCGAGCTCGTCGGCGCGATCGCGCTCGGGATGGTCCACCTCAGCCGGCTGGCGGAGGAGATCACCTGGTGGTCGAACCCGCGCTTCGGGTTCATCCGGGTCAGTGACGCGTTCTCGACCGGATCGTCGGTCATGCCGAACAAGAAGAACCCGGATCCCGCCGAGCTCGTGCGTGGGCGCGCGGCGCGGGTCATCGGCGCGCAGGCTGGGTTGCTGGCGCTGGTCAAGGGCCTGCCGCTGGCGTACCAGCGCGACCTGCAGGAGGACAAGGCGCCGCTGTTCGACGCGGTGGCCGTGTATGCATCATCGCTCGGCGTCATGGGCGGACTCCTCGACACGCTGTCGGTCGACCGGGAGCGGATGCGTGCCGCCGCCGACGAGGGGTACACGACCGCGACGGCCGTCGCCGACGCGCTGGTCCGCCGCGGCATCCCGTTCCGTTCTGCACACCACATCGTCGGCGCACTCGTGGCGCAGGCCGAGGAAGCCGGCCTCCGGCTCGACGAGGTGCCCGACTCGATGATCGGACTCGCGCTGGGCGCGGCAGGCGACGCGACCGCTCAGACGCTCGCCGCCGACGAGACGATCGGCGAGGTCGTTCGCGGTGCGGCGTCGGTCGACGGCGCGCTCGCGTCGTGCGATGTCATCGGCGGGACGGCCCCGACCCGGGTGGCCGAGGCGCTCGCTGCCGCCCGACGCCGGCTCGAGGAGCGCTGACCGGCGTTCGACCGACCCAGGACGCCGCCCAGATCAGTGACCGACGCAGGTCCCGCCTTGGTTCGTGTCGCTGTTCGTCCCGTCCGGGCAGGTCGTATTCGAGAAGGTGGCTGAGCCGAGGCCCGTCGCGCCGCGCCAGTTCGCTCCGGTCAGATCGGCACCGCTGAGGTCGACGCCACCGAGCCGCGCGTAACGGAGATCCGTGCCGACGAAGCTCGCCGTTCGAAGGTCCGTCCCTCGGAGATCGATCCTATGCAGATCGCCTGCGTCGAACGAGGCACCGTTCGCGAAGCCGTTGCGCCAGCTGACGTTCGCGAGGTTGGCATCGTCGAACGGGGCGAACGCCGCGCCGGCGCCGGTCATGACGGCCCCCGACAGGTTCGCGCCGTTGAGGCTGGCGTCCTCGAGCGCGGCGCGGGTCAGGTCGCTGCCGTGCAGGTCCGCGCCGGTGAGGATGGCGTCGCACAGCTTCGCGTCGACGAAGAGTGCCCGGTAGGCGATCGCAGCGTTCAGGTTCGTCCGTGGCAGGTCGGGATCGCACCCGCCGTTGACTCGCGACAGGTCGGACCACGCGACGTTGATCCCGTGCAGATCCATCCCGATGATGGTGGCGTCGGCCATGTCGCAGCGGTGCAGGTCCGCGCCGGCGGCGACCGTGATCTTGGAGCAGTCCCGGTACGTGTCGGAACCCGCTGCGGCGACCGGCAATGCGGTCAGGCCGACGGCGAGCACCCCGAGCAGGACGGCCGAAAGCAAGATCCGACGGGAGGTCGGGCGGCGTCGATGGTGGGTCATGCGAGGAGCTCCCCCTGATGCGGCTTCCATCGATCCCCTCAGGGTAAGGGTGCGCCGCGCTAGGGCGAAGGGTCAACCCGACCGGGTCGAAGCCTTCTCACCCCTGTACCATCGCGGCCACCATGCTGCGCGCCGAGACGATCCGCGAGGCCCCGAAGGCCATGCTCCACGATCATCTCGACGGCGGGTTGCGCCCCTCGACGATCGTCGACCTGGCGGCTGAATTCGGGTACGACGGGCTTCCGACAGCCGATCCCGACGAGCTCGCGACGCACATCCGCCGTGGCGCCGATCGAAAGTCGCTCGAGCTCTACCTCGAGACGTTCCAGCACACGGTCGGCGTCATGCAAGAGAAGGACGCCATCATCCGTGTCGCGGCCGAGTGTGCCGAGGACCTGGCCGCGGACGGCCTGGTCTACGCCGAGGTCCGCTATGCACCGGAGCTTTCCACGGAACGTGGCCTGACGCTCGACGAGGTGGTCGCCGCGAACCTCGAGGGCTTCTCGATCGGGGCACGGAACGCAGAAGCCGCTGGTCACCCGATCGTCATGAAGATGCTGGTCACGGCGATGCGCCAGGCGGCCCGCTCGGTCGAGGTCGCCGAGTGCGCTGTCCGGTGGCGGGACGCTGGCGTGGTGGGCTTCGACATCGCCGGGCCAGAGGCCGGCTATCGGCCGACGCAGCACCTCGACGCGTTCGAGTACGTCCGCCGCGAGAACTTCCACATCACGATCCACGCCGGCGAGTCGTTCGGGCTGCCGTCGATCTGGGAAGCACTCCAGTGGTGCGGTGCCGAGCGGCTCGGGCACGGTGTCCGCATCGTCGACGACATCACGGTCCGTGACGACGGCTCGGTCGGGCTCGGTCGACTGTCGGCGTTCGTGCGCGACCGGCGCGTCCCGCTCGAGCTGTGTCCGACGTCGAACGTCCACACCGCGGCAGCCCCGTCGATCGCGGAGCATCCCATCGACCTGCTGCGCCGGCTCCGCTTCCGCGTCACCCTCAACACCGACAACCGCCTGATGAGCGGCGTGACGCTTTCGAGCGAGTTCGCCGCCCTCGATGAAGCGTTCTCGATCGGGCTGGGTGAGATGGAATGGCTGACGATCAATGCGCTGAAGTCGGCATTCGCGCCGTTCGATGAGCGGCTGCGGCTCATCAACGAGGTCGTGAAACCGGGCTACGCGCGTCTTCGTGCGGAGGAGACGCGGGTGGTGACCAGCGCGGTCTGACGCGTCCGATGACGACCTGGCTCGAACGGTTCAAGGAGACCTGGGGGCGGATCCGAGGTCAGCGCCCGCCGAAGCCGATCTTCGCGGACCTGCGGTCGATGGCGCTGACCGTCGACCTTGCGACACTCCACACGCCGGCTGAGGAGCCGTGGAGTGGCGCCGGCGTCGCGATGATGGAGATCGGGATGGACCGAGCCGTCGCGTCGATCGTCGCCATCGCCGACGGGACGGTGAGCATGTACACGAGCACGGGCGGTGGCGTCATCGGCGCCGGCGAACATGCGGCAGTCCGAGCCGAGGCGGCGCGCTTCCGCACGGTCATCGCCGATGCACGCGGCGTGCTCACGCGCAGCACGGACTTCCCGCTTCCAGAGCCCGGCGAGGTTCGGTTCCAGGCGCGGATCGGGGACGATGGCTTCAGCGCTGCGGCACCTGAGTCAGCGTTGCGCGGGGGGCGCCACCCGTTGTCCACCGTGTACGCCGCAGGCCAGGACCTACTGACCGAGATCCGTGTCGCGAGCGAGGCCGCCGGCTAGAACCGCGGCTCCGGGATCGTCCCTGGTGGAAGCACGTTGAGCGCCGCGCTGTATGCGAGCCAGATGATCGCGATCACGACGATGCACACGATGGCCGCGATGATCGGACCACGGAATCGCGGGCCTCGGTAGGGCTCTCCCGCACCGTCGAAGGGGCTCGGCATGACGCGACTCTGCTCGCCGCCACGCCCGGCGTCAACGGTCAACCGGCGGGGAGCGCGACCACGAAGCGCGAGCCCGCGTAGCCGTTCGGCTCGAGGAACACGCGGCCGCCCATGGCCTCCATGAGCCGCCGCGCCGCGAACAGGCCGATGCCCGATCCGCGCGATCGACCGCGGCCTTCGACACGTACGAACGGTTCGAACACGCTTTCCCACTCCTCGACGGAAACGCCGGGGCCGTCGTCGGTCACGTACACCTGTACCTCGTCGCCCAGGCGCCAGATGCCGATGCTCACACCCTTCTCGGTGGGCGCGTACTTCGACTCGTTCTCCAGCAGCTGCTCGAGCACCTGCCGGAACCGCGTCTCGTCGCCGATCGCTGTCATCGGGCCGTCCGGACGGTCCCAGCGGATCGGATGGGGTCGGAGGAGCAGGCGCAGGGTCTCGACCACGTCATCGACCGCGCCGACCGCATCGAACGGCGCTCGCGACAGCCCGGTCAAGCCCTCACCGCGAACCGACGCGAGGATCGAGTCGACGAGACGATCGAGCCGCGCGAGCTGATCATTGGCGGCTTCGCGCCAGCCGTCGGCGTCGGCGTTCTCCGCACCCGCCTCAGCGAGCAGGTCGACATAGACGCGGACGACCGACAGCGGCGTCCGCAGTTCGTGCGTCACGACGCTGAGCAGCTCGGATCGCGCGGTGTCGAGCGCCGTCAGCTGGGCCAGGCGGGCTTCGACTTCCGCGGTCAGGCGTCCCTTCTCGACGATCCCGGCGAGTAGGGCCGCGATCGTCTGCAGGAGGTCGACCTCTGCCGGCTCGAACCGGCGGAGCGCGCGCGTCTGGACATTGAGGACGCCGACGACCTCGTCGTGCCACACCAGTGGCACCGACAGCATCCCGGCGAGACCTTCGATATCGAAGCCGCGCACCCACGCGAAACGGTCGTCCCGCATGACGTCCTCGACGGCGATCGGTCGACGCGTCGCGGCGACGCGTCCCGTGATGCCCTCGCCCCACGCCAGGCTGACGCTGCCCACCTGGGATCGATCGAGCCCGTTCGTCGCGGCGAGCGTGAGGCGCGTCTTCTCGTGGTCCGCGAGGTAGAACGAACAGACCTCCACACCCATCGCTGCGGTCGTCCCGTCCACGATGGAGCGCATCAGCTCGTCCCAGTCGCGCGCCTGGGTCGCGAGCCGGGCGATCTCGTGGAGGAACGCCAGCTCGTCCAGGCGGCGCCCGGCGGCGGAACGGGTTCGTGCGGATCGTGCC
>DASSZA010000084.1:0-4841 GCA_035703005.1 Candidatus Limnocylindrales bacterium | reverse complement strand
GAACGACGGGTTCATCTCGACCGTGCTTGGCTTGCGCGGGTGGCCGGCCGCGGCCGAGGAGACCGCGGTGGCACGCGATCTGGCGATCCTCGCGGAGGTCGCTCGCGACGTTCCCAGCGCACGGTTGCACCTGACCCACGTGTCGACGGCGGGTGCGCTCGAGCTCGTCCGCCGAGCCAAGGCCGCCGCTCTACCCGTGACCTGTGACGTGACGCCCCACCACCTCGCGCTGACCGACGAGTGGGTCGCAGGCGCGCGCCGGTTCGCGTGGGACGCCGGGCCGGACGGCGACCCATGGCGCGACGAAGCGATCGTCGGGCCGCCCTATGCGACGTCGCTGCGCGTCAATCCGCCGCTGCGGACTCCGGCCGACGCGCTGGCCTGTCTCGCAGCGCTCGCCGATGGCACGAGCGTCGCGATCGCGACCGACCACGCACCACACACCGAGGTCGACAAGACCGTGGAATTCGGGATGGCCGCGAACGGGATCCCGGGCATCGAGACGGCGCTGGGGCTCGTGCTCCTGGCGGTCGACGCCGGTCATCTGACGCTCGCTCGTGCGATCGAAGCGCTGACGACCGGTCCGGCCGCCATCGTCGGCCGCGAGCGCGGCTTCGTCGAAGGCTCGCCAGCCGACCTCGTCGTCTTCGATCGGTCGGACCGCTGGACTGTCACAGGCAGCGCGCTCCTCTCCAAGGGGAAGCAGTCGCCGCTGCTCGGGATGGAGCTGCCAGGGCGCGTGCTGCTGACGCTGGCCCGCGGCCGAGTCGCGTACGAGGCGCCGGCCCTCGTCGCGGTCTAGTCCAGGCCGCGACGCTACTGCATCCATGTAACGCCGCTCGCGTCGCGTGTGACGTGGGCGGGTGCATGTCCGGTCTGTGCCTGCAACGGATTCAGTCGATCGGGCGTCATCGGCGTACCCGAGGTCGACAGACCATCGCGGCAGGAGCACGTAAGCGCCCAAGGGCGCGGAGCACGGACATGGACCTCGATGATCGGATGACCCGTCCCGTTCCGAACCACCCACCTCTGAAGGGATGTCTCGTCGAGGGGTGCCCGTGCAAGGACCCCCTGATCCTCTCCCACCGACGGGCCCGGTTCTACGCCCATCTCGCGCGGATCAACGGCGAGACGGCTCGCCGGGTGATCCGGCCGGAGCCTGGCTGGGAGCTACCCCGCGCCGGTTGATCCTGGGAACCACGTCATAGGGCCGCTGGCCGGGCCCTTCTCGGCCCTGACATCGTCATTCGTCCAGCCCGCGCTGTCGCTCAGTCGATAGACGAACGACGCCGCGGGCGTTTTGCTGTCTACTCCGGGGACGTGTGGAGGGGTCCAGGGTGGTTCGTCGGGAGCGAGCGGCGTGGCGGGCAGCGACCGGGTCCGTCCTCGCGGTCCTGGCCCTGGTGCTGTCCACAGGGGTCGTGCTGGCTACTTCGTCGCTCGCGGTCGCACCGACGCACGGCCAGGCTGCCGACTCCGTCACCATCACCTACCAGACCGATGCCACCGGATGTCCCGGCGCGACCGTCCGGTTCGGCTGGGATGGCCAACCGCTGACATCCGCCTCATTCGGTAGGACGTGCTCGATCTCGATCGGCGTCACACCGCCCGCGGGCGCGGACGCTGTCGGCCGCCACCTCGTCGATGCCTGCATGATGTCGGTGACGGGTGCCTGCATCGACCCGGCACGCGCGGTCTACATCGTCGACGCGCCAACCCCGACTCCCACGCCGAAGTCGACACCGAAACCGACACCCAAGCCGACACCCAAGCCGACCCCGAAACCCACGCCGAAGGTGGTCGCGACTGCGACACCCAAGCCCAAGACCGTCGCTACCGCGACGCCGAAGGCCGTCGCGACCGCGACCGCTACGCCAACGGCGTCCCCGACCCCATCTCCGACACCATCGCCCACGGCGTTGCCGGCTCCGAGCCCGACCGCCTCGCCGACAGCGATCGTCGCGCCAGCCGTCATCCCCCCGCCGGCGGGCCCGACGGGGGCTGTCCTCGCCGCGCAGGGCACACCCGCGGTCGATCCCGCAGGCGCCGGAGGCACCGGAGGAGATACCGGCCTCGCGGGCCTCGCGGCGGCCTTCGAGGACGTGCCGGTCCCCGCCCTGGTCGCCGATATCGAGGGGCCGCCGTCGTTCTCGACCGACCTGGGCGTCCTTGGCACGAACTTCCTGCTCACGATCATCGTCGTCCTGACGTTCGGGCTGACGTCGTCGCTGTTCAACAGCACGATCAAATCGAACCGCGAGGACATCGACGGGCTGATGGCCGCGGGCGCACGACGGATGCACCCGATCTCGGCCGCCGGCCAGGGGATCCGCGGCGCCATCGGTCGCCTCCCCGGTGAGCGTTTCGTCGCGCGTCCGATCCGCGTAGCCCTGATCTTGGGCGTGACCGGACTCATCTATGGGTTCCTGTCGCCCGACTTCGGCCTCGACGCTTCCAGCATGCTGCTGTTCGTATCCATCGTCGTCGGGGTCGGGTTCGTCACCCTCCTCACCGAGGGTGGTGGCGCGCTTCTCGCGTCGAGGCGGATGCGGGCGCCTGCGTCCGTCCGGCTGTATGTAGCGGCGGTCGTCGTCGCGATCGTGTGCGTGGGGCTGACGCGGCTGATGGACTTCCAGCCAGGCATCCTCTATGGCTTCGTCGCGTCGAGCGTGTTTCTCGGCACCGTCGTTCTCGATCGACGTCAGTCCGCCACGCTCGTGATCGTGCCGGCGCTCGCGTTGCTTGCCGCGAGCCTGCTCGCGTGGGCGCTCATCCCCGCCGTCCGGCCCGCTGCCGGGTCGGACGGACCGTGGTGGGTCGTCGTCCTCCAGGCCGCGCTCGTGACGATCTTCGTCGCCGGCATCGAAGGGCTCTTCTACGCGATGATCCCGATCACCTTCATGGACGGTTCCACCGTGTTCGAGTGGAACAAGCTCGCCTGGGCCGGGCTGTTCGGCCTGGCAACGTTCCTTTTCTGGCATCTGCTGCTTAACCAGAACGACGCGTACCTGGATGCGCTTCGGCAGACGCGCGTGGCGATCGCGTTGGGCCTTGTCCTGATCTACGGCGAGGTCACGCTTGCGACGTGGCTCTTCTTCAAGATCCGCGCCCGTCGGGCGGAAGCACACGCGTCAACGTGACGCGTCGTACGCGTCAGCGTGCGAGCGGTCGACCGGCTCCGCTACGCTCGCCGCGATGGCAGCGACCGCGCCACTGAACGACGACTACGAGCGCCGACCGTTCTGGCAGGCGTCGATGCCGGCGCTCCCTGATCGGTCGGGGCGGCCGCTTCCGGCGACCACGGAGGTCGTCGTGATCGGCGGCGGGTACGCGGGGGTGACCGCGGCACGCGAGCTCGCCCGGCGCGGCGTCGGCGTCACGCTCCTCGAGGCGCGAACCCTTGGTTGGGGCGCGTCGACGCGGAACGGCGGGATCGTGCATGGCGGCTACAAGTGGAGCGCCGGGCAGCTGATCAAGCGCTACGGCCAGGACACCGGCCGCGCGCTGTATCAGGAGACGCTCGACTCATACCGACTCGTGAAGCGGCTGATCGCGGAGGAGTCGATCGACTGCGACTTCCGCGAGGTCGGTCATCTGGAGCTCGCCTATGCACCGGCGCATGCAGCCGAGCTCGAGCACGCGCGGGAGAGCTTCGCATCGGTCGGCGTCCGCTCGTCAGTCGTGCCGCGCGAGCGGATCCACGAGGAGATCGGGAGCGATGCGTATTTCGGTGCCCTCGTGGTCGAAGGCAGTGGGTTGCTCCACCCGGGGCGCTATTTCGCAGGGCTCGCCGCCGCGGCGGATCGAGCCGGTGCCGATCTCCATGAAGGGGTCCGCGCGAAGCGGATCAGCAGGGCCGATGGTGGCTTCGTCGTCGAGACCGAGCGGGGCTCCATCCGCGCTCGCGACGTCTTCGTGGCCACGAACGGCTACACGGACGGCGTCGTCCCGTCGCTCCGTCGACGGATCATCCCGATCGGCTCGTACATCATCGCGTCAGAGCCACTGCCCGAGGAACTGGCGCATGAGCTGTCGCCGAAGGGGCGCGCGTTCTTCGACACGAAGAACTTCCTCTACTACTGGCACGTGTCGGCGGACCGGCGGATGGTGTTCGGCGGACGGGCATCCTTCATGCCGACGACCATCGATCGGACGGCCGCGATCCTGTGGCGCGGCCTGCTCGAGGTGCACCCGCAGATGGCGGGGCACCGCATCGAATATGCGTGGGGCGGGAACGTCGGGTTCACGTTCGATCGGATGCCGCACGTCGGCAAGACGAAGGGCGGTGTCACGTACGCGATGGGCTGCTGCGGGACGGGGGTCGCGCTGATGACCAACCTCGGCACGAAGGTCGGCGCCTGGCTGGCTGGCGATGAGGCGCCGGCGCTCACGCGTCTGCGATTCCCGCTGGTGCCGGCCCCGTACGAGGGCCGACCATGGTTCATGCCATTCGCCGGGGAGTGGTTCCGCCTGCAGGACCGACTGGCCGCGCGCACCCGTGACGGGTGATAGTGCGCTAGACACCGACGACGTCGTAGTGGAGACCGTCCCCATGTCCGAGACGACCGACCTGTTGGCGAAGGTGCCGTTGCTATCGAGCCTCGACGAGAAGCAGCTGGAACGGCTCTCGCGCGATTTCAGCGAGCGGACGTTCCCGGCGGGGAGCGTGGTCGTTCGCGAGGGCGACACCCATGGGATGGGCTTCTTCGTCGTCGTGGACGGCGAGGGCACGGTGACTGTCGGTGGCAAGGAGGTCGGCAAGATCAGCCGGGGCAGCTATTTCGGCGAGGTGGCGCTCATCAGCGATCGGACGCGAACGGCGACCGTGACGGCGACGACCG
>DASSZA010000274.1:0-6954 GCA_035703005.1 Candidatus Limnocylindrales bacterium | reverse complement strand
ACCGCTGTGTCGTCGAGCGTCTCGAGGAACAGCGAGCGGTGCGACGCCGGCGCCCGCTGCTCGGCGGCCTTGAGCATCTCGTAGATCCCGACGTACGGCATCGGCATCACGAGCTCCGCCATCGGGTCCGACAGGGCACGGAATGGCTCCAGAGCATGCTGACCGGACTCGGGGTCGCCGTCGTAGACGAACATGACCGCGAGGGTCTGCTTGCCCTGGACGGACTCGGGGATGAACGGCGCTGGCGGCGCCGGCATCAGGAACGAGATCGTCGAGAGCGCCTCCGGTGCGGCAGCCGCGACCGCCTCCAGGCCACGCAACGCCTCACGCGTCGGCGTCAGGAAGAGCGCGCCGCCGAGCACCGTCGACACGGGATAGAGCCGGAACTGGAAGCGCGTCACCACGCCGAAGTTGCCACCGCCGCCGCGGACGGCCCAGAACAGGTCGGCGTTCTCGTTCGCACTCGCGATCAGGATCCGGCCGTCGGCGGTGACGATCTCGACCGACACGAGCGCGTCGATCGCCAGACCGTACTTGCGGACCAGCCAGCCGATCCCGCCGCCGAGCGTCAGCCCGGCGATGCCGACGCTGCCGGTGTCGCCGAACGGCGTGGCGAGACCGTGGGCCGCTGCCGCCGCGGTGTACTCACCGGCGCGCAGCCCCGCCTGCGCCCAGGCAAGACGACGGACGGGATCGATGTGCAGACCCTTCATGTGGCCGAGATCGAGGACGATCCCACCATCGGTCGTGCTGAAGCCAGCGAGGCTGTGGGCACCGCCGCGGACAGCCAGCTCGAGGCCGGTCTCGCGAGCGAACAGCACGGTCCGCGCGACGTCAGCCGCCGAGGCGGCCTGGACGATGCACAGCGGCCGGCGGTCATAGGTCGCGTTGTGCACCTCGCGTGCCTCGTCATAGCCCTCGTCATCGGGACGGATGACCGTGCCGCGGATGCCAGCGGCGAAGGCGGCGAAGTCGTCGGGACGAGGCGCAGCGTATGAGGGGATCCGGGCGAGGGCCATCGGTCGGTTCCTTTCGGCGGTGAGGAGCGTCGATGAGGTGTCGGGGTCGTTCCGATGCTCCGGCCCCACCGTGGGGACGCGATGCGGGCAAGGGTCGGCGAGCGCGGCCGGACGGATGTCGATGCCGATGCGACGGATGACGACCCCGCGCGGCGATCAGGCGGCGGCGCTCTCCAGCAGTCCGACGGCGGCGCAGTCCTCGGCGACGCGCGCGAGGTGGGCCGGATCGGACACCGCCGCGAAGCCCTGCAGCATCACGCGCGACACACCCGCGTCACGGAACTGCCGAAGGCGCGCGCGCCGCTGCGTGCCGGCGGAAGCATCTGGCCGACCCCAGATGTGGACCGACACCCCGAGCGTGGCAGGGTCGCGGCCGATCTCCTCGCAACGCGACGCGATCACGGGCATCGCGCGCTCGACCTCATCCGGCATCAACGCGTCCAGATTGAGCTCGTCAGCGAACCGAGCCGCGAGGCGCCACGTCACCTTCGGCCCGTTGCCGCCGATGAGGACAGGGATGCGGCCACCGGCTGACTTCGGCTCGTGGATGGCGTCCTCCACCGACGCGTGCTGCCCATAGAACGTCGCGTGCCCGGGACCCAGCATCCGGCTGATCACCTCGAGGTGGTCGGCGAGGATGGCCAGTCGCTCGGGTGCGTCCGGGAACCCGTAGCCGTACGCCCGCCACTCGTCTTCCTTCCAGCCGGCGCCGATGCCGAGCTCCGCGCGCCCGCCCGAGACGACGTCGAGGGTCGAGATCATCTTGGCGGTGAGGGCCGCGGGTCGGTAGGCGGCGGCGAGGACCAGGTGGCCGAGGCGCGCGCGCGACGTGATGCCGGCGATCGCCGTCAGCTCCACGAATGGCTCGAAGACCGGTGCGTCGATCAGCGGCGGGTCGACCTGGAAGTGGTCG
Source organism: Candidatus Limnocylindrales bacterium (assembly GCA_035703005.1). Classification (GTDB taxonomy): domain Bacteria; phylum Chloroflexota; class Limnocylindria; order Limnocylindrales; family CSP1-4; genus SPCO01. Next base: position 5,022 of record DASSZA010000274.1, on the reverse strand, counting down.
TATAGCCAAAGCGATTCGAACCCGAGTGCTTCCGCCTGTCGCGCGGCGTCGATCGTGCGCGACCATGCCGTCTGCGCATCGAGCCCCAGGTATTCCCGGTCGCAGCCCTGGGGCAAGGTGATGCCGACCCTCACGCGGGCGCCTCCCAGGGGCCGTACGCCGCCAGGACGCGGTCGCGAACCTCGGCGACGATCGCGTCATCGACAGGGCGCTCATCGGCGATCGAATGCCAGAGTCCGGCCTCGCGGACGAACGTGCCGAGTGTGCGCATCGCCGCTTCCGCGTCGTCCCAGGTAACGGCCATCGCTTCGGGCCGGATGTCGACGCCGGCGCTGGCGAGCGCCGCGAGCATCTCGTCGGCGCCGACCCCATGCATCACCGACCCGAGCACGATCCCGAGCCCGACCGGCTGGCCGTGGATGAAGTGCTTGCCCGTCCGTTTCTCGAGGTTGTAGAAGAAGAAGTGCTCGACCCCCTCGATATGGCGCGGGTTCCAGCCGGAGGCGTGGAAGGTCTGCCCGCCCCATCGATGCGCGTCCATCAACGTTCGGATGCCGTGGTCATTCACGTCATGGATGTCGTCGAGAGCGCCGAGGACGGCGTCCAGCCGTAGCCGCGCCTCCGCGACCAGGCTTTCGTCGTAGGGCCACTGTCGCTCCTCCTTGCCGAGGTCGCGCGTCAGCCGCCAGTCAAGGTGGGCGGTGTGGTAGCAGAGGATGTCACCGACGCCGGCCCGGTTCAGCCCCACCGGGGCGGTCCGGATGACGTCGAAGTCCACGTAGACCGCTTCCGGGATGGCGTAGCCGAGGTAGCGGACGACGCCGTCTCGACGGAGCCCGGATCGGTGCCCGAACGGCGCATTGACGGTCATCGCGGTCGGGACCTGGAAGAGCGGGAGCCGCCGACGCCAGGCGACGAACTTCGCGACATCGATGGCCTGCCCGCCGCCGAGTCCGATGACGGACGAGACTGTCGGGAGGGCTCCGAGCGTCGCATCGAGCTCGACGACGTCGAGCGTCTTGACGAGATGCACACCGCCGAGCCCGGGCCCCTCGAGGGTCGGGGCGAACGCGGGCCAGAGGTCGGCCATCGTGACGACCAGGTACGGTCGATGGGCGAAATTCGGGAGTTCCCCGACCAGGTTTCGACCGTAGATGGTCGTGAAGCCCTCGCTCAACGCGCGGTCCAGCCGCCGTCGATGAGGAGGGTGACGCCGGTCACGAGGCTTGCAGCAGGCGACGCCAGGAAGACCACGGCCCCAGCGACGTCGACGGGTTCGCCGATCCGATGCAGCGCGGCGATCCGTTCCCGGACGTCCGCCTCGAACGCGGGGTCGGCGAGCGCCTCCGACGTTCCATCGGTGCGGATGAAGGTCGGGGCGACGGCATTCACGTTGACCCCGTACGGACCCCATTCGACGGCCAGGCATTTCGTCAGATGCGCGACGGCCGCCTTGGATGCGCAGTAGATCGATTCGGTCGGGAGTGCGATGAATCCCGCCTGCGAGCTGAGGTTGATGATCCGCCCACTCCCCTGGCGGATCATGGCGCGACCTGCGGCCTGGCTCGCGAAGAACGTGCCCTTCACGTTGACGGCCATCGTCAGGTCGTAATCGGCCTCGGTCACGTCGACCGCGAGGTTCTCCGGTCCGAGGCCTGCGTTGTTGACGAGGATGTCGAGCCGCCCGAAACGCTCGACGACGGCGTCGACCGCGGGGGCGATCTCGCCGATCCGTGTCACGTCCATCTGGACGCCCATCGCCCGACGACCCATCCCTTCGATCTCGGCGATGAGGTCGTCAGCGGTACCGTCGCGGCGGAGTCCGAGGGCGACATCGGCCCCGGCATCGGCGAGGGCCAGCGCGATCGCGCGCCCGAGTCCACGGGCGGCACCGGTGACGAGCGCGGTCTGACCCGTGAGCGCGAAGTTGGGGAACTCCGACACGTCGCCTCCCTCAGGTGCGCCGTTTCGCGGCTCGGTGTTAGCCCGGTTTATCGATGGCGCTTAACGTTTGCGTGCCTGCCGGCGAGGATAGGGTCGCGTCCGCTGCAGCGTCAAGGTTCGCCCGCGCGGATCCGCACGCGATCCGGGCCCAGCTCACCGACACTACGCGTACCCAGGAGCCGCATCGTCCGCAGGAACTCGGCCTGGAGGATGTCGGCAGCCCGCTGGACGCCGCGTTCGCCCCCGGCCATCAGCCCGTAGAGATAGGCACGACCGACGAGCGCGGCGCGCGCCCCGGTGGCGATCGCGGCCACGATGTCGCCGCCCGACAGGATGCCGCCATCGACATAGACCTCGGCGCGGTCACCGACCGCAGCCGCGATCGCCGGCAGCTGCTCGAGCGGCGTCGGTGCCCGGTCCAGCTGACGACCGCCATGGTTCGAGATGACGATCGCGTCGGCCCCCGCGTCGACGACGAGACAGGCGTCCTCCACGGTCTGGATGCCCTTCACCACGATCGGGCCGTCCCAGTCGTCGCGGATCCAGGCGAGATCTGCCGTCGTGATCGTTGGATCGAAGACGCGATCGATGAGCTCTGCCACCGTCCCGTCTGTCTCGCTGAAGACCGCGAACTGCAGCGGCTCGGTGGAGAGCAGGTTGAACCACCAGCCGGGATGCAGGGCGATGTCGAACACGGTCCGCGCCGATAGTGTCGGCGGGATGGTGAAACCGTTGTGGACGTCGCGAAGGCGCTTCCCCGCTACCGGGGTGTCCACCGTCAGTACGAGCGCGGTGTATCCGGCGCCACGAGCCCTGCGGATGAGCTCGCGGACGGCCTCGCGGTCATTCCAGATGTAGAGCTGGAACCACTTGTTCGTGTCGGGTGCCGCGGCCGCCAGGTCCTCGGGTGAGGTCGTCCCGAGCGTCGAGAGCGCATAGGGGATGCCGAGGCGGGCGGCGACGCGGGCGACGGCAGGCTCGCCCTCGTGATTCATCAACCTCGTGAAGCCGGTCGGTGCGAAGACCAGGGGCAGCGCGGACGGCCTTCCGAGGATCGTGGTCGACGTATCGACCTCGGAGACATCGCGCAGGACGCGAGGGACGAACTCGATGCGGGCGTAGGCGTCGCGCGACCGGCGAAGGCTCGTCTCGGTCTCGGCGGCGCCGTCGGTGTAGTCGAAGACCGCGCGGGGCACCCGTCGCTTCGCGATGTCGCGGAGATCCCGGATGGTCGCGGCCGAGGCGAGCCGCCGCTCGACCGGCCAAAGGTGGAGGGGACCGGTCCGTAGGTACGGCTGGAGCTCGCGCGGTCGTGGGACTCGTCGACGAACCATCGCTTAGCGCCCCCCGACGCGTTCGAGCGTCGGCGCCGGCGAGACGCCGTGACGGTAGAACTCGAGCGGTTCGGACGGGAGTGGTGTCGCGCCCTTGATGATGTCCGCGGCCTTCTCGGCCAGCATCATCACTGGCGCGTAGATGTTCGCGTTCGTGACGTAGGGCATCACCGACGCGTCGACGAGCCGCAGCCCATCGATGCCGTGGACGCGCATCGTGAGTGGGTCGACGACCGACAGCTCGTCGACGCCCATCTTCGCGGTACAGGACGGGTGCAGTGCCGTCTCGGCGTCCCGTGCCACCCAGTCGAGGATCTGCTCCGGCGTGGAAACGGACGGACCCGGCGACGTCTCGCCACCGTTGAACTCGTCCATGGCGGGCTGGTTGAGGATGTGCCGGGCGACCTGGATCGCCTCGACCCATTCGCGCCGGTCCTGGTCGGTCGAGAGATAGTTGAAGCGCAGCTCCGGGTGCACGCGCGGGTCACGGTTGCGCAGCGTGAGGGTGCCGCGGGCGTCGGAGTACATCGGGCCGACGTGGACCTGGTAGCCGTGTCCCTTCGCGCCGGCCGAGCCGTCGTACCGGATCGCGAGCGGCAGGAAATGGAACATCAGGTTGGGATACGCGACGTCCTCGTTCGATCGCGCGAACCCGCCGCCTTCGAAGTGGTTCGTGGCACCCGGCCCGGACCGAAGGAACATCCACTGCGCGCCGATGAACGGCCGCCGCCAGAGCTGCGTCGCCGACGGCTGCATCGACACGGGCCGCAGGCTCTGGTACTGGACGTAGACCTCGAGGTGGTCCTGCAGGTTGCGCCCGACGCCCGGCCTGTCGGCCCGCACATCGATGCCGAGCTCGCGCAGCTCATCGGCCGGGCCGATCCCCGACAACAGCAGCAGCTGCGGGCTGTTGATCGCGCCCCCGGCGAGGATCACCTCACCGGCCGTCAGTCGGTCGACTCCACGTCCCCCGCCCACGCCTCGCGCGACCTCCACCCCGATCGCACGTGTCCCGTCGAACAGAAGACGGCTCACGAACCGCCGCGTCCAGACCGCGAGGTTCGAACGCTGGCGCAGGATCGGATGGAGATACGCGCGCGCCGCGCTCAACCGACGGGCGTCGTGGATGTTCCGGTCGAATGGCGCGAACCCTTCCTGACGATACCCGTTCACATCGTCGGTCAGCGGGTAGCCGGCCTCCTGTGCCGCCGCGAAGAACGCCACGAACAGGGGGCTCGTCGCAGGACCGCGCTCGACGACCAGCGGACCGTCATGGCCGCGCCACGGATCGTCGGGCGGCGAAGCGACGGCCGTCTCCATCTTCTTGAAGTACGGGAGGCAATGAGCGAAGTCCCACGTCTCCATGCCAGGGTCGGCGCCCCAGCGCTCGTAGTCGAGCGGGTTCCCGCGTTGGAAGATCTGGCCGTTGATGCTCGACGACCCGCCGAGCACCTTGCCTCGCGCGTGGTAGATACGGCGGCCGTGCATGAACGGCTCCGGCTCCGACTCGTATCGCCAGTCGTAGAACCGGCTACCGATCGGGAACGCCAACGCAGCCGGCATGTGGATGAACGGGTCGATGCGCCAGTCCGTGCGGCCGGCTTCCAGCACGAGGACCCGGGTGTGCGCGTCCTCGGTGAGACGATTCGCGAGCACGGACCCAGCGGACCCGCCACCCACGATGATGTAGTCGAATTGCGGCGAAGGCATCGCTCCGGATGCTAGCCGTTCGTGACGTTCGCGA
>DASSZA010000188.1:0-4220 GCA_035703005.1 Candidatus Limnocylindrales bacterium | reverse complement strand
CGCGGCGCCGACTCCGACCCCGGGAGGAGGCACTCTGCCGGGCGGACCCGTCGCAACAGCGCCGGGTGGACCTAGCGCTCCTCCGCCACCTGATCCTGCTCCATCGGCCGCGGCCCAAGCGCCGTTCACGCTGCCCGCCGCCGATGCTAGCGATCAGCTCGACTTCGACACTTCAGATCTGACCTTCGCCGGATTCGAATGGGCGGTGCCCGCGCTCGTGTTGACGGTGCCCGGGATCCTGCTGGTGATCGCCGTGCTCGCCCAGGCCGTGATCGGCCTCGCCTGGCTACCGGTCGCGCGCCGCTGGCTCGGTGACGACGAGCGCCGACGATCCCGGACGACCGGCGTACGCGCTGGCTGATCGGCCGGGGACGATCGTCAGGCGCCGGACGTCTTCTTGCGAGGCGCGCGTTCGAGCTGGCCTGACCGGTCGGGCCACTCGAAGCCGGCCCACGGGTCGTAGTCGGGATCGAGCGTCTCCTGCGGGGGCCGATCCGCTTCCGGGACATGGCTGAGGTTCACCCGCACCCGATACCAGAGTGATGAACGACCGCGCATCCCGTCGACCAGCACGTCGGCCGGCTCCAACGCCGTCGCCGCCTCAGGGTGGCGTCCCTTCCAGCGCTCGAGGCCCTCGAGCGCTTCGGCCTTCGTCGCGGCCCGCGAGATCTCGATGATCGGCACATTCGTCTTGCGCCGGCCGGTCGGTGTGGGGCGCGAGCCTTCCCACTCGGTCGGGAGCCCGGCGTTCCGGTCGCCTGACGCCACCGCGGCCGCCCGTTCCGCCGCGACCTCCGGCGGTGGTCCCCCGGCCTCACCACGACCGACGTCGTACTCCGAATCCGGTCGACGCTTCCGAGATGGTTGGACCCGCGGCGGTTCACCTGCCTGCTTGGCGTAGTTGGGCGGCCATGGTGCGTCGCCCTGGCCCTCGCGTTCGTGCTTGGCGGAGAGCTCGAGGAGCGCCTCTAGCGATCCGACCGCGTCGTCGATGCCCGCTCCAGGGTCGCCTGTCGTCGCGAACCGCTCCGGGACGGTCGCGATCGTGAACGCCTCTGGCTCGCAGGTCGGCACCTCGTCCCAGGACAACGGCGTCGATACGCGGGCGTCGGGCAGGGGCCGGACCGAGTACGCCGACGCGACCGTCCGGTCCTTCGCGTTCTGGTTGTAGTCGAGGAAGACGCCCTCGCGCTCCTCCTTCCACCACTTCGACGTCGCCTTGCCGGGCATGCGCGCCTCGACGTCCCGTGCCAGGGCAAGCGCGGCGCGGCGCACCTCCGGGTACGTCCACCGCCGCTCGATGCGGACGTTGATGTGCATCCCGCGCGACCCGGATGTCTTGGGCCAGCCGACCAGCCCGACTGCCTCGAGCGCCTCCTTGCAGCTCATCGCGACGTCCCGGATCTGCGGCCATTCGATCCCGGGGATCGGGTCCAGATCGACCCGTAGCTCGTCGGGATGGTCGAGGTCGTCGGCGCGGACGGGGTGCGGGTTCAGGTCGATGCAACCGAGGTTGACGACCCAGGCCAGGGCCGCCGCCTCGTCCACGACGATCTCATCCGCGGTCCGCCCTGACGGGAACGTGAGCTCGGCGGTGCGGATCCAGTCGGGCGTGTTGTCCGGCGCTCGCTTCTGGAAGAACGGTTCCTTGGTGATGCCGTCGACGAACCGCTTCAGGGCCATCGGGCGGCCACGGACGCCGGTCAACGCGCCATCCGCGACCGCGAGGTAGTAGTGGACGAGGTCGATCTTCGTGTACCCGGCGTCCGGGAAATAGACCTTCTGCGGGTTCGAGATCGACACCTCGCGACCGCCGATCTCGAGGATCTCCTTGGGTGTCGCCATGCGGCCACGATACCTCTCGACACGGTGAACGCAGCGACGGATGATTCCCGGGCCGGTCGCGCCGTCATCGATCGCCACTGTCGATTCGGCGATGAGCGATTCGTCGTGAGGGTGACGGCCAGCACGGGGTGTGGCCGCGCAGGCAGGAGGCCAGTGACATGCGCTACGTGATCCTGATCTACGACAGCGAGACCGCCAACCCGTCGCCCGAACCGCCCGATCCCGCCGTCCAGGGCGAGGTCATGAGCGCGTACAACGGCTATAGCCAGATGCTCCGTGATCGCGGCGCGTACCTCGCCGGCGAGGCTCTGCAGCCGAACCCGACGGCGACGACCCTCCGCCAGAAGGACGGGCAGACGATCACGACCGACGGACCGTTCGCCGAGACGAAGGAAGGGCTCGGCGGCTTCTACATGATCGAGGCACCCGACCTCGACGTCGCGCTCGAGCTGGCGGCGCAGTGTCCCGGGATCCGCTACGGGGCGATCGAGGTCCGACCGATCTGGGAGGTGGCCTCAGGCGCGCCTGAAGATCAGTCGGTCGGGGCGGCCGCGGGCTGAGCCAGCGCGACGCCGCCACTCACGATCTCGTCGATCGAGTCTTCCGCGAGGAACAGGGAAAGGCCGTCGCGATACTGATTCGCGTCCTCGGCGACTTCGATCTCGCCGAGGAGGCGGTGCAGGACGCTTTCATCGCCGCGCTCGAGATCTGGCCCGACCGTGGCGTCCCGGCGAACCCCGGCGCGTGGATCACGACGACCGCGCGCAACCGCGCGATCGACCGTCTGCGCCGGCGGCGCCGACTACGTGAGAAGACCGAGGAACTCGCGCGCGAACACGCGATCGAAGCGGAGCTCGAGGCGATCGGTCCCGGCGGCTATGCGGAAGGCGCCATGCAGGACATGACGATCCCCGACGATCGGCTGCGGCTCATCTTCACGTGCTGTCATCCGGCACTCGCGCTGGACGCGCGTGTCGCGCTGACGCTTCGGACGCTCGGTGGCCTCACGACGCCTGAGATCGCCCGCGCGTTCCTCGTTCCGGAACCGACCCTTGCTCAACGCCTCGTACGGGCCAAGCGGAAGATCCGCGACGCCGGTATCCCGTACCGCGTCCCGCCGACGGACGTGCTGCCCGAGCGGCTCGACGGCGTGCTCAAGGTCCTCTATCTCGTCTACAACGAGGGCTATGCGGCCACGTCCGGAGATGAGCTTGTCCGCCGCGAACTGAGCGCTGAGGCCATCCGGCTGGCACGGGTCGTCGTCTCATCACTCCCCGAGGAGCCGGAGGCGGTCGGATTGCTTGCTTTGATGCTGCTGCACGACGCGCGTCGCGAGACACGTGTCGATGAGGCCGGCCGACTCGTGTTGCTCGAGGACCAGGATCGTTCGCGCTGGGATGCCGCCCGGGTCGAGGAGGGGAGTGAGCTGGTGACGCGCGCGATGACGGCGCGGAGGATAGGGCCGTACCAGATCCAGGCTGCGATCGCCGCGCTCCACGATGAGGCGCCGTCGTGGGTGGCCACCGACTGGTCCGAGATCGTCGTCCTCTACCGCGCGCTGCTGGCCGTCGAGCCGTCACCGGTCGTGGAGCTGAACCTCGCCGTCGCCGTCGCGATGGCCGATGGGCCCGCGGTCGGACTGGCCATGATCGATGGGCTCGTCGCGGATGGCGAGCTCGACGGGTACCCCTACCTGCACGCAGCCCGTGCTGACCTGCTGCGGCGCCTCGAGCGCTGGTCCGAGGCAGCCGACGCGTATCGCCGGGCCATCGCGTTGACGACGAACGGCGCCGAGCACGCCTTCCTCGAGCGTCGACTGTCCGACGTCGAGGCCGCGTATGCCACCCACCCGGGCACAGGCGAGCCGCCCGGAAGGCTCGCCTGACCCGGGAACGTCGCTAGACGATGGCGACGATCGGGCGATCGCGGCCGGTCGACATCCCTGGCTTGAGGGTGACCTTCACACAGTCGTCGAGCTTGTTCTTGAAGAGCTCGTAGCCGGTCGTGACCTCGCTGAGCGGCATCTCATGGGTGATGATGAAACTCGGGTCGATCTCGCCAGCTTGGATCCGCTTGAGCAACGGCTGCGCGTACCGCTGTACATGACACGATGTCCGTCCGGCCCCACAGGTCGGACGCTCGTACCGGCCGCTCGTGCCGACCTTCCGTGTCGGGTACCCAGTGGACGTCGTGCTCCCTTGCCAACTGAGGAACCGCGTCCGGACAGCCGTTGCGGCGCCCTTTCATCGGTCGCCGTGGCTTGGCGAGCGGCTACGCTTCGATGGTGTCGATGCGTCCCGCCGTCGGCGTCCGTCGCGCGAGTCGCGCCGACGTGCTCGCCGCCCTCGATCGACCGCGCGTCGCGCTCATCCTTG
>DASSZA010000046.1:0-17052 GCA_035703005.1 Candidatus Limnocylindrales bacterium | reverse complement strand
GGGACCGGCCTCCATCCGACGACGCGTCTGAGCCTCGCCGCGCTGGAGCACGTTGCGGGTGAGGGTCGCGTCGATGGCGTGCGCGTCCTCGATGTCGGCTGCGGCTCCGGGATCCTGGCGATCGCCGCGCTCAAGCTCGGCGGCGCGACGGCCCTCGGCGTCGACACCGATCCGATCGCTGTCGAGTCGACGGTCGCGAATGCCGCTCGCAACGAGCTCGGCGACCGGCTGCTGGCGCGCGTCGGGTCGGTGCCGAGCGGCGAGCCGCCGTTCGACGTCGTCCTCGCCAACCTCGTCGCCGGGGTCCTGATCCCGCTCGCGTCGTCGCTGCGCGCCGAGGTCGTGCCCGGCGGGACCCTCGTCGCGTCAGGCATCTTCGTCGACCGCGAGGCGGAGGTGACAGCCGCGTTCGAGGCCGCCGGCTTGCGGGTGGCGGCGCGGACGTCGGAGGGCGACTGGGTGGCTCTCGAGCTCCGAAGGTCCTGAGCGCTGCCGCTGGTACGATCGCGACGATGCCGAGCCCCCTGATCCCGATCCTGCTCGTCACGCACATCACGCTTGCGATCCTGTTGTTCCTGCCGTCGATCCTGCTGCCGTTCGCGCTGCGCACGCGGCGCGCGACGGTCGATTCCGACAGCCGGGTCGTGCGTGGCTTGCTGTGGGGGCAGTCGCACGGAACGGTGATCATCGGCGCCGGGCTGGCGATCACCGGCATCGGCCTCGTCGCAGCGCTCGGCCCGACGCTTCTGCAGCAGCCGTGGCTGATGGTCGCGCTCGTGATCTACGCGGTGAATCTCGGCCTGGCCTTCTTCATCCAGCGCCCCAATCTGCGGCGACTGATCGGGGTCAAGGCGACTCCCGACGATCAGGTCTGGCGCGAGCGTGCGATGCGGCAGCGCTACGTGTCGTACCTGATGGCCGGACTCGTCGGCGTCATCGGTTTCCTGATGAGCACCAAGCCGACGCTGTGATGACGACCGACTGCCTGTTCTGCCGGATCGTCGCCGGCGAGCTGCCCTCGACCAAGGTCCACGAGGACGATGCGGTCCTGGCGATCCGCGATATCGCGCCGGCCTCGCCGACCCACATCCTGGTGCTGCCGAAGCGGCACATCGCGTCGGCGCTCGATCTGACCGAAGCGGACGGCCCGCTCCTGGGACGAATGTTCGCCGTCGCCGCCGACCTCGCCCGCTCCGAGGACATCGCCGACGCCGGGTACCGCCTCGTATCGAATGTCGGTGACTGGGGCGGTCAGTCGGTCGACCACCTGCATCTCCACGTGCTTGGCGGGCGCGCCTTCTCATGGCCGCCGGGCTGATGATCCTGCGCCGGACCGCGCTCGCGCTGGCCGCCGGGCTGCTCGTGGCCGGTTGTGCCGGGTCGACGAGTGACGCGCCGCCATCGGTCGGCGCGGTCGTCACCGAGGGTCCCACCCGGACCGTCGGCCCTGCGGTCGCGCAGACGCGCACGGAATTGGTACAGGCACTCGGGACGAAGAACCTCGTCCTCCAGGACTCGCAAGCCGAGTTCCGTCCGCCCGAGGACGCCACCTTCACGACGACGCCGCGCGCCCTCTACCAGGTGATCCTGCCCAAGGCACCGCAGGAGGGGTTCATCGTCGTGTACGAGTTCGCCGACCCTGTCGCAGCCGCGCAGGCCGCGGCGGCGCAGGCGGCATACCTCGCGACCGGGCCGGCCAAGGTCCAGTCCCCGTTCGGGGCACGCCACATCATCCGGTTGGTCGGGTCGACGGTCGTGCAGTACTCGTGGGTGCCGGCCGGAGCAGAGGACCCGCTCCAGCCCGATATCCAGACGGCGCTAGAGACACTCGGGACGGGCGTCCCGGTCCCGTCCTAGCCGGGCGCGATCAGCTTCCGGCCGCGATCCACGTCCGGATCGGGTCACGCTTGATCTTGAGCGTGTGCGTCCGCGGGAAGTCCTCGCCGGGCCAGAGCCGCCAGCCCGCGATGCGCTGGTTCGGCCCGAGGGTCGCGTTCGCCGCCTTGATCGCGGCCTCGATGCGCGACTTCGTCTCGGCCGGGTCCTCTCTTTCGAGGGCCAGCACGATCGCCTCGATCCGACCAGGATCGGTCTCCAGGACGACCGCGTCGCGAACGCCCGCGATGCGCAGCGCGTTCTCGATGTCCTCGGGATACACGTTGAACCCGTTCGGCAGCACGATCATGTCCTTGAGACGGCCGCTCAGGACGAGGCGGCCCTGGTCGTCGAAATGGCCGAGATCGCCCGTCCGATACCAGCCGTCGTCGGTGAACGCGGTCTTCGTGAGCTCCGGCGCGTTCCAGTAACCCTTGAACACCGTGCGCCCGCGGAACTGGATCTCCCCGTCGGGCGCGAGCCGCAGCTCGATGCCGTCGGGCACGCGGCCCACGGTGCCGAGCCCGTGATCGTCGAGGGTCGTGCACGACCCGGTGCCGGTCTCGGTCGCCCCGTAGCCCTGCAGGACGGTCACACCGAGGTCCTCCCACGCCTGCTGGAGCGCAGGTGGCAGGAACGCGCCCGATGAGAGGAACAGCCGGAAGTGACCGCCGAGCTGCTGGTGGACACTTCGGAACAGCCACCGGCGGACCGTCACGGGTAGCCGACGGGCGATGCCGCGCAGCCGCTCGAAGGTCGCGGCCCGCCCGCGCTTGGCGACTTCACGCTCGATCGCACTCCAGAACAGGTCGAGGACCTGCGGTACGACGACCATGCTCGTGACGCGCTGGTCGCGCAGCGCATCGAAGATGACGCGCGGGTTGCGGCTGCGGACGTAGAGGATGTCGGCCCCGACATCGAGCGCGTAGTACAGCCCGACGGCCTGTTCGAGCAGGTGCGACAGCGGGAGCAGCGAAACGAGCCGGTGCTCCATCGGCGGCACGATCCGGTGGAACGACTCGATCGACGCGACGACGTTGTCGTGGGTCAGCATCACGCCCTTCGGCGTGCCCGTCGTGCCGCTCGTGAAGACCAGCTCGAACGTCTCGTGGGCTTCAGGTCGCTTCCATGAGGCCTGACGAGCCTCCCAGTCGGGCGGGAACAGCGGGTCGTCGGGCGCCGGCTCCGCGGACAGGTCCTCCACGGTCGTCGTCGGGAAGTCCGCCAGTCCAGCCTCTCGCGGGTCGGGTGCGTCACGCCCGGTCCCGAGGATCAGGTGTCGGGCGCCCGACGCGCGGACGATCATCTCGACGGCGTCCGCCGACATGCGCAGATCGAGCGGGACGAGGACGAGCCGGGCGTGCATCGCGCCGTAGTACGCCGCGGGCAGTGCCGGCGTCGATGGACTCCACGTCAGGATCCGATCGCCCGGTTCGAGGTCCATCGCCCGCAACCGCCAGGCAGCGATCCGCGCCCGACGATCGAGCTCGCGATAGCTCCACTGCGTCGTCGTGCCATCGTCGTGACGCAACCCGAGCGCCGGCCGTTCGCCGTACCGTGTGACCGCAGAGTCGAGCAGGTCGATGAGGCTCGTCATGTCCCGCGGATGCTACCTGCGAGGGGTCAGACCACGTTTGACCACCCTAGACCCCTCGGGTAGACTCCGGCGGCTCTGCGGCCCAGCCCGTGGAGCCGCCCTGTCCGGTCGGTCGGCCGCGCCGGAGGAGCGCCTCGAGATCCTGGTCGGAGGAGGTGAACACCGATTGGCTGAAGTCCGAGTAGGGGAGAACGAGACGTTCGAGAGCGCCCTGCGTCGCTTCAACAAGAAGATCCAGCAGAGCGGCATCCTCGCTGAGGCTCGCCGACGCGAGCACTACGAGAAGCCGTCCGTGAAGCGCAAGCGCAAGGAAGCCAAGCGCAAGAAGAACGCCCGTACGCAGGCCGGCTGAGCGGAGCCACCGCAGCCGACACCTGCGGCCCCACGGGCGTGTGCGACGACCGCCCGAGGTAGCCAAGACCGGTGTCCCTTCGAGATCGCATCCAGACAGACATCACCACCGCGATGCGCGGCGGTGATGTGTTGCGTCGCGATGTCCTCCGGATGGCGTCGAATGCCGCGTACAACGTGGAGAAGCGGAACCAGCGGCCACTGACCGACGACGAGTACCTCGCGGTCCTCACGCGTGAGGTCAAGACGCGCCGCGAATCGGTCGAGGCGTATGAGAAGGGTGGCCGGGCCGACCTTGCCCAGAAGGAACAGGCCGAGATCGCGATCCTGACCGAGTACCTGCCCCAGGCGTTGTCAGATGCCGAGGTCGACGCGCTCATCGACGAGGCCATCGCCGCGACCGGCGCGAGCAACGCGCGCGATCTAGGGAAGGTCATGGGCTGGTTGTCGCCACGGACGCGTGGCCGGGCCGATGGCAAGGTCGTGAGCGGGAAGGTCGCGAGCGCGCTCGCGCGGGCGGACCTCGCGGACCACGACGAGGCGGATCACTGATGCTCCCGCAGCGAGCCCCGGTCCTCTCGCGGTTCACCCGCAACGACGCCTCACGGGCGGCTGTCGCCGCGACCGTCCTGATCCTCCTCCTGACGGCGATCCTCGCAGTCGACCTGCTGCCGTCCGCCCCGGTGGACTATCGGGTGGGCGAGCTCGTCCGGGAGGACATCGCGGCTCCAAAGGCGATCTCGTTCACGAGCAGCACGCTGACGGACCAGGCGAGGACGGCCGCCCGCGCCGGAGTGCCGCTCCAGTTCGATTTCACGGCCGACAAGGCGATCGCGATCGCGAACGAGCAGCAGAACGCGTTCAATGGCCGCGTCCGCCGCGTCGACACCGCCTTTGCGACCGATCTGAAGCCCGATGAACGGATCGCGCTGCTCGAGACCGCCATCCCGGGGCTGAGCGATAGCACGCAGGCGACCCTCGAGAAGATCGATGCTCCGCGCTGGGCGGCGATCAGGACCGAGGCGGCACGCGTGCTCGACGCCACGGAGCGGACCGAGTTGCGCGATACGCAGGCTGCGGAGACCCGCGCGACGGTCGAAAGCCGGATGGGTGGTGACCTCGACGAGGCGGAGCGGATGCTCGCGGCCGAGATCATCCGCCCGCTGATCGTCGCGAACTCATCGTTCAGTCAGACACTCACCGATCAAGCGCGGGACCGAGCGGCCGAGAACGTCAAGCCGGTCGAGGTCGATATCGCGCAGGGCCAGGTCGTCGTTCGCAACGGGACACCGCTGACGCCGGCTGACCTCGAAGCGATCCAGGCGCTCGGGCTCGGCCAGGACGCGCCGCTCGATCTCTCCACGCTGGCCGGCTGGTTCCTGTTGGCCGTCCTCGCCGTGACGATCCTGCTCGCGTGGATCTGGCGCTTCCGGCCGACGCTCTGGCACCGCGGCAACGTGCTGCTGCTCATCGGGCTGCTGTTCGTTGGCGTGTCGGTCGCGCTGAAGGTCACCGCGGGCCGCGAGCTGCTCGGCTACTTCCTGCCGACGGCGGCGATCGGGATGGTGCTCGCGATCCTGCTCGACGCTTCGGTCGCAACGATCGTCATGGCGCTGGTCGCCGTGATGGGCGGCGCACTCGCGGGTTCGTCGCTCGAGTTCGCGAGCTACATCTTCTTCGGCGGGCTCGCCGGCATCCTGGCAATCCGCAAGGGCGATCGACTCCAGACCTTCGTCGAGGCCGGCATCGCCGTGTTCGCGGTCAACGCGCTCGTCGTGTCGGTGTTCTCGCTCCTCGGGACGCGCGACATCCGCGGGGTGCTAGAGCTGTGGTTCGCATCGGGCGCATCGGCCGCAGGGTCGGCGGTCGCGGCGGTCGGCACGTTCGCGGTCCTCGGCTCGGCGTTCGGGATCCTGACCGTCTTCCAGCTGCTCGAGCTGGCGAACCCGTCGCAGCCACTGCTCCGACGACTCCTCGTCGAGACGCCGGGCACGTACCACCACTCGCTGATGGTCGCGAACCTCGCAGAACGTGCGGCAGAGGCGATCGGCGGAGACCCGCTGGTCACGCGCGTCGCCGCGTACTACCACGACATCGGCAAGCTCTCGAACCCGCTCGCGTTCATCGAGAACCAGGCGGGCGGCGAGAACATCCATGACGAGCTCGAGCCCGAGGTGAGCGCGCAGATCCTCAAGCAGCACGTCGCCGACGGCATCGATACCGCCTATGCCGCAAAGCTGCCCAAGGCGTTGATCGCATATATCCCGCAGCACCACGGCACCGCGGTGATGAGCTACTTCCTGGCTCGTGCCCGCGAGCGTGCCGCCGAGCCGTATGGCGGCATCACGACCGCCGAGGGCGCCAAGGCGGCAGCCGCCGTCGACGAGCGGCGCTTCCGCCACGCCGGGCCCAAGCCCCAAAGCCGGGAAGCTGCGCTGATCATGCTGGCCGACAGCGTGGAGGCGTCGGTGCGCTCGCTGCAGTCGCGCGATGAGCCCGCGATCCGTGCGATGGTGTCGCGGATCATCGACGAGCGCGTGGCCGACGGCCAGTTCGACGAGTGCGATCTCACGTTCCGCGACCTCGAGCGGATCAAGGACGCGTTCGTCGCACAGCTCCTGGGCATGTATCACACGCGGATCGCCTACCCGCAGAACACGGTCGTCGAGCTCGAATCTCGCCGCGCCCAAGCGGCCGGGGGAGGCGACCGGCCGAGCTCGTGATCGGGTGCGCTTCGTGATCGCGTGCGCTTCGTGACCCGCGCGATCTACCGGAAGCCGTGGCGGATCGACGTCGATGTGCGCGATGGCATCGTCCCGCCGGCCTCCGTCGCCGGCCTCGCGGCGGCCATCGCGTCCGCGCTGGACGTTTCCCGCGCCCCGGCACCCGCATCGATCGGTCTGATCCTGACCGACGACGCCGAGATCGCGGATCTCAATGTCGCGCACATGGGCCACGCCGGCCCGACCGACGTGTTGTCCTTCCCGTTGCTACCGCCGGCGGCCTTCGCGCCGGACGCCGACGCACTCGACATCCCGCGACCCCCGGGAAGCCGGATCAACCTCGGCGACATCGTCGTCTCGGTCGAACGCGCGGTCGACCAGGCCGAGGCGGGTCGCGGCGGCCAGACCGGGGACGTGCGCTGGTCGCCTGCCGACGAGCTGCGCCTCCTGGTGACCCATGGCGCGCTGCACATCTGCGGCCGGGACCACGCCACGCCGGGGGAAGAGCGCGACATGCGCGACCTGGAGCGACGGCTGCTCGGTCCAGCCTGGACCGACCGCTAACCCGTCTCGCGGTACCATCCCGGGAGGCCCTCCCGCGACCTTGCGGTCACCCGCCGCGTAGCCGGTCGGACGGGATTCGGGCCCTGTCGTGTTGTCCGGAGGGATGGTGAAGGTCGTCGTCGGGCTCGGCAATCCGGGTGAGCGGTATGCCGGGACGCGTCACAACGTCGGTTGGCTCGTGCTCGATCGGCTCGCGGAGCGGGCCGGTCTGTCCGGGCGTGGGCGGCAGCGGGACGCCTCGAACGTGGCGGTCGGCCGATACGACGGGCTCGAGATGACCCTCGTCAAGCCGCTGACCTTCATGAACGACTCCGGTCTGGCGGTCCGCAAGGTGCTCGCACGAGAACACGCGCCCCTGGGGGATCTGCTCGTCATCGCCGACGACTTCGCGCTCCCGTTCGGCAAGCTGCGGTTCCGGGAGTCGGGCAGCCATGGCGGACACAACGGGCTCCGCTCGGTCATCGACGAGCTTGGGACCGAGAAGTTCAGCCGATTCCGGATCGGGATCGGCGACCCGGTGCGGAACGGCCGCGACCACGTTCTGTCGCGCTTCGAGCCCGACGAGGCGCAGCGCCTCGACGAGCTCCTCGACGCTGCCGCCGATGGCGTCGAGGCCTGGGCCCGCGAGGGGACGAGCAAGGCCGCCAACCGTTTCAATACGTTCCAGTTGCGCGAGGCAGACACGACGCGACTCGCTGCGCCGGGTGAGGTCGACGGTCCGCCGGACGAGAACGGCGTCCGTCGGACCCGGACGGGCTGGCGGCGCGTCCTGCCGCGCGGGGGCGGCGACGATGCCTGAGTCGACGCGCCCGACCCTCCGCGGCCGTCGCGGCCGCGACCGGCGGATCGCCGAGCGTGTCGCCGACGAGTTCGCCAGCCGTCACGCGCCGACGCGCGATGAGGACGCGGTCGACTTCGACGCCGCCGCGGTCGACGCGGAGGTCGCGGACGCTCGCCGGGCGACGATGCGTCCCGCGTCGCGCAAGCGCCGCCGGGACGAGCCACGGAAGTCGGGACACCGGCTGCCGGATCTGTCGGCGCTGCCGCCGCTCCTCGCCGAGACCGGGTCGTTCCGCACGATCCGCGAGCGCATCGGTTCGCCGGCCGATGTCGGTCGTGTCGGACGGCATGCCGGCGTGGTCGCTGTCCCGCACGGCGCGAAGTCGTACCTCGCGGCCGCGCTGGCGCTCGATGAGCGGATCGTGTGGGTCGCCCGGGACGCAGAGATCGGCGATCGGGTCGCCGAAGAGCTGCAGGCCTGGCTCGGTGAGCCTACCGCGGTCGCGGTCCTCGATCCGCGAACGGCGCTCGCGTATGAACGCAGCGAGCTTGTCGCGGATGAGACCGCCGCGCGTGTGGCGACCCTGGCGGCCTGGCGCCACGGCCGCGCCCGCGTGCTCGTGGCGAGCGTCCAGGCACTGCTCCAACACACGATCGCGCCGGACGATCTGCCCGCCGAACCCCGCGAGCTGAAGGTCGGTGCGCGGCTCCACCAGGACGCGCTGCTCCGAGACCTGTTCCATCTTGGCTACGCGCCGGTCACCGAGGTCGGCGGTCGCGGCGAGTTCGCCCGTCGCGGCGGCATCGTCGACGTCTTCCCGCCATCGATGGACCTGCCGATCCGCATCGAGTTCTTCGGTGACGAGATCGACTCGCTGCGATCGTTCGACCCGACCGACCAGCGGACGACCGCCCGCGTCGAGCGCGCTGCGCTTTTGCCGGCGTCGGAGTTCCTGCTCCCCGAATCGGGCGTAGCCGACATCCGCGTTCGACTGGGCCGCGGCGCGAACCGGCTGTCGGAACGGCTCGCCGCCGATCTCGCGCGGTTCGAGGGCACTGCCGACGACCCGCTGCGACCGTCCGCGGACGTCCCGGGGCAGGTCTCCGGGGAGTCCCGCGCACTCGCCGTGGGCGACGCCGCCGAAGTGTGGGCGCCGTACCTCGCACCGTCGACCGCGCTCGACCACATCGACCCTGGGACGCTGCTGATCATCGACGAGCCCGGCGATGTAGCGGAGGCTGCGGGCTTCCTGTGGCGACAGGCCGACGAGCGGCGCACCGAGCTGGTCGAAGCCGGGGAGCTGCCGAAGGACTGGCGATCGACCTACCTGACGTCGCGCGACTGGAAGGCCCGCCTCGTGGCGTCGCGAACGCTCGAGCTGACCTGGGAATCGGAGCCGCCAGCCGACGTCGCGATGGCCGGCGGTTCTCGAGGGTCGGGCGACCTCTTCGGGTGGCGCGAGCCGGCGTTGCCGCTCGGACGCGCCGGACGGCTGCCCGATGCGATCGAGGCGTGGCGCGAGAACGGTGGCCGGATCGTGCTGGCTTCGGATCAGGCACCGCGGCTAGCGGAGATCCTCGAGGACGCTGGACATAGCGTGGCCGTCGTCGACCGGATCGACGACGCGCCTCCCCCCGGCGCGATCGCGCTCGTCGGCCGTAGCCTGAACGGCGGCTTCTCCGGCGGTCCCGACCGGCTCACGTTCGTCACCGATCGGGAATTGTTCGGGACGGTCCGCGTCCGCCGCCCCAAGGCGCTGCGTCGGGTCGTCCCGCGCGACATGCTCGAGCGGCTGACACCCGGTGACCTCGTCGTCCACATCGACCATGGCGTGGCGCGGTACCAGCAGATGCTCCGGCGCGGTGGGGCCGGGGAGGAGCGCGACTACCTGGAGCTGGCCTTCGCTGGCGACGACCGGATCTTCGTGCCGGTCGAGCAGATCGGGCGCGTCACCCGATATGCGGGCGCCGAGCGACCGGCCCTCAGCAAGCTCGGCGGGACCGAGTGGCTCAAGGCCAAGCAACGCGTCCGGAAGGCGGTCGCGGAGCTGGCCGACGACCTGCTCGCGCTCTACGCGGCACGTCAGAACGCCGACGGGCACGCGTTCACCGATGACACCCCGTGGCAGGGGGAGATGGAGGCGTCGTTCCCGTACGAGGAGACGGTCGACCAGCTGCGCGCGACGGCCGAGGTCAAGGCGGACATGCAACGGTCGGTGCCGATGGACCGTCTCGTGGTCGGCGACGTGGGCTACGGCAAGACCGAGGTGGCGTTGCGCGGCGCGTTCAAGGCGACCCAGGACGGCAAGCAGGTCGCCGTGCTCGTCCCGACGACGGTGCTCGCCGCCCAGCACCACGCGACGTTCAGCCAGCGCTTCGCGGCATTCCCGATCGAGGTCCGGCTGCTGTCACGATTCGTACCCGCCCGCGAGCAGGCGGCGACGCTCGCCGGTCTCGCCGAGGGCTCGGTCGATGTCGTGATCGGGACGCACCGCCTGCTGTCGAAGGACGTGCGGTTCAAGGACCTCGGGTTGGTCGTGGTCGACGAGGAGCAGCGGTTCGGGGTCGCGGCCAAGGAACGGCTGAAGCAGCTTCGGCGCGAGGTCGATGTCCTGACGCTTTCGGCGACACCGATCCCGCGGACGTTGAACCTGGCGATGGCCGGCATCCGCGACCTGTCGGTCATCGAGACGCCGCCGGAAGATCGACTGCCGATCCAGACCCGCGTCGCCGAGGCATCGGCCGGGCTGGTGCGGGACGCGATCCTCCGCGAGCTGGACCGCGGCGGCCAGGTCTTCTACGTCCACAACCGCGTCGAGACGATCGAGGCGCAGGCCGAGCAGCTGCGCCGCCTGCTGCCGGACGCGCGATTCGTGGTCGGTCACGGCCAGATGCCCGAGGGGGCGCTCGAGAAGGTGATGATCGCGTTCGCGGCCGGCGAGGCCGACGTCCTCGTGTCCACGACGATCATCGAATCCGGGCTCGACATCCCGAACGCCAACACGATCATCATCGATCGCGCGGACACGCTCGGACTGGCGCAGCTGTACCAGCTCCGTGGCCGCGTGGGCCGCTCGTCGCGAAGGGCATACGCGTATCTGCTGTACCGGCGCCGCGAGCGGCTGTCCGACGAGGCACGCAAGCGGCTCCAGGCGATCTTCAACGCGTCGGAGCTCGGGGCCGGGTTCCAGATCGCCCTCTCCGATCTCGAGATCCGTGGCGCGGGAAACATCCTCGGAGCCGAGCAGTCGGGGCACATGGCCGCGGTCGGGTTCGACCTGTATTCGCGGATGCTGGCCGAGGCGGTCGAGGAGCAGAAGGCCTCGCGCGAGGGGCGCACCCCGATCGTCGTGGCGCCGCAGGCCGTCGTGGATCTGCCCGTCGATGCACACCTGCCCGACGACTACGTTCCCGACGAGGCGCAGAAGCTCGAGCTGTACCGACGTCTCGCGCGGGCGCGGACGGCCGGCGACATCGCCGCGTTCCGGCAGGAGGTCACGGACCGGTTCGGCCCGATGCCGCCGTCGGTCTCGCGGCTGGTCGAGGTCGCCGAGCTGCGGCTCGCGGCGGAGGAGGCCGGCGTCTCGTCGATCTCGCGCGAAGAGGGCCGCCTGGTGGTCCGGTTCGGCGCTGGGCTCACGCGCGCAGCAGCGATGCGCCTCCTCGGCGACGGCGGGTTGCCAGGGGTCCGACCGACCGAGGTCACGTTCGCGTCGAACCAGGTTCGGATCCGGGTCCCGTCCGACCCGCTGAAGGCGTGGCAGCTCACCGGCGCCGTCGTCGCGCGGTTGCGCGCCGACCCGGTCCCGGCGTGACTGCGGTTCGGGCCGCGACGGCCCCTGTTACTTCTTGTGTTACGACTGAAGGCTGGAACGTCGGAAATGTCGACTTCGGACGCCGTTTGGAACGTGAGGCGTAACGGACGGGTCCCGAGCGGCGGGTCCGCCGTCAGTCGTAACAAGTGATGTACCAAGCGCTGCTGTCGCCGCCGCCAGCCGCTGAGAGACGCTTGACGTAGCCGTTCACGACGGACGGCCGACGCGCCGTAACGTGAAGCGCGGCACACTTTGGCCCATGTCGGTCAGCCAAACCCGCGAGAAGCCCACTCCTCCCAAGAGCCACGATGGCTTGTGGGCGCCCGGGCGGCGGAGCCTGATCGTCGGGCTCGTGCTGACCATCACGCTCGTCGCGTTCGAGGCCCTCGCCGTCTCGACGGTCATGCCGATCGTCGCGGACGAATTGAACGGCATCGAGCTGTACGGCTGGGTCTTCACCGCGTTCATGCTCGGCTCACTCATCGGGATCGTCCTCGTCGGCGGGTTGATCGACCGCCGCGGTCTCGGCGGACCATTCGCGGCTGGGATCGCACTCTTTGCGACAGGGCTGATCGTCGGCGGCCTCGCGCCGTCGATGGAGGTGCTCGTCGGCGCTCGCTTCGTCCAGGGCCTTGGAGCTGGGACGGTCCCGCCGATCGCGTACGTTGCGATCGGACGAAGCCTGCCGGAGCACCTCCGGCCCCAGATGTTCGCCACGCTCTCGACAGCGTGGATCCTGCCGGGTGTCGTCGGACCCGCACTCGCCGGGATCGTCGGTGAGACGCTCGGCTGGCGGTGGGTCTTCCTTGGCCTCCTGCCGCTGATCGTCGTGTCCGCAGCGATCGCCTTCCCGGCCGTCCGGACGATCGGGCCCGACCCGGATGATGCCCCGAACGCGGCATCGCTTCGCGATCGGGCGCCGCTGGCGGTCCTGGTCGCCCTCGGGACAGGGTTGTTGTTGGCGGGTCTGACGAGCGGCGAGCCCGTGCTGCTCGTCGTGCTGGGCATCGGTGGCGCCGTCCTCGGACTGTTCGCGCTTCGCCGGTTGACCCCTGAGGGCACGCTCCGCGCGGCGCGCGGACTTCCCGCCACGGTGCTGATGCGCGGCGTCATCACGTTCGCGTTCTTCGCTGTCGATGCCTATGTCGCGCTCGCGCTCGTCGAGTGGCGCGGGCTGAGTGCAGCACAAGCAGGCATCGCCTTGACCGCGGCGACCGTGAGCTGGACGGCCGGCTCGTGGACGCAGGCCAAGTTCTCGAAGCGCTGGCCACCGGAGCGGTTCGTCCGTGCCGGCGTGATGGTCCTCGTCGTCGGTCTCGCGAGCTTCGGGATCGTCCTCGTGCCGACGATCTCGCCGTGGGTCGCGCTGCCCACGTTCGCCGTGGCCGGCTACGCGATGGGCCTCGCGTACTCGCCGCTCGCGTTGATCGTGCTGCGCGAGGCGCCGACCGCGGAGCAGGGCCGCGCGTCGTCGGCGATCTCGCTCACCGACTCGCTCGGGACGGCGCTGGGGACGGGCATCACTGGCGCGCTGGTGGCCGCTTCGGTGCGGTCCACCGGGAACCCCGCGACGGGCCTCGCGCTCGGCTTCGGGGTCGCGGTCGGCGTGGCTCTGCTCGGTGTCGTCCTGAGCGGCCGGCTGCACGGCGTGACCGCCCAAGAACCGGTCGGCAACGTCGCGGTCGCACCCGGCGCCTGAGGCCCATCCCGTCCTCCCACAGGGATGCCGTCGCCCTGCGAGGGGCCGGTCCGCCACCTCGGGCGGCCACGTCCGCTGCGGTAGACTTTCGGCCCGGCTCGGCACCCGCCCAGGACTTCGTCCGCCGAACCGAACACCACCTGCTGGAGGACCCCATCCAGATGTCCGCCGAGGCGCTGCGCGAACGGATCCGCGAGATCCCGGACTTCCCGAAGCCCGGCATCCTCTTCTACGACATCACGACGCTGCTCAAGGACCCCGCCGCGTACAAGGAATCGATCGACCTCATGCTGGAGCCGTACAAGGACGAGCAGGTCGACATCGTCGTCGGGATGGAGTCGCGCGGGTTCATCTTCAGCGCCCCGATGGCCTACCAGCTCGATGCGGGGCTCGTGCCGGTTCGGAAGCTCGGCAAGCTGCCCGCTGAGACGATCACCGTGGAGTATGCCCTCGAATACGGCTCGAACACGCTCGAGATCCACCGCGACGCGATCCAGCCGGGACAGAAGGTCCTCATCGTCGATGACCTCCTGGCCACGGGCGGCACCGTGAAGGGCACCATCGAGCTGATCGAGCGGCTGAAGGGCGAGGTCATCGGTCTCGCCTTCCTCGTCGAGCTCGAGTTCCTCAAGGGTCGCGAGCGGCTGGACGGCCGCCGCGTGACCAGCGTCATCAAGTATTGACGGGCGCACCGACCACCTCCCGTCATCGACTGACCCGCTATGGCTGATCCCGACCGCACCGACGCCGACGCCACCGCTCCGAAGCCCGGCGCCCCGGCCGCTCCGGAGAGTGGTGGCGCCGACCTCGCGCGCCGCCGCTTCTTCCGCCAGTTCGCCGGTGACATGGTGCAGGGCGCCGTGACCGTCGTCGGCGCTGCCCAGGCGATCCAGCGGGCATCGGCCGAGGCTGCCAGTGCGATCCTCGACCCGCAGGCGTACGCGCCCGCCGCACCACCCGTACCGCCGCCGTCGGCGACGGGCTTCCGCGCTGCGTTCCGCGAGGCGGACGGTGTCCTGTACGTGATCGACCAGCGCAAGCTGCCCGAGTCCCTCGAGGAGTTCCCGATCAAGTCGGCCGCGATGGCAGCCGCGACGATCCGGGAGATGATCGTCCGCGGCGCGCCGGCCATCGGTCAGGTCGCCGCGATCGGCATGGCGTTGACGGCCCGCGCGAACGCGACCACGGGTCCGTACGCGCGCCGCGCGACGCTCCGTGGAGCCGCCAACGTCCTACGCAATGCGCGCCCGACGGCCGTGAACCTGCGCTGGGCGGTCGATCGGGTGATGGCGGCATACGAGGCCGTCGGTGAGCTGTCCGAGGACGGCGACGCGATCGCTGCCGCGATCCGGCGAGAGGCGGACACCATCGTGTTCGAGACGACCGAGGACCACGGTCGACTCGCGACCTTCGGGCTCGAGGCGCTGTCGTTCCCCGAGGACCGGCCGCTGCGGATCCTGACCCACTGCAACACGGGTCCGCTCGCGTGCGGGCAGTTCGGGACGGCGCTCGGCGTCGTCCAGGCGGCCCACAACGCTGGTCGGCCCGTGCACGTATGGGTCGACGAGACGCGTCCGTATCTGCAGGGCGCACGGCTCACGGCGTGGGAGCTCGCCCAGGCCGGCGTACCCCACACGCTGATCCCGGACCTCGCGGCCGGCCACCTGATGGCCCGGGGCGAGGTCGACGCCGTGATCGTCGGTGCCGATCGCGTGGCGGCGGATGGCGATACCGCGAACAAGATCGGGACCTACACGCTGGCGGTCCTGGCCGCACGCCACGACGTCCCGTTCTTCGTCGCCGCACCGGTCAGCTCGATCGATCTCGACACGCCGACCGGCGCCGACATCCCGATCGAGGAGCGCTCCGGGAACGAAGTCCTGATGTTCCGTGACGTCCGCATCGCCCCGCCCGACACCGATGTCCGCAACCCCGCGTTCGACGTCACGCCGGCCGATCTCATCACGGGCATCGTCACCGAGGAGGGCGTGCTCCGGCCGCCGTACACGACGTCGATCGCCGAAGCCGTTGCGGCGCGCGAGCTCCGTCGCTCCACGGCGCCCGGTTTCGCGGCGATCGCGACGACCGCGGCGCCGGTCACGCCCCCGGTCATTTCCTCGGCTACGACGGCCGACTGATGGCGACCGTCGCGATCACGCGCCGTCAGGCCATCGCCGCTCGTCTGACCACGGATCGCGACGCGCTGCATGCGTTCCTCGCGCAGGATCGCCTGTACGCCGCGTACGCGATCTGCGACCTCGAGGATCGCGAGTTCAGCCGGACCCGCTGGGGAGCGGCGTACGACGGCGACGAGATCGTGGCGATCGGGCTCGAGTACACGGGCCCGACGCCGCAGCCACTGTTCGTGATGGGCCGTAGCGAGGGGATCGCCGCGGTGGTTCGTGACGTCATCCGGCCGCGCGCGGCGTACATCGCGGCGCGCCAGGAGATGCTGCCGGCGATCGAGGCGCACTACCGGGTCGATCCAGGCCCGCAGATGGTCCGGATGTGGGTCGATCGGGCGCACTTCAAGCCGTACCCAGCGACCGTACAGCGGCTGCTCCCCGTCGAGATCGGCGAGCTCAACCGGCTCTACCAGCTCGGTTTCGCGTCATGGCTCCCGGCCACCGCCATCGCCGACGGCGTCTACTACGGGATGCGCGTCAACGGGCGGCTCGTCGCGGCCGCCGGGACCCATGTCATCAGCCACGGCGCGCGGCTCGCGGTCGTCGGGAATGTGCTGACGCACATGGACTATCGCGGCCGCGGGTTCGCAACCGCCGTCACGGGTGCCGTGACCGCAGAGCTCCTGCGGAGCTGCGACCAGGTCGTCCTCAACGTCCGTTCGGACAATCCGCCCGCGATCAACGCGTACCGCCACCTCGGATACAGCGAGCACGCGCGGTTCGAGGAACGGCTGATCCATCGACTCGGTCCGCCGTGGGCGGATCTCACGGCGCCCCTGCGCCGATTGTTCATCCGCAAGGAGACCGACCGCCCATGACCACCGAAGCGATCCTGCCCGCCCATGACGTCACCGACCTCGGCCTGGCGGCCGAGGGCGTGCGGCGGATCGAATGGGCCGAGCGGGAGATGCCGGTCCTGCGCCTCATCCGTGAGCGGTTCGAGCGCGACCGGCCGCTGGACGGCATCCGCATCGGCGCGTGTCTCCACGTCACGACCGAGACCGCGAACCTGATGCGGACGCTGAAGGCGGGAGGCGCCCAGGTCGTGCTCGCGGCCTCCAACCCGCTCTCGACCAAGGACGATGTCGCGGCGGCCCTGGTCGCCGAATACGGGATGGCCGTCTTCGCCCGTCGTGGCGAGGATCGGGACACATACTACGACCACCTCAAGTCGGTCGCGGACACACACCCCCAGATCACGATGGACGATGGCTGCGACCTCGTCTCGCTGCTCCACAGCGAACGGCCCGACCAGATCAAGGAGGTCCTCGCCGGCACCGAGGAGACGACCACCGGGGTCATCCGGCTCAAGGCGATGGCTGCGGACGGCGCACTCGGCTTCCCGGTCGTCGCCGTCAACGAGGCGCAGACGAAGCACCTCTTCGACAACCGGTACGGGACGGGCCAGTCGACCGTCGACGGCATCGTTCGCGCCACGAACATGCTGCTGGCCGGGCGGAAG
>DASSZA010000120.1:0-23368 GCA_035703005.1 Candidatus Limnocylindrales bacterium | reverse complement strand
CGAGGGCGTCCTGGATGGCAGCCCGCTGCGAGGGTGTGCCGGTGACCATCGTCACGACCACGTCGCGCCCATGCATGATGTGGACCGACTCCTCCCAGCAGATCTTGCGCATCGTCCGGGCGTAGGGCGCATAGCTCGAGTCACGGAGCGCCTGCTGGGCGACGATCGCCGCGGCATCGACGAGCCAGGCGATCATCCCGACATCCGCCCACCCGACGGTCGGGTAGTGGAAGACGTTGTGGAACTTGGTCTTGCCGGCGAGCAGGTCATCGAACATGGCCTCGCGCGGCTTCCCGAGGTCCTCCGCCACCCGGTACAGCAGCTGGGCGTGGCCGACCTCGTCCTGGACCTTCGCGGTCAGGGCCAGCTTGCGGCGGAGCGTCGGGGCGCGCATCAGCCACTCACGCTCGGGCAGCACGCCCATCAGCTCCGAGTTGGCATGCATCTCGACGAACCGCAGGACCGCCGTCCGGTATTCGTCGGGCATCGGGTCGACGGCCTCGACCTTGCCGCCGTTCATGACGTGCGCCTCGAAGCGCTCGAACCACGCCTCGTACGCCTCGTCGTGCTGGCGAGCAGGCGCCGCGCCGCCGGACCGTTCGGCCGGCGAAAGGACCGGATCGAGCGCGAGCGGATCGGTCATGACGCCAGCCTACGCCTCATCCGCGGTGGCGTCAGGAACCGGTGAACCGCGGCGGACGCTTCTCGCGGAAGGCGGCGAGTCCCTCTGCGTGGTCCCTCGAAGCCCCGGCGATGCCCTGCAGCTTCGCCTCGCCCTCGAGCGCCTCATCCAGCGTGATCGTCGCGGATCGTTCCAGCGCCTCCTTCGTCAGGGCCGTCGCCAGCGGGGCGCCCTCGGCGATCCGCTCGGCGAGGGCGCGAGCCTCGTCCAGCAATCGGTCGCCGGGTACCACACGCGAAACGAGCCCGAGCCTGAGCGCCTCCGTCGCATCGACCTGATCGCCCGCGAGTGCCAGCTCGGTTGCCTTTGCCCGACCGACGATCCGCGGCAGGAACCACGTCGCGCCGGTGTCCGGGACGAGCCCGATCCGCCCGAACGCCAGCACGAAACGAGCCTCCTCGGCACAGATGCGCAGGTCGCACGCGAACGCGAGCGACGCTCCGGCGCCCGCGGCGACGCCGTTGACGGCAGCGATCACCGGCTGGCCCATCGAGCGGATGGCGCGGATGATCGGGTTGTAGCGCTCGCGCACCTCGACCTCGAGCGGGGCGGCGTCCGGCTGTTCGCGCTCCGCAAGATCCTGGCCGGCGGAGAACGCACGCCCGGCCCCGGTGAGGATCACCGCCCGGACGTCTCGGTCGGCGGCGAGCGACTCGAACGCCTCGCGGAGGGCGACCTTGACCGGCACGGTCAGCGCGTTGAGCGCCTCTGGCCTGTCGAGCGTCAGTGTGGCGACGGCACCATCGACCTCGACCCGGAGCCCGTCGGTCACGGCGGAGACGCGGTCGGGCCGCTCAGCTGAATTCGACCAGACGGCCGTCGACGATCTCGAACAGACGGCGGTCGACGGGCTCGTCCGCGCCGCCCGACTGCTCGATAACGAACTCCGCGAACATCGCCGCGAAGCCGGCGTCGTCCGGCCGCAACGGCGCGGCCGCGAGGAGATGGCGCTCCGGGATGCCGACGAGCACCCGGCCGTGCGGCCCGAGCTCGCGCTGCAGGTAGTCGAGTGTCTCCGGCAGGATGATCCGGGCGGCATCCATGCCGTCGCCCGTATCCGAGCTGATGAGGCGGCGGTCGCCCTCGGTCTCGTCGGTCCACGGCGCGCTCGCAGCCCAGGCGCGCAGGTTCGCGACGGCGGCCGACTGCAAGTCCGCGGGCTCGATGCCCCACGACAGCAGGTGGTCGCCGTTCACGAGGATGTCGAACCCTCCAGCCGCCATCGCGTAGACGACGGGAATGCCGGCGGGACCCTCGTCGAGCAAGGGCTGGGAGTGACTCTGCATCGAATGCTGCGCGAGGGTCTCGCGGTCGACGGTCTCGAGCGGGAGGCCGGTCGTTCCCACGGGGCGGAACGTCGGGCGAACGAGGGCCTGCGCGATGCTCCAGTCGTGCTCCGGCGCATCCGCCGGGGAACCGGCCGGTTCTGGTGCGGGCACGTGCCCGCTGACCGGAGCGGACTCGTCGATCGGCGACAGGATATCCGGCGGCGCGTCGCGGATCGCGGCTACAGGCTCGTCGGCCAGATCGCGCGCGAACTCGCGTCCGGCGTCGGTCTCACCCTCGTTCGGGTCACGCTCCATCTGCGGTCATCCTCCCTCGGTGCATGGCCTCGTCATGGTGCGCCATCGGGCGCGTCACCGGCCCGTCCATGTGGGCGCCCGCTTCTCCTGGAACGCACGCATGCCCTCGCGCTGGTCGTCGGTCGCGAACAGGTCGAAGAAGGCTTCGCGCTCGGCGCGCAGACCGGCGCTCAACGGAAGCTCCGCCGCCGCCAGCACGGAACGTTTGGCGGCACGTACGGCGAGCGGCGGCATCGACGCGATCGTGTCGGCGAGCTTCAGGGCAGCGCTGAGGACCTCGGCCGTCGGCACGACCGTGGTGACGAGTCCCGCGGCCAAGGCCTCGGAAGCGTCGATCATCCGCCCGGTGAGCACCAGCTCCATCGCCCGGGCCACACCGATGGCCCGTGTCAGCCGCTGGGTCCCGCCGGCTCCGGGCATCACGCCGATCTTGATCTCCGGCTGCCCGAATCGGGCGTCTTCACCGGCGACGATCATGTCGCACGTCATCGCCAGCTCGCAGCCTCCGCCGAGCGCGAACCCGCGGACGGCGGCGATCAAGGGGATGCCGATGGCACCGATGCGATCCCACGAGCCGAACTGGCCCTCGGCCCGTAGCCGCTCCGGGCTCTGGTCCGCCAGCTCGACGATGTCGGCGCCGGCGGCGAACGCTCGCTCACCCGCGCCTGTGATGACCGCGGCCCGGGTCCGACCATCCGTGTCGAGGGTCTCGAGCGCATCCGCGAGTTCGGCGAGGAGCTCGAAGCTCAGAGCGTTGAGGGCGTCGGGGCGATCGATCGTGACGAGCGCGACGCCTTCGTGCCCCTCGACGGGGGCATCGACGCGGATGAGGCGAGTGGTCGGCATAGCGTCGGTCACACGGGCTCCCTCGCGGCTCGTTCGGGGAAGTATGGACGACGAGGGAAGCCTCCGCCCTGGCCCTGCCTGTGACGCCAGTCGATCAGGCGAGAAGGTCGTCAGCATCCTCGAGGACGAGCAGGGTAGCGAGTCCAGGGGCGATCTCGCGCAGGTTCCGGCCCGCAGCGCGCATGGCATCGGACGCGAGTCCGGCATCGAGCGACGCCCGGTCGTCGAAGCGCATCGCGGTGATCAGCACGAGGTCGGTCTCCGTGCCGAGGGCCTCCGATACGCGACGGACCTCGGTCGAGCGAAGGCCCGGCGTCTCGGCGACGAGCGGCAGGTGCTCGGCGGCATAGCGCCGCTCGAACTCGGCAAGGGCATCCGGACCACCGTCGGGCCGGCGATAGAGAGCGAGCAACGTGGTCATCAGCGGGCCTCCGTGGTCGATGGATCGCGCGCACGAGCGCGCGCGACGGGCTCGGTCGAGCGATAGAAGTCGGTCAGAGCCGCCTCGAGGATCGGCACGTGCTCGACCAGCGAGTCGTGGCCGACGTCGGGGAGGACGAGGAGCCGGCCGTCGACGACCTGGCGCGCGAGACCGGCAGCCTCGGCGATCGGCACGAACGGGTCCCGATCGCCGGCGACGACCAGCGTCGGCGCGTCGATCTCGCGAAGCTCGCCGGCCGTGAGCAACGGCTGCTCGGCGATGTCCGCGACGATCGCATCCAGCAGCCGTCGCCAGGCCCCCGGTCCGTGCGTCGGGTCGTGACGCGCCTCCAGTCGTCCCGCCCAGTCGGGTTCGTCGCGCTCGATCCGGTCGGGATCCATCAGCGCACGGCCGACGGACAGCCGCGGTTCCCGTTCCGGGGCGATGCTGATCGCGACGAGCGTCCGGATCCGGTCCGGGAACCGCGACGCGTAATGCAGGGCCGTCATCCCGCCCATCGAGTAGCCGAGCAGGTGGAACGTCGAGAGCCCGATCGCATCGACGAATCCATCGAGATCGGCGACGAGGTCGGTGGTCGTCCAGCTCTCGCCCGGGTCCCACGCTGTGCCACCGTGCCCGCGTGCATCGGGCAGGTAGCAGAGGAAGCCATCGACGAGGGTCGGCAGGAGCGACGCGAAATGGGACGGACCGCTGCCGGTCGCACCGTGGAGGAGCACGAGCGGCGGCCCGGCTCCGTCGACCTCGTACGCCGTCGTCCGCCCGTTCGCCTCGATCGTCGGCATCGGGGCGGATGCTAGCCCAGCTATCCTCGGCCGGATGCTCACCGAGCGCCGTGCGTCCGGCACCGACGACCTCTCATCGGCGGTCGCGTCCCTGTCGGCGGCCTGGCGAGCCGGCGCCCCGCACGTCGCCGGAACGCCCGCGGCGATCGAGTGGTGGTACGCACTGACTCACCCGGAGCCGCTGAGCGATCACCTCCGTCTCTGGTACGACGACGCAGACCTCGTCGGCTGGGCGTGGCATGAGCCGCCCGAGCTCGAGGTGCACGTCTGGACGAGGGACGCCGTCGGGCGTGACCGCGTGTTCGCCGCGATCATCGACGCCGCGCTCGAGGAGCGGCCCGGCGAGGAAGTGGCGGCGTTCGCCGCGGACGACGACAGCGCCTCGATCGGGGTCCTTCGCGACCGCGGCTTCGTCCCAGAAGGTCGGCGGCTCAGCCAGTGGCAGTGGCACGCCGACGGCCCACCACCCGGCGACGTCGTCCTCCCCGTTGGCTACACGATCCGGAGCATCCGTGGGCCGGAGGAGTTCGAGGCGCGTGTCGCGCTGCACCGCGCCGCGTTCCCCGCGTCGCGCTTGAACGTCGCCAAGTACGAGCGGCTGCTGACGGTGCCGCACTATCGGCTAGAGGACGACCTCGTGGTCGAAGCCCCGGACGGTTCCCTGGCCGCGTTCGCCCTCGGCTGGTACGACGCCGACGGACGGGTCGGCGAGCTCGAGCCGGTCGGGACGCACCCAGCGCACCAGCGACGGGGATCGTCGCGGGCCATCGTCACCGAGGCCGTGCGTCGACTGTTCCAGCGCGGCGCCCATCTCGTGCAGGTCTATTCGGACCAGGCGGAGGCGGCGCCGGAAGCGCTGTATCGCTCGGTCGGCTTCGAGCGCTACGCGTCGCACCAGCGATACGTCGTCGGGCCGCGACCCGCGCCGGACGCCAGTGACGCTACGATCGGCGCATGACCGATCGACCGGAGGCCACTCGCGTGGAACGCGACTCGATGGGCGAGATGGCCGTGCCCGCAGACGCGCTCTATGGCGCCTCCACCCAACGGGCCGTCCTCAACTTCCCGATCTCGGGCCAGCGCTTCCCACGCCGGTTCATCCGAGCCCTCGCGCTCATCAAGCTCGCGGCCGCCGAGACCAACGCGGAGCTCGGTCTGATCGATGCCGTTGTCGCGCGTGCGATCGCGGCCGCTGCGGCGTCGGTGGCGGACGGGGATCACGACGACCAGTTCCCGATCGACGTCTACCAGACGGGCTCGGGGACCTCGACCAACACGAACATGAACGAGGTCGTCGCCCATATCGCGACGTCGCGCCTCGGCGACGGCCGGCGCGTGCATCCCAATGACGACGTCAACCGCTGCCAGAGCTCGAACGACGACATCCCGACGGCCCTCCAGCTGAGCGCGGCGCTGGCGATCGAGGAAGCCCTCATCCCGGCACTCGTCCATCTCCAGGAGACACTCGCCGCGAAGGCCGAGGAGTTCTGGCCGATCGTGAAGACCGGCCGCACGCATCTGCAGGACGCGACACCGATCCGCCTGGGGCAGGAGTTCCAGGGCTACGCCGGACAGGTCGAGGAGGCGATCCGCCGCGTGCAGGCCGCGCGGGACGAGCTGTTGACCGTGCCCCTCGGCGGCACCGCTGTCGGAACGGGCATCAACGCGCATCCGGAGTACGCGGCTCGGACGTGCGCGCGGCTGACCGAGCTCCTGACGCTTCCCGTTCGTGAGGCGCCGAACCATTTCCACGCCCAGGCGACGCTCGACGTCCCGATCGCGGCCCACGGCGCGATCCGTACGACGGCTCTCGCTCTCTGGAAGATCGGCTCCGATATCCGGCTGATGGGGATGGGCCCACGCGCTGGCATCGGTGAGTTGGCACTGCCCGAGACGCAGCCAGGCTCCTCGATCATGCCCGGCAAGGTGAACCCGGTGATCATCGAGAGCCTGACGATGGTCGTGGCCCGGGTCGTCGGCAACGACGCGACGATCGCCTTCGCCCAGACCGGATCGTTCCTGGAGCTCAACGTGATGCTGCCCGTGACGGCCGTCGCGCTGCTCGAGTCGATCGAGCTTCTTGCCGCGGCGACGGCGAACCTGGCGGACCGCGTCGTCACCGGTCTGGCCGCGACGGATCGCGGGCCCGCCCTCGTCGAGCAGGGGCTGATGCTCGCCACCGCGCTGGCACCGGTGATCGGCTACGACGAGGCGGCGAAGCTAGCGAAGGACGCGCTCAAGAGTGGCCGCACGATCCGCGAGCTCGCCCTCGAGCGCGGGATCGCGCCGGACGACCTCGACCGGCTGCTCGATCCAGCCTCGATGACCGAGCCCGGCCTTGGAGGCGGCCCAGCGGGGGGCTGACGCTCAGGCGCGGCGAAGCGGGACCACCAGCCTGAGGCCGGTCACCGCGAGCCCGATCCAGGCGCCGCCCGCGAGGACCCACGCGGCCGGCGACGGGATCAACATCGCGGCCCCGACGATCAGGAGGCATTCCGCGGCCGGACGGTCGACGGCGCGCGACCGGACGGCGCCGACGAGCACGATGCCGATGGCGGCGATCGCGCCGGTCGCGCCCGTGATCGCGCCGTAGGGGCCGCCGAGCGCAGCCACGACGAGAGCGATGATCCATACCGCATTGCCGATCAGGGCGACGAGCAACGCTGCGGTGGTCCCGCGTGGGCCACTCAGACCTGATCGCCTCGCGACCTGCGCGACACTTCGGCCGGACGCGACCGCCCCGACGACGCCGAGGGGGATCGTCTCGAGCAGGAACCCGGGCCAGTCCGGCATCAGCGGCTGAAGCGAGCTCGCGAGCCCGGCGACGATCCACGCCATCCCCGCGAAGAGTGCCGCGGCGGTCGGCGGGCGCGGTGGCGTCAACGGATGGACATGCGCATCGAGGGCGCCGCGGATGAGATCGAGCCGCGTCGTGACCGTGAGCGGACGAAACCCGAGCACGTCGAGCAGCTCGTCTTCGTAGCGTTCGCGCCACGCGCGTGGGTAGAGGCGGATCCAGGCGCGTCCGGGTGAAGCTGCGGTGGATCGATCCGTCAGGCGCATCCGTTCTCGACCAGTGGCGGGATCACGCCGGGCATCCCGAGCGCGACGGGCAAGGGCCCGAGCGTGAGCTTCGTCTGATCGACGAAAAGTACGCCGTCCTTGTCGATCCTGGTCGCGAACCGATCCATGCTTCGCGCCGCAGGTCCATACCGGACGCCGTCGACCTTGGTGCCCAGGCGGTCGTAGCGCGACTGATGGCACGGGCAGTGGATCCAGAAGTCCTCGAGGCACGGGTTGGGCTTGCAGCCGAGATGGGGACAGCGCTGATACAGGGCCCGCACGTTCAGGGCGCTTCCTTCGCCGGTCGGGTCCTCGCCTTCGAACCAGCCGACGCGGGCGGGGTCGATCACGACGATGAACGCCTTTGCCTCGGCGGCATACGCCGGGAATCCCTCACCGACAGGCAGCGATCCATTGGCCGTCAGGAACTCGTGGAACGTCCCGATCCTGACGATCCCGCCGCCGCCCTTGCCGGCCGACCAAGCGAACCCGACCGTCCCAGCGATCGCTTCGACCGCGAGCAGTCCGAGCGTCGCGCCGAGCGCGCGACGCAGCAGGGTACGTCGCGAGAACCCAGTCGTGACCGTGGCCCGGCTCGCCCGGATCGCATGCGATGCCAGCGGTCGGATGCCGGAGCTCAGGCGAGCATCAGGCTCCGACGGCGGGGCGGAACCGGACATCTCACCCTGCCGAGCCGAGATGCGCGCCATCCGAGGCACGAGCCGGCACACCGCGCATCGCGATCGTCGCGCCGATGAAGATCCAGACGAGCCCGTACGGCATTGCCTGATAGAGGACCGTCGGGTCGGTCCACTGCGTACGCACCAAACCGTTGAACGCGGCGAAGACGCCGAGGGTCGCGAGGACCCACAGCACGGCGACGATCGTCGGGATGGTTCGGCCGGCGACCGCGGTCGCGAGACCGATGGAGCCGACCAGCGCGACAAGGGCAGCGGCACCGCCACCGAACAACGTGAGCGCGAAACCGATCGCGGCGATCGCCGAAGCGGGACCGCCCCAGCCGCGCATCCGGTCCAGACTGACGATCCCTAGCGAGAGGTGGCTCGCCAGGGCCGCGAGCCCGGCGAACAGGCTGACGATCCGGCCCACGCCGCGGACGGACTCGCCGTCGACCCCATCGAACGCTTCCATCGACATCAGCAGCCACATGATCCAGAGGGCGCCGGCCGCGACGGCGCTAGCGGCGGCGATCCTCGTCTGGCGGTTGGACTCGCGAGGCGCACCCGAGTCCAGGCGAGCGTCGATGGCTCCCCGGATGATGTCGACCTGATCGCGAACCGACGGCGGCCGGGCCTCGAGCAGATCGAGGAACTCGGGCTCGTAGCGGGCGCGCCAGGACCGCGGGTACAGCCTGATCAGCGCACTCATGAGGAGGTCTCCCGCAGCCGCTGGAGGCCCGTCTTGGACAGGCTGCTCAACCGCTCCATCTGGGCACGAACCGTCGCCTGGCCGAGTCCGGTGAGGCGATATGGCCGGCGACGGTCGATGGCCTCGAGGGGCTCGATCAGACCGCGCCGTTCGAGTCGGGCCAAGGCCCCGTACAGCGTGCCGGGGCCCATCGGTGCCCCGCTGATCGCTTCGACGTCCGTCATGATCGCGTACCCGTGCTTCGGGCCATCGCTCAGTGACACGAGGATGTACAGCGATGGTTCCGCGAACCGCCCGAGATCGAGGTCCTGATCCTTCATCGCCGCATCCTCGCGCGACCGTCCATCGTCGTCATCTCAGCTGATGCTACCTCTACTACGTAACGTGATATGTCGCTTCACGATATATCGTGGCACGATGTAACGGCGCGTGTCAATAGCCGCGGGGTCGGACGTCGCCGCTACAATCCGCGCGATGACCACCCGACTCTGGGACCGTGCCGCTGTCGCCGTCGTTAGCGAGGGACGCCGATTCCCGGCGGTGGTCGCGCTCGGCCCGGGCGATCCGAGCGTCCAGGAGCTGTTCGACTTCATGCGGGACGCCGAGCTGCGGTTCGCGACGCTCCGCATGCGGATCCTCGAACGCGTCATTTCCACGCGCGGCGAGGACGCAACCCAGATCGAGGTCATGCTTCGCCATCCGGGCCACGCCAAGGTGACCACGAGCCGACCCGGCGACGAGGTCGGCGGGCCGTACGAGATCTGGATCTCTGACGGCGAGATCATCCGGACGTACGTCGCCAAGCACAAGCTGGGCACGCAGCGTCCCGTCCGCAATCGGCCGCGCGGTCTCGACGATCCCGATTTCCCGGGGATGTCGCGCGTGTACGAGCCGGTGACGGGGCTCCCCTTCGAGACGCTCCCCGATACGTTCGTCCACCCGGCCGGCTTCTGTCAGAACGTCCTCGCCACGGGGAGGTGCACGGTCACCGGCAGCTTCGTCGACGCCGGCCGTGCGTCGATCCATCTCGTCTGTGAGCACCCGCGCACCGTCGAACTGCCGGGCGACCGCCCGGATCACACGATCGAGATCGCGGTCGATCGCGAGACCGGCGTGATCGTCCGGCTGGTCGAGACGATCGGCGGATCCGTGACGCGCGATGCCGTCGTGACCAACCTCGAGCCGGATGCCTCGCTCCCGCCGTCGGCGTTCGACTTCGTCTTCCCGACCGGGACGACGATGCTCTTCTAGGAGACCGGCCAGGACCGCGTCGGTTAGGAAACGATGCGCCGGATCGGAACGCCCGGCCGATGGCCGGGCGTTCGTGGGTCAAGCGCGAGGCCCGGTCAGACCTCCATCCCGAGTTCGCGTTCGGCGCCCCCCATCTCGAGTTCGCGTTCGATGGCCGCCAGCTCCTCCTCCGATCCCTGGACCTTGGGTCCATGGAACCAGTTCTTGGCCGACACGAACCACCAGAGCGCAGCGCCGCCGAGCACGATCAGGAACACGACCGGCGTGTAGTTGAACGTGTTGATGTTGATCGGCTGCGCCTGCGGAAGCATGAACAGGATCGCGATGAAGATCACCCAGATCGTGGCAGTGATCCCGATCGGGCGGCTCCAGCGACCGAGCGTCCACGGGCCTTCCTCGAACTTCTTGCCCGCCCGGACGCGCAGGAACACCGGCGCGACGTAGGCGACGTACAGGCCGATGACGGCGATCGACGTGACCGCTGCATACGCGACGGAGCTGTAGAGGTACGGCAAGGCGAGGACGAACGCGCCGACCGCGGCTAGCCAGATGGAGTTCGTTGGGGTGCGGGTCCTCGGGTTGATCCGGTGCCAGAACTTCGAGAACGGCACCGCGCCGTCACGCGAGAAGGCGTAGATCATCCGCGAGTTCGCCGTGACGGACGACATGCCGCAGTAGAACTGCGCACCGATGACCAGGAGCAGGACGATCAGGCCGCCCGTCTGGCCGACCGCGTCGATCCAGATGGTGATGGGGGGACCGGCATTCGACAGCGTCGCCGCGGAGTCGAGCGCGTGCTGGTAGCCGGCAGCGCCGTTCGCCGTCCCATCGGCGGCGGGGAAGACCTTGTCGGGGGTGATCCCGACGTTCATCGCCGTGAGGAGGATGAAGCCCATGATCACCGACACGACGACGGAGAACACGATCCCACGCGGCGCCGAGATGTGGGCGTCGTGCGTCTCCTCCGACATGTGCGCCGACGCGTCGTAGCCGGTCAGCGTGTACTGGGCGTTCAGGAACCCGATCAGGATCACGTAGAGCGGGATCCCGAACAGGATCACGCCCGGCCACTGGGGGTTGTCGCCGCCGCTCCCGCTGTTGTTCACGAACGTGGAAAAGACCGTCCCGAGGTCGGTCCGGCTGTGCTGATTGAGGACGACGGTCACGAGCACGATCGCCGCGACGCCGACGACGTGCCACCACACCGACACGTCATTGAGGAGCTTGACCAGCCGGATCCCGAAGGTGTTCAGGAGTCCGTGGATGAACAGCACGACCGCGAGGATCAAGATCGTCACGATGGGGGCCGTCGACACGCCGAAGACGATGTTCAGGAACGCGTTGATGAAGAACGCGAGGCCGAAGTCGATGCCCGCGGTGACCGCGACCTGGCCGACGAAGTTGAACCAGCCGACGAACCAGCTCCACGCCGCCGGGTTGCCGCCCGACTCCGGGGCAAGCTTGGCTGCCCAGTAATACAGGCCGCCGGCCGTCGGGTAACTGGAGGCGACCTCGGCCATACCCAGGGCGACGAGCGTCACGAAGAAGCCGACGATCAGCCAGCCGATCGTCATGACCGCCGGGCCACCGATGTTCATCGCGAAGTAGAACAGCGTCAGGCAGCCCGACAGGATCGAGATGATCGTGAACGAGACTGCGAAGTTGGAGAAGGTCCGCATCCCTCTCCGCAGCTCTTGCGCGTAGCCGAGTTGGTGTAACCGATCGGTGTCGCTCGTTGCCACCGTGCCCTCCTCGCCTGCGTTCGACCACATCAGGAACGCTCGGACATGGAGATGAGGACTCTGGGCGACCGAGGGATCCCTCGCTGGGGTGCGGGTCCCGACGGTCCGCGCGGCCTCCCTCCGGCGGGAACGATACGGCGGGGGTGCGGAGTGTCAAGATGCGTCCCGGACGGGGCATCGCAGGGCGTCGGGAGCGTGGCATGGGCGATCGACTGGCGGGCAAGGTCACCATCGTCACCGGGGCTGGGTCCGGCATCGGCCGGGCGACCGCGATCCGGTTCGCGGAGGAGGGCGCACGGGTCACCTGCGTCGACGTGTCACGCGATAACGTCGAGGCCACCGCGGCGGAGATCGGCGACGCGGCCTGGGCAGTGACGGCAGACGTGTCGGACGCCAGTGCCGTGAAGGCCTACACCGACGCCACGGTCGAGCGGTGGGGCGGGCTACACGCCGTGTTCAACAACGCGGGCGTGAACCTCCCGGGCGTGTTCCACGAAGCGACCGACGAGACGGTCGAGCGGACCCTCGGGGTGAACATCCGCGGCCCGATCTACGGCTGTCGCTACGCGATCCCGTACATGCTCCGCGGCGGGGGTGGCTCGCTGATCAACACGAGCTCCGTCAACGGTCTGGTGGCCGAGCCGTTTCTCGCGATCTACGCGACGTCGAAGGGCGCGATCATCATGCTCTCGAAGGGCATCGCGCTCGACTACGCGAAGCAGGGCATCCGGTGTAATGCGATCGCGCCGGGCTGGGTCGATACGCCCGTCAACTATGCCCACGCGGAGATGCTCGGCGGTCTCGACAAGGTCTACGCCGAGATCGATTCGTTCCAGCCGATCGGCCGACCCGGCGAGCCGCGCGAGATCGCCAACGTCGCGCTGTTCCTCGCGTCGGACGAGTCGTCCTTCGTCACCGGCTCCGTCGTGGTCGCGGATGGCGGGATGACGGCCAAGTAGGTACCGACCAGCGACTCCGAGCAGCTCGCGGCGACGTACGATGCGCCGACCGAGGGGACCCGTCACGCACTCGCGCGGAGGAGAGCGATGAGCGAGCACGGCCACGACGCCGACCAGGCCACGAAGCACCCGCGTCTCGCGGAGCTCGAGCGCCTGGTGCGCGATGGAACGGTCGACACGATCGTCGTAGCCCTGACTGACATGCAGGGCCGGCTCATGGGCAAGCGCGTCCACGGCCAGGCGTTCCTCGATGGCGTCATCGCCCACGGCGCGCACTTCTGCACGTACCTCCTCGGGACGGACATGGAGATGAACACGCCCGAGGGGTTCCGACTCATGAACTGGGAGACCGGCTACGGCGACTGGATCGCCGAGCCGATCTGGGACCAGCTCCGGCTGCTGCCGTGGCTCCCGGGGACCGCGATGGTCCTCGCCGACACGATCGACGAAGAGACCGGCCAGGAGATCCCCGTCTCACCCCGGACGATCCTCAAGCGCCAGGTCGCGGCGGCCGCGGACGCCGGCTTCGACGTAAAGGCCGGCTCGGAGTTCGAGTTCTACGTGCTCAAGGACTCGTGGGAGTCGCTCGCAGAGCAGGGCTGGCCCGTGCCCCGGTCGTTCGGGTACTACAACGAGGACTACCACCTGCTCCAGGCGACGAAGGCGGAGCCGCTCCACCACCTGCTGCGCACCCAGATGAGTGCCGCGAACGTGCCGATCGAGTTCAGCAAGGGCGAGGCGGCCAACGGCCAGCACGAGGTCAACATCCGTTACGACCACGTCCTTGAATCGGCCGACCGCAGCGTCGTCTTCAAGCACGGCGCGAAGGAGATCGCCTACCTCAACGGCTGGGGGATCACCTTCATGGCCAAACCGGATCACCGCTGGACCGGGTCGTCAGGGCACCTGCACATGAGCGTCTGGGACCACGACAAGGGCGTCCCCGTGATGCACGCGACGGGACGCGAGAAGGGTGGGCCGTACGGGCTCTCCAAGACGGGTCAGCAGTTCATGGCCGGGATGATGGCGCTATCCCGCGAGCTGGCGGTGTTCGTCGCGCCGTTCATCAACTCGTACAAGCGGTACGCGTCGCTCTCCTGGGCGCCGGTCAACGTCGTGTGGGGCCGGGACAATCGGACGACCGGCTTCCGCCTCGTCGGCCACGGACCGGCGCTCCATGTCGAGAACCGCTTCCCGGGCGGCGACATGAACGCCTACCTCACGTATGCCGCGATGGTGGGTGCGGGCCTGTACGGCATCCGCCACGGCCTCAAGCTCGAGGACGAGTTCAAGGGCAACGGTTATCTCGCGACCGGTCATCCGCGGATGCCTCGCGCGCTGTACGAGGCGATCTGGGAACTGGAACGGTCGGAGGCGGCGCGCGAGATCTTCGGTGATGCGGTGGTGGACCACTACCTCAACGCCGCGCGGGTCGAACAGGAGGCGTACGACTCGATCGTCCACTCGTGGGACCGCGAGCGCTATCTCGAGCGAGGGTGAGTCTCTTCGCGACATGACCGGGACCGAGCGCGCAGAAGCGGCCGCCATTCCCGAGGACGCGCCGACGCATGACGCGAGGGTCCAGGACGCCCTGTACCGGATCGCGTCTGCCGCGAGCGCGGCCCAGGATCTCGACGCGTTCTACGCGGAGATGCACGCGATCGTCGGCGAGCTGATGTACGCCGAGAATCTGTTCATCGCGCTGTACGACGCGGAGCGACAGCGGATCAATTTTCCGTACTACATCGACTCGGTCGACACCGACCTGCCCGACCCGAGGGCCTGGGAGCCGTACGGCGTCGGAGAGGCCCGGGGCGTGACGGCCTACGCGCTCCGCCACGACGAACCCATGCTCGTCGACTCCGATCGCCTCGACGAGCTCGTCAGCTCCGGGGAATTCGAACTTCTCGGGGCGCCCGCCGTCAGCGGCTTGCTGACCCCGTTGCGCGCCGAGGGGCGGACGCTCGGGCTCCTCGTCGTCCAGAGCTACACGCCTGAGCACGTTTACGACCAAGACGACCTCGAGCTCCTGACCTTCGTCGGGCAGCACATCGGGTCTGCGCTCAGCCGGGCACGGGCGATCGAGGAGACCCGTGAGCGGAACGCCGAGCTTGCGGTCATCAACGAGATCGGGGAGGCGCTGGCCAAGCAGGTCGACTTCGATTCGATCGTGCAGCTCGTCGGAGAACGCGTGCGCGGGATCTTCTCAGCCCGCGGCATCTTCATCGGCATCTATGACCCGGAGACGAGGACGGTCGTCTTCCCGTACGACCTTGACGAGGGCGAACCATTCGATCGGGGCATCATCCAGGTGGGCGAAGGCATCACCTCGAAGGTCATCCTCAGCGGCAGACCGCTGCGCTTGTCGACCGCCGACGAGCAAGACGCGGCCGGAGCCATCCAGGTCGGCGGGACCGACACGCAGTCGTGGCTCGGCGTCCCGATCAAGGCCGGCGAGCGCGTCGTGGGCATCCTGGGACTCGAAAGCGTCGAGCCGTACGCGTACAGCGAGGCCGACGAACGGCTCCTCTCGACGCTCGCTTCGAGCATGGGCGTCGCTCTCGAGAACGCCCGGCTCTTCGGTGAGACCAAGCGGCTTCTCGCCGAGGCGGATCAGCGGGCTGCCGAGCTCGCGGTCATCAACGAGATCGGCACGGCGCTCGCTAAGCAGCTCGATTTCGACGAGATCTGCGAGCTGGTCGGAGAGCGCGTTCGAGCGATCTTCCGTACACCGTCCGTCTCGATCGGCCTCTACGACGAGGCGGCCAGCGTCATCTCCTGGCCGTACGAGCTGGATGAGGGCGTCCGGATCCACAGCGACCCGATGGCGCTCGGTCCAGGACTCACGAGCCGGCTGATCAACACCCGCGCGCCACTGCGCGGAGCGAGCAGTGCGGAGCTGATGGCCCTTGGGGCGATCCCCGGCGGCGTCAGTGTGACCCAATCCTGGCTCGGCGTCCCGATCCTGAGCGGGGAGCGCGTCACCGGGGTGATCATCCTCGAGAGTACGGAGCCGCACGTCTTCGACGAGGCGGATGAGCGACTCCTGACGACGATCGCGGCCAGCATGGGAGTCGCGCTCGAAAACGCTCGGCTGTTCGGCGAGACGAAGCGCCTCCTGGCTGAGACGGATCAGCGCGCCGCGGAGCTGGCGATCATCAATGGCGTCCAACAGGGCCTAGCCGCTGAGCTCGACCTCCAAGCGATGTACGACTTGGTCGGCGACAAGATCCAGGAAACCTTTGATGCCCAGGTCGTCGACATCGCCATCGCCGACTTCGACGCGGACCTCGTCCGGTTCGTCTACACGATCGAGCGAGGCGTGCGCTATCCCGATGACCCGCAGCCGATCACGGGGACGATCCGTGGACTCGTGATGGCCGCCAAGCGGCCGATCCGCGTCGACCGGGATCAGGAGGGGTTCGCTGCTGAGCACGGCATCGAATGGCACGTTCAAGAAGGGACGGAGTGGCCGAAGTCAGCCGTCTGGGTGCCACTCCTGGTCGGCGATGTGGCGCGCGGCGTGATCTCCCTCCAGAACCTCGACCGAGAGGCGGCCTTCAGCGATTCGGACGTCGAATTGCTCACGACGATCGCGGCCAGCCTCAGCGTCGCGCTCGAGAACGCCCGGCTCTTCGATGAGACGAAGCGTCTCCTGACCGAGACCGACGAGCGAGCCGCGGAGTTGGCCATCATCAACGAGGTCCAGCGCGGCCTGGCGGAGCGCCTCGACATGCAGGCGATGTACGACGTGGTCGGCGACCGGATCCAGGAGATCTTCGACGCGCAGGTCGTGGACATCGGCATCGTCGACGCGGAGGCCGGCCAGATCCACTTCCCGTACTCGATCGAGCGCGGCGTCCGCTTCCCCGACGAACCGATGCCGATCGAAGGCCCCCGCCGCCACGTGATCGAAACCAGGCAGGCTCTGCATCTCGAGGCGAACGCATACGAGCGGATCGTCGAGATGGGACAAAGCCCGGTCGTGGCACAGGGAGAACCCGCGAAGTCGATCGTGCTGGCGCCGATGATGGTCGGCAACGAGGTCCACGGTGTCATCTCCCTTCAGAACGTGGACCGCGACCACGCGTTCACCGACAGCGACGTCCGCCTGCTCACGACGTTGGCCGCCAGCCTTAGCGTGTCACTCGAGAATGCACGGCTGATCTCGGAGACTCGCCAGCGCGTCGCCGAGCTCGACACGGTCAACCGCGTCGGTCAAGCGATCTCGTCGCAGCTCGATCTTTCGGCCCTGATCGATCTCGTCGGCGAACAGATGCGCACGACCTTCGATGCCGACATCGTGTATGTCGCGCTGTTCGATCCGGTCAGCCTCGAGATCACATTCCCGTACCACGCCGAAGGCGGACAGCGCGCCGATACCGAGCCGATCCAGCTCGGCAGCGGGCTGACGTCCAAGATCCTCGTCTCGCGCGAGCCTCTTCTCCTGAATCGGGACGCCCAGTTCGAGGAGATCGGCACTCGCGGCATCGGGACGCCGCCCAAGTCGTACCTGGGCGTCCCGATCCTGGTGGGCGATGACGCGATCGGCGTGATCAGCGTCCAGAGCACCCGCCAGGAAGGCAGATTCGGATCCGAGGACGTTCGGTTGCTGACGACGATCGCCGCGAGCGTCGGGACAGCGATCCAGAACGCCCGCCTCTATCGCGAGACCGAGCGACGCGCCGGAGAGATGGCCGCGCTTGCCGACGTCGGTCGCGAGATCTCGGCGACACTCGATCCGACCGCTGTCCTCGAGCGCATCGCCGAGCACGCGATCAACCTGCTTGCCGGCCAGTCGAGCGCGGTCTACCTCGCGCAGCCGGATGGCCGCACGTTCAAGGCGATCGTCGGGCGGGGCCCGATAGCCAACGAGATCAAAGCGGACACGCTTGTCTTCGGCGAGGGCGTGATCGGCAGCGTCCTTGAGGCAGGAAAGGCGGAATTCGTCAACGATGCCCTGAGCGACCCGCGCGTGCGGATCGTGCCCGGGACTGACCCCGACGCGATGGACCGACTCATGGTCG
This sequence comes from Candidatus Limnocylindrales bacterium, assembly GCA_035703005.1. Lineage (GTDB taxonomy): Bacteria > Chloroflexota > Limnocylindria > Limnocylindrales > CSP1-4 > SPCO01. The sequence goes on along the minus strand of DASSZA010000120.1, from coordinate 5,602 downwards.
CGCCCCTCATGTCGCATGATCAGCTGATCGGCGGGATGGCCGTCTGGCGACCCATCCCGAGCGAGCTCTACACCGAGAGCGATCTTCAGCTGCTGATCGGCCTATCGCAACAGGCCACGATCGCGATCGACAACGCCCGCCTGTATCGCGAGGCCCAGGAAGCGCGCGACGCGGCGCAGGACGCGGACCGCGCCAAGAGTACGTTCCTCGCAGCGATGAGCCATGAGATCCGGACGCCGATGAACGCGATCATCGGGATGAGCGGCCTGATGCTCGACACCGAGCTGACCGATGAGCAGCGCGACTACGCCGAGACGATCCGGACGTCGGGCGACGCCCTCCTGACGATCATCAACGACATCCTCGACTTCTCGAAGATCGAGGCTGGCCGCGTCGAGCTCGACCACGAGCCGTTCGACCTCCGCGCGTCGATCGAACGCGCGGTCGACGTGCTGGCGCCGACGGCCGCCGCGAAGCGGCTCGAGCTCTTGTACGCGATCGACGACGACCTGCCGCGAACCGTCGTGGGTGATCAGGGTCGGCTCCGCCAGATCCTCATCAACCTGCTGTCGAATGCCATCAAGTTCACCGAAGCTGGGGAAGTCGAGCTGAGCGCATCGGGCCATCAACTCGCTCCTGAGCGCCCGGGACACGGACCTCGCTGGCGGTTCACGATCCGCGTGCGCGATACGGGGATCGGCATCGCGCCCGACCGGATGTCGCGGCTGTTCCATTCGTTCAGCCAGGCCGACGCCTCGATCTCGCGACGGTACGGCGGGACTGGCCTCGGGCTCGCCATCAGCCGGCGACTGGCGGAGCTGATGGATGGCTCCATCGCGGCCACGAGCGAGGGCGTCGCGGGGCGCGGCAGCATCTTCGAGCTGACGTTCGAAGCCGACGCTGCCACCGACCAGGTTGCCGCCGAGCCCGTCCGGCTCGTGGACCTCGCCGGCCGGCACATCCTCGTCGTCGACGACAACGCGACGAACCGGCGGATCCTGCGAACGCTCATCGAGCGTTGGGGCATGACGGCTCGGGACACGAGCTCACCGCGCGAAGCCCTCCGCTGGGTCGCTGCCGGCGAGCGGTTCGACCTCCTGATCGCCGACCTGCATATGCCCGAGCTCGACGGGATCGCACTGGCGACGGCCCTACGGGCGTCAGACGCCGGTGCGCAGACGCCGGTGATCGTCCTGTCGTCGATCGGCGTCCATGACCGCGAGAGCGACGCAGTGGCTGCCTCGCTCGTCAAGCCTGTGAAGCCGTCGGCCTTGCACGACGCGATCGCGACCGTCCTCGCCGGGCAGGCGACGGCAGTCCCGATGCGACCGGCCGGGCCCGGCATCGATCACGATCTGGGTGCTCGACACCCGTTGCGCATCCTTCTCGCCGAGGACAATGCGGTGAATCAGAAGCTCGCGCTCCGCCTGCTCGAACGGATGGGCTACCGGGCCGATGTCGCCGAGAACGGCCTCGCCGCCATCTCTGCCGTGGAGGGCAGCACGTACGACGTCATCCTCATGGATGTGCAGATGCCCGAGCTGGACGGCCTCGAGGCGACCCGCCGGATACGTCGCCGCTGGCCCGGCGACCGGCCACGGATCGTCGCGATGACGGCGAACGCGATGGACGGGGACCGCGAGGCGTGCCTCGCTGCCGGGATGGACGACTACATCGCGAAGCCGATCGCGCCCGAGGCGCTCCAGGCCTCGCTCATGGCTGCGCCGTCCGGGGATGGAGTGTCGGCATGAGCGACGGTCGCATCCTCGTGGTCGACGACACCCAGTTCAATCGACGTCTGCTCGTACGTCTGCTCGAGGATCTGGGCCACACCACGGCGGAGGCGGAGAACGGCCGGCTGGCCCTCGAGTCACTCCGCGCGGAAGGGGCGGAGCGGGTCGATCTCGTGTTGCTGGACCTCGAGATGCCCGAGATGGACGGGCACGAGACCCTGGCTGCCCTCAAGGCGGACGAGGCCCTGCGCGACATCCCGGTGATCGTCGTCACCGGGGTCGACGAGCTCGAGAGTGTCGTCCGCTGTATCCGGATGGGCGCGGCCGACTACCTGCCCAAGAGCGTCGACCCCGAGATCCTGCGCGCGCGCATCGAGGCGTCGCTCGCCCAGAAGCGGATGCGGGATAACGAGCGCGAGCTCACCGCCACGATCGAGCGGCAGCGGTCGCAGCTCGCGCGCTTCCTGTCGCCCCAGGTCGCAGCCCTCGTGTCGAGTGCCGACGGCGAGGCGCTGCTCGCTGGTCATCGCCGCGAGATCACCGCCATGTTCACCGACCTCCGGAACTTCACCAGCTTCTCGGAGACCGCGGAGCCTGAGGAGGTCCTCGGATTCCTGCGGGCGTATCACTCCGTGATGGGGGCGCTCATCGTCGAGCATGAGGGAACGCTGGAGCACTTCGCCGGGGACGGCTTCATGACGTTCTTCAACGACCCCGTGCTGCAGCCCGACCACGCCGCTCGGGCGATCCGGCTCGCGATCGCGATGCGCGAGCGATTCGCGACGCTGTCCGCGGACTGGCGCCGCCGTGGGTACGTCCTCGAGATCGGCATCGGCATCGCGACGGGCTATGCCACGTTGGGCCGGATCGGTTTCGAGGGTCGCTACGACTATGGGGCGATCGGGAACGCGATCATCCTTGCCTCGCGGCTCAGCGGCGACGCGGCGGCCGGCGAGATCCTGGTGGCCGCCCGCACGTTCGCGGAAGCCGAGGAGGTCGATAGCGATCTCGTCGCGGAACCCGGCGGAGACCGCACGTTGAAAGGCTTCAGCCGCGCCATCCCGACCTTCCTGATCTCGGGGACGCGTGTCGAGGCGGGCAGCGAGCATGTGGCGGCGGAAGGCGCGACGACATGACACTCGATCCGGAAGCGATGACCCGGTTGCTCGACATCACGGGCGGTGACCAGGCGTTCGTCGACGAGCTCATCGACACGTTCATCGAGGACGCAACGACCCAGATCGATGCGCTTCGCGCGGCGGCGTCCACCGGGGATCCGGAAGCGATCGTCCGTCCGGCACACTCGCTCAAGTCGAACGCCGCGAACGTCGGTGCGACCGAGTTGGGCGAGATGGCCCGCGCGCTCGAGGCCGACGGTCGGACGGGTGCGGTTCCGGGGATGGACGCACGCGTGGCGAGCGTCGACACGGAGTTCGGTGCTGTCCGGGATGCGCTGCTGGCAGAGCGCGCCGCGCGCTGAGACCGCCGCTGCGGCGGTTCCCCCTCTCGCTCTTCCCCCTGGTGGGGATATGTTCGGGGCGCGGCCGGCCTAAGGCGAGTAGGACGAAAGTCCTATCCGGCCGTGGCCGACGGTCCTACCCGCGAGACAGCGACCTCACGGAGCCGGCGCGCCACATCCTGATGACCGGCAGCTTCGGCCAGGTCCGCCGGCGCGCCGCCCTCGGCGACCGCGATGGTCGGATCGGCACCGGCCGACAGGAACAGCTCGACCATCTCGACGTCGCCGTGTTGGGCCGCCTCGTGAAGGGGCGTGTAGCCGCCGTGCTGTGTCGCGTTGACATCGGCACCGGCCGCGAGCAGCACGCGGCAGACCTCGAGATGCCGCCCTGCGGCCGCGGCGTGCAGCGGCTGGTTCGCGAACGCGTTCGTCGTGTACGCGCCGACGGATGCGCCCGCATCGATCAGGGCGCGGGCGATCTCCGGCTTCCCGAAGAACGCGGCGAGATGGAGGGCGGTGAACCCGTCGGGCGAGAAGGACCGAACGGCGTCCGGATCGTCGTCGAGCGCGGCACGGATGCGATCGATGCGGCCGAGCGCCGCTCCTTCGAAGAGATCGAGGTCGGGGTCGGCGGCGAGGAGCGCGTCCATCGTCGGACGGTCGAACCGGTAACGCGCCAGGAGGACCGCCGATACGCCGTCCTCGCCACGCGCGTTGACGAGCGCCGGATCCTCCGCCAGCAGCGCGTTCACCCGATCGCTATCGCCTGCGGCGACCGCCGCCATCATGTCCGAGGCGCTGGCCATCCGTGGAGCCTACCCCAGCGCCCGGCCCGCGGGTACGATGCGCGAGAAGGAGGACCAGCCAGGGATGCGACTCGCCGACAAGGTCTCGATCATCACCGGAGGCGGCGGTGGGATGGGCCGCGTCGCAGCGCGGATGTTCGCCGAGCAGGGTGCGAAGGTCGTCGTCGCCGAGTACGGCGAGGCGGCGGGGCGCGAGACGGTCGAGCAGATCACGCAGGCAGGCGGGCAGGCGACGTTCGTCCAGGCGGATGTCTCGAATGAGGCCGACACGAAGGCCATGGTCGACCATGCCGTCGCGACGTACGGCCGCCTCGACGTCCTCTACAACAACGCCGGTGTGATGCCGGAGGCGGACCACTCGGTGACGGATACGCCGGTCGACGTCTGGGACCAGGTCATGGCCGTCAACGTCCGTGGCGTGTTCCTCGGCTGCAAGTACGCGATCCCAGCCATGGAGGTAGCGGGCGGCGGATCGATCATCAATATCGCGAGCTTCGTCGCGCTCATCGGCTGCTCCGTGCCACAGGACGCCTACACGGCCTCGAAGGGCGCCGTGATCAGCCTCACGAGGAGCCTCGCCGTCCAATTCGGGCCGAAGGGCATCCGTACCAACGCGATCTGCCCCGGCCCCGTCGAGACGCCGCTGCTCATGGACTGGCTGGTCAAGGATGAGGAGGCGAAGCGCATCCGGCTCGCACGAAACCCGACCGGTCGCTTCGGGAAGCCTGAGGAGATCGTCAACATGGCGGTCTACCTCGCCTCCGACGAGTCGCGCTGGACGAACGGAGCGTCGCTCGTCGTCGACGGCGGGATCACCGTCAACTACTTCTGAGGCGGAACGGATGACCGACGAGGCGCCCGAGAGCGCACCGACCGACGCGGGGACAGACGCGCAGCCGCCGGGACCGCTGGCGATCGGTGTCGACGTCGGGGGGAGCGGCATCAAGGCCGCGGTCGTCGACACGTCTACGGGACGACTCGTCTCGGAACGACTGCGTGTGCCGACGCCGACGCCGTCGACGCCGGACCGCGTCAGCGCGTCGATCGGGCGGCTGGTACGGCGTCTCGCGAAGGTCGACGAGCTGGGGCGCGATATCCCGGTCGGGATCGGCCTCCCGGGCGTCGCGTTCGATGGCGTCTTGATGACCGCAGCGAACATCGACCCGGCCTGGGTCGGCTACCCGATCGCCGAGCGGCTGTCCTATCTGCTGAAGCGCCGCGTGGAGATCGTGAACGATGCGGATGCCGCGGGGATCGCGGAGTTGCGATTCGGCGTCGCCGCGGGTCGCCCCGGGACGGTCATCTTCCTCACGCTGGGGACGGGGGTGGGTTCCGGTGTATTCGTCGACGGCAAGCTCGTCCCGAATACCGAATTCGGCCAGATGGAGATCCGCGGTCGACCCGCCGAGCGACGTTCGGCAGCGGTGGCACGGACTCGGCGCGGGCTGTCGTGGAAGGCGTGGGCCCAGGACCTCGACGAGCACCTCCAGCGGATCGAGGACCTGATGTGGCCGAACCTGTTCATCATCGGTGGCGGGGTGAGCAAGAACGCCGACAAGTTCATCCCGCGGCTCACCACGAGAACGCCGGTGGGGGCCGCCCAG
>DASSZA010000092.1:0-3589 GCA_035703005.1 Candidatus Limnocylindrales bacterium | reverse complement strand
GGGGTCGCGGTATGTGGAGCTGGGGGTCTCTACATCGCGGCCGCGCCCGACATCACATCGGGCTTACGACATCGCCGTGAACGGTAACACGCGCTCCGCGAAGGTTGCAAACGGCCCGGGCAGGCGGCGTTGCCTGCCCGCCCCGGCGTCAGGCGTCGAGGTTCTTGGTCAGCGAGGCAAGGAACTCGGCGTTCGACTGCGTCTTGGACAGCCGGTTGAGCAGGATCTCGATGCCCTCGTTGGTCCCGACGGCGGACAGCATCCGGCGCATCGTCCAGACCATCTTGAGCGTGCCCTCCTCGAGGAGCAGCTCCTCGCGGCGGGTGCCGGAGCGCTGCACATCGATGGACGGGAAGATCCGCTTCTCGGCGAGCTTGCGGTCGAGGATGAGCTCGGAGTTGCCGGTGCCCTTGAACTCCTCGTAGATCACGTCGTCCATGCGCGAGCCGGTGTCGACCAGGCACGTCCCGATGATCGTGAGGGAGCCGCCCTCCTCGATCTTCCTCGCCGCGCCGAAGAAGCGCTTCGGCGGGTACAGCGCGATCGGGTCGATGCCGCCGGACAGCGTCCGGCCGCTCGGCGGCAGCGCCAGGTTGTACGCGCGCGCGAGGCGGGTGATCGAGTCGAGCAGGATCACGACGTCACGGCCGGTCTCGACCTGGCGCTTGGCGATCTCCAGCGCCATCTCGGCGACGTGCGTGTGGTTCTCGGTCGGCTCGTCGAAGGTCGAGGAGATCACCTCGCCCTTGACGCTTCGACGCATGTCGGTCACTTCCTCGGGTCGCTCTCCGATGAGCGCGACCATCAGCAGCACGTCCGGGTAGTTGGCGCTGACGCCGTTGGCGATCTGCTTGAGGAGCATCGTCTTGCCGGCCTTCGGCGGGCTGACGATCAGGGCGCGCTGACCCTTGCCGAGCGGGTTGACGAGATTGATCAGCCGCTGGCTGAGGTTCTTGGGGTCCGTCTCCAGGTTGATCAGCTCATCCGGGTGGACCGGGGTGAGGTCGTTGAAGACGGGCCGTCGACGGGCGGTGTCGGTGTCGACGCCGTTGACCGCATCGACACGGAGCATGCCCCAGTACTTCTCCGCCTCGCGGGGTGCGCGGACGGCGCCGGAGATCCGGTCGCCGATCCGCAGACCGAAGCGGCGGACCTGGCTCGAGCTCACGTAGACGTCTTCGGGACTGGGCAGCAGGCCGTGACGGCGCATGAAGCCGAAGCCTTCATCGACGATGTCGAGGATGCCGCTCGCGTAGGCGTGGCCGGCATTCTCGGTCTGGCGCTGGAGGATCGCATCGACGAGGTCGTCCTTGCGCTCGCCGGCGCCGGTGTCGAGTTCGAGCTCGCGACCGACCTGGCGGAGCTCGTTGACGCTCATCTCGCGGAGATCGCTGACGGCAAGGTCGTTCCGCTCGCGCGCTGCCTCGACTTCCTGCTGCTCCTCCCATTCGGAGACAGGGGCGCGGAAGGACGATTGACCGCGGCGGCGCGGTCGACGATTTCGGGAACGTTGGTCTGGGCTGGGACCGGGCATGTTTCGGGATTCCACCTGATACGTGGTGCGTCGGGGTGCGATCCGGCTCATACGGGGCCCTGGGGCCCTCTCTGCCGTTCGCTGGGAGCCGATCCGGGTACGCGCAGAATCGCTGCCGCGAGCGCGGTTTCCGGTCGGGATGCATGAATCATAGACCCGCGACGAACTCTGCGTCAACGGTTTCGAACACCCGGTCGTACCGGGTGGACCGGCCCATCGTCGCGGTCGACGACCGGTCCTCGCGCAGATCGCGAACGTCGGGGACGATGGTCGCCCACATCGATGGAGGGACGCACATGCGGACCGGGCTCGGGGTCGACGACGTCGCCGACCTGCTCGACCAGCCACTCATCGCGGTGCTCGCCACGCGACGCGCCGACGACTCGATCATGCTCTCGCCGGTCTGGTTCGAGTGGTATGAGGGCGGCATCGACATCTGGGTGCCGACGGTCGAAGGCGGCAAGGTCGGGCACGTCCGGCGCGATCCGCGCGTGACGGTCGTGGTCGCCAACTCCGAATGGCCGTACAGGGGTTTCGAACTGCGTGGCGAGGCGACCGTCTCGACGAAGCCCGAGGACTTCTATGGTGCCCTCGGCCGCACGGCTTTGCGGTACTCCGGGCCCGACGCCGCTGAACGGATGGTCGCGGAGTACGCACCGGGTGCCGTCATCCGGGTCGAACCCGGGACGATCCGCGCCTGGGATTACGAGGACGAGGCCTGAAATGACGGGCGTGACGGCTACGATGCGTTCGTGTCCGATCCCACGTCCGACCGTTCCACCGCGCTCCGTCGATCCGAGGTCGCCGACCGCATCCGCCGCCATCGGCTGATCGCCATCCTCCGTCGCGTCGAGCCGCAGGAACGGCTGCTCGACCTCGTTGCGGAGCTCGCCGCGGACGGGGTCCAGGTGCTCGAGGTGACATTCGACGGCGCCAGCGCCGCCGACGACCTTATGGCCGTCCGGGAACGCCTGAAGGCGGCTGGGGGCGACGTCGTCGTCGGCGCGGGCACGATCGTGACGCCGGAACGGCTTGAAGCCGCGTTGGCCGCAGGTGCCCAGTTCCTCGTGGCCCCGACGCTGGATCTCGCGGTCGTCCGCGAGGCGATCGAGCGGAGCGTGCCCGTCATCCCCGGGGCGTACTCGCCGACGGAGATCGCGCTCGCCTGGGATTCCGGGGCGACCTTCGTGAAGGTCTTTCCGGTCTCGAGCCTCGGCCCCAGCCACATCCGCGAGCTGCGTGGCCCGCTCCGGGAGATCGAGATGATCGCGACCGGCGGCGTCGACGCGACGAACGCTGCCGCCTACCTCGACGCCGGCTGCGTCGCCGTCGGGGTGGGTGGTGCCATCGTCAATGCCCATCGTGCGGGTCGGCGGGCGATCATCACGGCGGCGTCGTGACCGGCCGGCTCGACGGCCGGGTCGTCCTGATCACTGGGTCGACCGGGATCGCGGCCGCGACCGCAGAGCACGCCGCTGCGGAAGGGGCGTCCGTCTTCGTCGTGTCGCGCGACGAGGATCACGCTCGTGCGCTCGCAGAGCGCCTGCCGGCTGCGGGATGGGCAGCGGCGGACCTGCGGGAGGAGCCGGCGGTCGACGCCGCCGTCGCCGCGGCCGTCGAGCGCTTCGGGCGGATCGACGCCCTCTTCTCCGCCGCGGGTGGCAGTGGTCGGCCGTTCGGCGATGGCCCCATCCACGCCATGACGGCGGACGCGTGGGACCGGACGCTCGCGCTCAACCTGCGCACGCACGCACTCGTGGCGGGCCGGGTGATCCGCGTGATGCGGGACCAGCCCCTCGATCCGGAGGGGTCTCGCGGTTCCATGCTGTTCCTCGGGACCGTCCTCGCGACCCACCCGGTACCGGAGTTTTTCGCCACCCATGCATACGCGGCGGCGAAGGGCGGCCTGATCTCGCTGATGACGACCATGGCCGCCACGTACATCGCCGACAGGATCCGCGTGAACCTGCTCGTCCCGGCACTGACGGCGACACCCATGTCCGGTCGCGCGGCCGGCGATCCGACCATCGTGAAGTACGCCGCGCGAAAGCAGCC
>DASSZA010000036.1:0-12197 GCA_035703005.1 Candidatus Limnocylindrales bacterium | reverse complement strand
GGAACGGGCGATCCACCAGCACCTCGCGACGCTCGGCCGCCGCCTGACCGACGGCATCCAGGCGACGATCGAGGAGACCGGCACGCGCGTCCAGGTCCGCGAGTCGGCCGGCGTCTGGACGATCTACTTCACGGACTCGCCGATCCGGAAGTTCCGCGATTTCGCACGGTTCGCGATGGACAAGGACCACCCGATCCAGCGCGCCTACCGAGGCTGGCTGCTCGAGCGTGGCATCTACGTCCACCCGCACTACATGATCCGCGGCTTCCTCACGGGCGCGCACACCGAGGACGATGTCGATCGGCTGGTCGAGGCGACGAACGAGTTCCTCGTCGCCCATCGCGCTGAGCTTGCCGCGCCCGACTGATCTGGCTCGTCGCCACAGGGCGCCTGACGCCGGCGAAGACGAGTCGAGGTGGCGCTCGTCCAGGGGCTGTGTTGCATCAGGCGAACGAACGGTCGGCGGAACGGATGGAGCCGACGCGCCGATCGACAACTGTTGCGCCGGACGCACGAGACATCGAATGACGGTCGTCTGTCACCGACTGCTCGAACGATCGATCGACCGTTCGTGCATCCCATGCAAAGCGTGGTCGATCACTCGAGCGCGGGTCGACCTGCAGCCGCTCGTCGGGCGGCAGCAGCACTCCGCAGCGGGCCCGGCGCTTACCCGCCGATGATCGGCCGTATGAAGTCGGCGGCCTTCTCGACGGACGCCTCGGGCGGCAGACCGGCGTCCTCGTTCTCGATCGACACCGTGTCGTCGTAGCCTGCGGCCCACAGCTCATCGACGAACGCCGTCCACCACGCGCGGTCGTGGATCGCCCCCGCTGTCCGGAAGACCCAGCCACGGTGTGCCGGATCGCCGAAGGGTCGCGAGTCGAGGACGCCGGCGATGGCGGCCTGATCGGCGACGATCTCCGTGTCCTTGAGGTGGACGTGACGGACGGCCGGGCCGAGGGCACGGACGACGGCGATCGGGTCCATGCCCTGCCAGAAGAGATGCGACGGATCGAGGTTGACGCCGATGATCGGGCCGATGGCATCGCGCATGCGCTCGTAGGTCGGGACGTTGTACACGAGGTGTAGCGGGTGGAGCTCGAAGGCGAGGGCCTCGATGCCGGCGGCCGTCGCCTCTTCGCCAAGGTCGCGCCATAGCGCGATGGCCTCGTCCCACTGCCGCTCGAGCAGGGCCATCGACTCCTCGGGCCACGGGTACCACACGAAGTTGACGGCTGTGCCGATCGCGCCGTCGCCCGGATTTCCGGACATCGTCACGAGCTTCGTGACGCCGAGCTCGGCGGCCAACCGGATCGTCGAGCGGATGATCGCGACGTGCCGCTGCCCGACGGCTGGATGAAGCGGCCACGCCGAGCAGTTCAGTGCGGCGATGCGCAGCCCGCGCGACGCGAATGCCTCGCGGAAGGCCCTCCGGCGCCCGGCGTCCCTGAGCAGATCATCGAGGCGGAGATGGGGCGCTCGCGACTGTCCGCCCGTCGCGATCTCGATGGCGGTCGCGCCGACCCGAGCCGCCACGTCGAGGGCGTCCTCGAACGAGTGCTCGGGTAGCGAGTCGGTATAGAGGCCGAGCTCCATCCGCGGCGTATGTGCGCTGCCGGTCAGGCGGCCATCAGGCCGGCGTCACGACGACCTTCGTCGCCGCGCCGGACCGAAGCAGGTCGAGGCCCTCGGTCAGCCGCTCGAGCGGCATGACGTGCGTCACGATCGGGTCGAGGTTGAGGGCCTCGTTCTCGACCAGGCGGATCGCGGTCGGGAACGTGAAGGCGGTGACGTATGAGCCCAGGACCGTGAGCGAACGCTCGGTGATCGAGTACTGGTGGATCGGCGGGCGGGCCTGCTGGTTCTGACCGAACAGGACGATCCGACCGCCGAGCGCCGCGTGCTCCACGGCACTCCCGAACTGCGTCCCCACCGCGTCGACCACGATGTCGGCGCCGTAGGGGAGCGACGCGCGTCGGCGCTCGTCGAGCTCCGCTGGGGTCACGACATGGTCGGCTCCGACGGCGGTCGCGACCGCGGCGCGGTCCGGCTGCGGCTCGACGACGATGACCGGTCCCGCCCCCGCCGCCTTGAACATCGCCAGGAACAGACAGCCGATCGCGCCTGCCCCGAAGATCACGGCCGATTCGCCGGGCCGCGGATTTGCCTTGTTCACGCCGTTCACGACGCAGGCGAGCGGTTCGATCAGGGCCGCGATCCGGGCCGATGGCGTGTCCGACAGCGGGAACACGGCGTGTGCCGGGGCCTTGACCTTCGCGGCCAGCGCGCCGTCTCGGAAGATGCCGAGGGCGCGGACGTTCTCGCAGCTCGCCGGGCGGCCGGCGCGGCACGGGCCGCACACACCGCATTTCGGGTCAGGGTCGACGGTCACACGCTGGTCGACCCTGACGCCGCCGACGTTCGCGCCGGCCGCGCTGACGCGCCCGATGAACTCGTGACCCATGACGACGCCCGCGTCGGCCGGATGACCCGGCGGGACGTTGAGGATCTGCAGGTCCGTCCCGCAGACACCGCATGCCTCGACGTCGATGACGACGTCGTCATCGGCATCGACCCTTGGTTCGGGGACGTCCTCCAGCTCGACGACACCGTCGCCCTTGAAGACCGCGGCGCGCATCAGCGATCCGTCATGCGGTAGGAGCGGCGCCCCGGCGTCGGCCCGGGAGCCGTCGCCGGCCACGACCGAGCACGACCGACGCGATCCCGAAGATCAGCAGCGTCGCGACGAGCATCACGGTCGCGACGGCGTTCACCTCGGGTGTCACCCCGAACTTGACCTTCGTGTAGATATAGGTCGGCAGCGTCGGCTGGTTACCGACGGTGAACCAGGTGATCACGAACTCGTCGATCGAGAGCGTGATGCAGATGAGGGCGCCAGCCAGGATCGCTGGCGCGATGAGCGGGAGCACGACGTGGCGGAGCGTCCGACGTGGTGACGCGCCGAGGTCGGCGGCGGCCCATTCGAGCTTGCGGTCGAAGCTCTGCAGCCGTGATGCGACGATCAGGACGACGAACGGGACGGTCACGACGAGCTGACCGGCGATGACCGTCATGAGCGACAGGTTCGCGTGGAACGCGCGAGAGAAGAAGATGAGCAACGAGATGCCGACCAATACACCTGGGACCATGATCGGCATCGTGAACGCGATCCTGATGCCGTTCGGATAGCGCAGCCGACCCCGCACGAGGACGAATGCCGCCATCGTCCCGATGATCGTCGCGAGGACGGAGACGATCAGCGACACGGTGATCGTGTTCGCGACGGCTGACAGCAGCTGCCGGTTGTGGATCATGACGTCGTACCAGTGGAGCGTCGGACCCTGGATCGGGAAGCTCGGCGTCTGCGACGCGTCGAACGAGAAGGCGACCATGAACACGATCGGGAGGTACAGGAACAACACCAGAAACGCGAAGATCAGCCGCAGCCCCCAGCGTGTCAGCCCCGCGTATCGACTGACCGGCATCGTCTCCAGCGGATCGACGGCCTTAGCCACGGGCGTACACGTCCTCGACCCGCAGGTACTTGCGGAAGACGATCAGAAGCACGGTCACGAACGCGACGATCAACAGCCCAAGCGCCGCGCCCTGGGGTACGAGCGCATTCTTGAAGAAGGTCTGGATGAGGTTCGCGATCAGCAACCCCGACGCGCCACCGACCATCGATGGAGTCAGGAACTCGCCGAGGATCGGGATGAAAACGAAGATCGCCGCGGTGATGAGTCCAGGCCGGATCTGGGGCAACAGGATGTAGCGGAACGCTCGTGATGGACTGGCGCCAAGGTCCTGCGCCGCGGTCAGCTGTGTGTAGTCGAACCGCTCGAGCGATGCATACAGCACCAGGATGGCGAACGGCAGATAGACGTAGGTCAGGACGATGAAGGTGCCGATGTCGTTGTACACGAACAGCAGCGATGGTTCCTTGATAAGCCCGAGGCTCATCAGCACCTGGTTAAGGGCGCCCTTCTCACCGAGGATGGCCTGCCATGAGTAGACGCGGAGCAGGTAACTCGACCAGAACGGGACGATGATGACCAGCAGGGCGAGGCGTGCCCAGCGCCGCGATACGTAGCGCGCCAGGAAGTACGCGACGGCCAGTGAGAACACGAGGCAGATCGTCGTGACCGCGCCGCCCATCACGACGGTCTTGGCCAGCGTGCGCACGTACGCGCCGGTCTGGAAGAACTGCGCGTAGTTGTCGAGGTTCCAGACCGGGACGATGTCGAGGTTCGCGTTCGTCGTCCACAACGAGAAGATGAACATGACCCCGAGGGGCACGAAGAACAGGATCCCGAGCAGCAGCGCTGCCGGGAGGAACGGCGCGAGCTCCCGCAGCCGCGCGGAGCGGCCCCGGGAGGCGACGGTCACCGGGGCCGGTTCGACCCCGGTGACCACTTCGGCGGTCATGTCAGACGATCAGCCTGCGCCGAAGACCTCGTTGAACAGCTGGATGGATTTGTCGGTCGACGTCCCGGGGCCCTTGAGGACCATGGTCGGCAGCACCTCGGGCGCCTTGCTATAGAGATAGCGGTCCGCCTGGTCCTGCTTTCCCTGATCGGTCAGGATCTTGTAGGCCTTCTCGTTGAACAGCGGCCGTCCGTTCGCGAGGAAGTTCTCGGCGATGAGCTCGGCCTGCTGTGACTGCTCGAGGAAGGGCTTGATGAGCGCCTTGTTGGCGCCCTCCTTGACGATCATCTCGCCGTCGTGCCAGCCGACGGTGCCCTCACTCGGGACATAGCCCTTGATCTCCGGCCCGCCACCGTCCTTGACCCGGTCCTCGTTGCCGAGGTTGCCGGTGATCAGCCACGCTTCGCCGCTGACCATGGCCGCGACGCTGTCGGTCGCCTGCTGGGCGAACTTCAGGACGTTCGGCTTGAGCTTCTCGAGATAGCCCTTGACGGTCGTGAGCTGGTCGTCGGTGAGGTCGTACGGCTTGTCGAAGCCGGCCGCACGGGCCATGTAGGCGACGATCTCCTCCGGCTGGTTCTCGACGACGACACGGCCCTTGTACTTGGGATCGAGCAGGACCTGCCAGTCGGTCGGGTTGCCCGTCACCTTGGCCGGGTCGTAATAGATCATGATCGGCGACCACCCGAACGGGTACGCCATATAGCCATCCGAGCTCTGCCAGTAGGGGAACTCGCGGGCGAACGAATAGAGCTGTGTGGAGACCTTCAGCTCGTTGATGTCGAACGGCTCGATGAGCCCGTCCTTGGCGTAGGCGTTGGGCACCCACATCGCGTCGCCCGAGATACTGTCGAGCTGGCCCTTGACCTCCTTGAGCTTCGCGTAGCCCTCGGCGTTCCCGGCGAGCTCCGAGATCGACGTATTGATGTTCGTGTCCTTGGCGATCTTGTCCAGCTGCGACTGGATGTAGTGGTCGCTCCACGTCATCCAGTTGAACGTCCCGGTCGTCGCGGCGCCACCGCCACCGATCACGTTGCATGCCTGGAGCACCCCACCGAGCGCTGCGGTCGCTCCGACCGCACCCGTCAATTGCAGGAATCTCCGACGTGAGTGGGTCTGGTCAAGCACCGTCATATGGTTTCTCCTCCTCCACCATCTGCCCCTGCTTCGGTCTGCGGCTCGTCGCCGGCGGCGACGACCGTCGATTCGCGTGGATCCCACCAGACGTGCACTTCCTGATCGACCATCTCCTCCTCGACTGCCCCTTCGTCCGACTCGCGAAAGTGGATGGCGACGAGGGTCCCGGCGTCGGTCTGGACCGTGATCCTCGTGTGGGTTCCCATGAACGCGACATTACTCGTGCGACCTTTGACGACGGCCGCCGACTGTCCGCCGTTCGGTGGCGCGGACCCGATCGAGACCGATTCGGGCCGGACCATGAGCTTGACGGGCCCGTTCGGCACTTCAGATGGGACGCGGGCCGGCAGGATCGTCCCGTTCGATAGCTGGAAGGCCGGCGGGCCGCCGCCGTTGGTCACCGTCCCGTCGAGGAAATTCGATTCGCCGATGAAGTCGGCGACGAACCGGTCGACCGGGCGCAGGTAGATCTCGCGTGGTGATCCGATCTGGCGGACATGACCGCCCGACATGACCGCGATGCGCGTGGCCATCGACAGCGCCTCTTCCTGATCGTGGGTGACGAACACGAAGGTCGTGCCGACCTGGCGGTGGATCCGTGAGAGCTCCACCTGCATCTGCTTGCGCAACTTGAGATCGAGCGCGCCGAGCGGTTCGTCGAGCAGCAGCACGGCGGGACGCTTCGCGAGCGCGCGGGCCAGCGCGACCCGCTGTGCCTGGCCGCCGGACATCTGGGTGGGGTAGCGGTCGTGATAGGTGCCGAGCCCGACGAGGTCCAGGTACTCGTCGACGCGGCTGGCGATCTCGCGCCCGCCGAGCCCTTCCATCCGCAGCCCGAATGCCACGTTGTCGGCGACCGTCATGTGGGGGAACAAGGCGTAGTTCTGGAAGACGGTATTCACATTGCGCTGGTGCGGGGCCAGGTCGTTGACCACCCTGCCCTCGATGCGAAGCTCGCCGGAGGTCAGCGGGATGAAGCCGCCGATGAGGTTGAGCGTCGTCGTCTTGCCGCAGCCCGACGGGCCGAGCAGACAGAAGAACTCCCCAGACTCGATGCGGAGATCGACCCCGTCGAGGGCGATGGCGTCGCCGTATCGCTTGGTGACGTTGACGAGCTCGATCGCGGGAGCGGTGGTGCCGGTCATCGGGGGCTCGTCCCTCGCCCGGCCACCGCGGCCGTCCGCTGGCGCTCGCGCCGAGGAGCGGCCGGGGTCGACCGCGCGAGCGGTGGTGTGCTCTCGCCGACGATCAGCTCGACTGGCACGACCTCGGATGCGGCCGGGATGCCGTCCTTGATCGAGGCGAGGAGCATCTCGACAGCACGGCGTCCGAGCTCGACCGAGGGCACGTCGACGGTCGTCAGTCGCGGCCGCGACTGTCGGGCGGGCGGGATCCCGTCGAAGCCGACGAGGGCGAGATCGCGCGGGACGTCGAGCCGGGTCGGGCGGAGCGCGTCGAGCACGCTCAAGGCCAGCTTGTCGTCATAGCAGATCACCGCCTCGGGCGGGTCCGCCGCGAGGCGTTCCGCGACGTCCCGCGCATCGCGCCAGCCGTTCGGCCCGCAGTCGATGGAGCGTATCGGACCCAGGTGGTGGCGGTCGAGTACCTCGCTGACGGTGGCCCGCCGCAGTGCATCCGCGGAGCCGGTCCCAGGGCCGACGTAGGTGACACGTCGATAGCCGCGCTCGACGATGTGCTCGACAGCCGCAGCGAAACCGCCGGTATCGTCACTCCGAAGCACGCCGCGCGCGGGCGGTTCGGCGCCGTCCGCGAGGGCCGGGTAGTCGGGCTGGACGAAGACGACGCGGTCCTTCGGCAGGCGCCGGAAGACGTCCGTGGGGTCGCTGACGCACGAAGCCAGGGCGACGCCATCCGCGCGGTGCTCGGCGAGGACGGTCAGGGCCCGCTCTTCGCGCTCCTGATCGTGGAGCCCGGTCATCATGAACACCGCGAATCCGTGACTGGCCGCAGCTTCCTCGAAGCCCGCGGCGACCTTGCCATGGACCGGGTCTGCGAGGTCGTCGAGCAGCAGACCGAGGATGTGCGTCCGGCGTGCGCGCAGGCTTCGGGCTGCCGCGTTGGGCACATAGCCGAGCTTCAGGGCAGCGGCGCGGACCGCGGCGCGCGTCGTCTCGCCGATGCGTGGGTCGTCCTTGAGGGCCCGAGAAGCGGTCGCTTCGGACGTGCCCGCGAGGCGGGCGACGTCGGCGAGGACGACCCGACGTTCCGGCGCGCGGCGCATCAGGTTCGGCTCAGGTCCGAGGCTCTCGGGTCACGGTCGCGCGGATGGCGATCGGTGACGGGCCGCTGGCAAGCGTCCCCACATCCAACTGAGCGATGCCCCTCCACGGCGCTGCATCCAGTGGCTTGTGCAATCGGTTGCGCGGACGCTAGCATACCGATACCGGAGGGTCAACGAACGTGTCGGCGGAGGGTGAGACGGTCCCTGTGGCGCGACGACCCGACGGCCCGCGGAACGCGTGACGGCCCCCCACGCGACCGCGCTCGCGACGCCAATCAACCTCGGATCGGCGGCTCGCGCGAGCACCGACGGCCTCGCCCAGTCCCTCCATCCCGCGTACCGCGAGGCGGTCCACCGACTGCCCGCGGGTCCCACGGTCCTGCGCGGGCTTCCATTCGCGTTCGCGCCGGCGGATGCCTCGTCGCGCTGGCTGCTCCTGGACGGTCCCGCGGAGATCGATCTCCGGGAGGCGTGGCGGGAGGGCGTCTCGCACTTGGTGTTCGCGCACTTCTCGGATGCGTGGCGTGACCCGGTCTCCGGGCGCCCCGCCGACCTGCCGATCGGCTGGGTCACGCCGGTCGGGCAGCCGCTGGCGCGGTACACGGTGGAAGGCCCGGGCGGCACGGTCGTCGAACGCGTGATCCGTCGGCGGTTCGAGGTCAACGACGGGATCGTCGGCTGGGGCCAGGGCGCGTTCGCTGCCGTCGCGCATCCGGTGGACCAGCCGCTCGACTGGCGCGGGCCGCATCCGGTGCCGCCACCGGGAGGGTATGCCGCCCCCGGTGAGGCGGGCCTGCTCGGCATCCTGCCCGGGAGTTGGGGACCTGACCAGACCGGCGTCGCGGACTCCGTTCCGAGCCCGACCGGTGACATCGCCTTCTGGCTGTTCGCGCTGCAGATCCCCCCGGACGCCGGGCCGATGGAACGGCTACGGCTGGAGCCGCTCGCGTCGATCGAGGAAGGTGGCGGCGTCGTCGTCGGAGCGGTCACGGCGTTCCGCGGGACCGCATCGCCGCTTGCGATCCAGCCGCGCCGGACGCTCCGTTTCGAGACGCCCGATGGCGACGGGCTCGAGGTCGGTGTGGACCTGGGACAGGTCTTCCGCCGGCGGTCCGCGCCCGAGCGGGGCCACGGCGGTGGCGGCGACGGGGCTCCGGACGGGATCCTCGGCTGGGGGACGCCACGCGAGGAGGTTGGCCGTGGCCGCGGCGTCCTCATCGATCTGGCCGTGGCGCCTGACGCGACGCTCGCGATCGGATCGTCAGCGCAGGTCGCGGCCGGTGAGCTGCCCAACGAGGGGGAACGGCGGACGAGCGCAGGCGTGACGATCGAGGCGCTCCCGACGCCGACGCGCCGAGTCGAGGTCGAGGTCGTCGATGCCGCCACCGGCCGCCCGATGCCGGCTCGCGTCCGATTCGTCGCGCCCGACGGCCGGTACCTGCCGCCGCTCGGGCATCGCGACGAAGTGAATCCGTGGCTCAACGAGGACGAGGGGGCCGACGTCGTCCTTGGCGGCGCGACCTATGCCTATGTCCCAGGGCGCTTCCCGATCGCCTTGCCGCCTGGACCCGTCCGGATGGAGGTCGTGCACGGGTTCTCGCACCGACCCGTCCATCGGACCGTCGATGTCGACGGCGGCCGCGCGCCGCTCGTCGTACCCCTCGAGCCCGTGGACGCCGGCGGCTGGACGGCAGTCGATGGCCACGTCCACTTCATCTCCCCGACGTCCGCGCTGCTTCAGGCCCGGGCGGAAGGCGTCGCCATCGTGAACCTGCTCGCTACGCAATGGGGCGACCACCACACGAGCCTGAGCGACCTCCCGGCCAAGGTCGTCGCGGACACCGACGGCGAGCACCTCGTCGTGATGGGCAGCGAGAACCGCCAGAACATGCTCGGCCACATCGGCCTGCTCGGCGCCTCGGACCCGGTGCTGCCGATGGCGAGCGCGGGACCGCCGGAGGCCCGCATGGGCGACCCGCTCGAGTGGCTGATGCGCGACTGGGCCGACGCGTCCCGGGCCCAGGACGGCCTCGCAGTCGCCGTCCATTTCCCGCTGCCGTACGCCGAGATCGCCGCGGACATCGTGTGCGGACGCATCGACGCGGTCGAGCTCCAGGCGCTGACCCCCGGTGTCGACGGCCCCTCGATCCGCGAGTGGTACCGGTTCCTGGCATGTGGGTATCGCCTTCCGGTCGTCGGCGGGACCGACAAGATGTCGGCCGAGGTCCCGGTCGGCGCCATCCGTACCTACGCGCGCCTCGACCCGGAGCAGCCCCTGTCGTTCGCGGCCTTCGCCGAGGCCGTCCGCGCGGGACGGACGTTCGTGTCGTCGGGTGCGCTCATCGACATCGAGGTCGACGGGCACGGGCAGGGCGATGTCGTCGCGTTCGGTCCGAGGGGTGGCACCGTCGAGGTCAAGGTGCGGGCGTGGGCGGCGCAGCCGTTCATCGACACGATCGAGCTCATCCAGGACGGGCGCGTCGTCGCCACATCGGGCGATGGCGGCCCGACCGATCGCCTCGAGCTCTCCGAGCGCGTCACGGTCAGCGCGAGCGGCTGGCTTGCTGCGCGCGCGACGAGCCGCGCGTTCATCCATTCGGCGTTCTCGACCAGCATGGGCGCCCATAGCTCGCCGGTGTATGTCGATGTCGGCGGACGGCGTCCGTACTCTGCCGAGGACGCGCAGATGATCGCGACGATCATCGATGGCGCTCGGACATGGGTCGAGACGATCGCCGCCGTGCGCTCGACCGACGAGCGGGCACGTCTCGCCGAGTACTTCACGTCGAGCCGCGCGACGCTCGACGACCTGGGTCGCGCCGGCCCGACCTCGTGATCTAGACGATCGTCCGGATCTTCTCGAACGGCTGCCCGAGGCCTTCCGGCCCGAGCGTCCGGTAACCCCCGTCGACGAGCAGCTCGGCGCCCGTGATGAACGACGCGCGGTCCGACAAGAGGAACGCGACGGCCTCCGCGATCTCACGTGGCTCTGCCATCCGCCCGAGCGGCTGGAACTCCGCGGCGAGCGCGTCGGCGCGTTCGCGCGTCCCGTACCGCCGCTCGATGTTCCGGCTCCACGTCCAGCCGGGCGAGACGGCGTTCACGCGGATGCCCTGCCTGGCGAAGTGGTTGCCCGCGCTCTTCACGAGCATCAGCAAGCCGGCCTTGGAGACGTTGTAGACGACCCGCAGCGGCTGCGACACGTGTCCGCTGACCGAGGCGATGTGGACGATCGCGCCACCCGGCCGCATCACCGCGGCAGCCTTCGTGGTCAGCACTGCCGCCGACGCGACGTTGACGTCCAGGACGCGCTGCCACATCGCGCGGTCGCTGGCCATGCGCTCGTCTTCGAAGTTGGCAGTCCCGCCGACGACGCCGTCGAGCCGTCCGAAGCCGTCGGTCGTGGCCGCGATCAGCCGGTCGAGGTCGGCATCGCTGGTGACGTCGGTCGGGACGAACCGGGCAGACGCACCGAGCCGTTGCGCGACGGCCGAGCCGTTGTCCGCATCCCGGTCGGCGAGGATCACCGACCCGCCACCCGCGATCAGGACTTCGCCGATGGCCTCACCGATGAACGAGGCGGCACCGGTGACGATGACGACTCGGCCGTCGAAGTCGCCCACGGCGCGCCTAGACGCCGACGCGCTGGTGCTGCTTCGCGTCCTCCCAGGCCTCGCGGGCGGCGTTCACTGCCGGCCGCTCGCTGACCTCGGGGACCCCGACCTCCCACCACGCGCCGCCCTCGGTCCAGGTGTACTGGTCGATCGGGACGACGATCACGTAGCTCCGGTCGGCGGCCTTGGCGCGCGCGAACGCGGCGTCGAGATCCGCCACCGACTCGACACGTTCGGCGATCGCGCCCATGGATTCGGCGTGCTTCACGAAGTCGACCTGGAAGTAGCGCTCATGCCGGGTCGTCGAGAGCAGGTTGTTGAACTCGGCGCCACCCGTGTTGACCTGGAGCCGGTTGATCACCGCGTAGCCGCCGTTGTCGCAGACCATGAAGATGACCTTCTGGCCCGTCAGCACGGTCGAATAGATGTCCGAGTTCATCATCAGATAGGACCCGTCGCCGACCCACGCGATCACGTCTCCCGTCGGTCGTGCCAGACGCGCACCCCAGGCTCCCGCGATCTCGTAGCCCATCGTCGAGTAGCCGTACTCGGAGTCGAACGACCCGACCGACTTCGAGCGCCAGCCCATGCTGAGCTCGCCGGGAAGGCCGCCCGCCGCCGACAGGATGTAGTCCTGCGGTTCCGCGACCGCGTTGATCGCCTGGATGACCTCGGCGTAGGCGGGCGGGCCGTCGTGCTTGCGTCCCGACCACGAATCGAGATACGCGTGCCATTCGGCGATGTGCTCGTCGGCCGCGGCCAGCCACTCGGGTGGCGCC
>DASSZA010000022.1:0-10261 GCA_035703005.1 Candidatus Limnocylindrales bacterium | reverse complement strand
AAGGCCGTCGTCTTCCTGCCGATGGCGATCGCGGCGACGGCATTGGCGATCATCTGGAACTTCGTCTACGCGCCGGATCCCAACATCGGCCTGCTGAACGCGGTCCTCGATCCGTTCACGTCGGGGAGCATCTCGTGGCTGGGAGACCCCGCCCTCGTCAATGCCGCGCTCATCGCAGCCGGGATCTGGGGCTCGGTCGGGTTCGCGACCGTCATCCTGTCGGCGGCGCTCAAGAGCATCCCGAGCGAGGTCCTCGAAGCTGCGCGGACGGACGGCGCGAACGAACGCCAGATCTTCTTCCGGATCATCCTCCCGATGGTCAGCCTGCCGATCTCGGTGCTGGCCGTGACGCTCCTGGTCAACGTGATCAAGCTGTTCGACCTGATATACGTTTTGACCAACGGCGGCCCCGGGGTGTCGAGCCGCGTGATCGCCTTCACGAAGTACAACGAGTCGATCCCCGGCGGGCAGTTCGGGCGCGGCGCGGCGATCACCGTGATCATGCTGCTCCTGCTCATCCCGATCATGATCTTCAACATCCGCCGATTCCGCAGCTCGAGGGTCGTCTAGATGACCGCCGTCGCTGGTTCCCGCTCCACCGAGCGTTCGCGCACCACGAGCGAGCGGCTCGTCCGGTTCATGAACAAGACCCCCATCCACATCGCACTCGGGATCATCGCGCTGATCTGGCTGGCGCCGACCGTCGGCCTGCTCGTCACGTCGTTCCGGCCGCGCCAGGACATCCAGGTCACGGGCTGGTGGGAGAGCTTCCTCCAGTTCCGCTACACGCTGGAGAACTACCAGCAGGTCCTCGCGTCGCAGGGCATGCTCGACGCGTTCCTGAATACGCTCTGGATCGCGGTGCCCTCCACCCTGATCCCGCTCGTTCTCGCATCCATGGCCGCCTACGCCTTCTCGTGGCTGAACTTCCCGTTCCGTGACGCGCTCTTCCTGCTGGTCGTCGCGTTACTGATGATCCCGGTGCAGGTCGCGTTCATCCCGTTGCTGAAGCTGTTCGCCCCGACCGGGCTACTGAACAGCTACGGCGCGATCTGGCTGGCCCACACGGCGTTCGCGCTGCCGTTCGGGATCTTCCTGCTGCGCAACTTCTTCATCACGCTGCCACGCGACCTGATCGAGGCCGCGCGGATCGACGGTGCGTCGGCGGTCGGCATCTTCCGCCAGATCGTCGTGCCGCTGTCCGTGCCGGCGATCGCGGCGTACGGCATCTTCCAGTTCCTGTGGGTTTGGAACGATCTGCTGATGGCGCTGGTCTTCGTCCAGCGCGGTGACATGTGGCCGATGACGAAGGCGATCCAGAACCTGCTCAGCCAGTACGGCACCGAGTGGCACCTGCTGGCGGCTGGCGCGTTCATCCTGATGTTCGTGCCGCTGATCGTGTTCTTCAGCCTCCAGCGGTACTTCGTCCAGGGTCTGCTGGCGGGCTCGGTCAAGTAGGCGTCGGGCCGATGCGCTCCAGCGAGCGCGCTCGGCCCACGGACAGGGACTACCGGCACCGCGCTCGCGGTGCCGGTTTCCAGGTCGCGACCTGGAACATCCGGGCCGCGATCGGCCCCGGCGAGCCGTTCCCAGCGGGCTGGTGGCGACACGTCACCGATGAGCGCTTCGAGCGCATCTGTGCGCTCATCCGCGACCTCGACGCCGACGCCGTCGCGCTCCAGGAGGTGTCGTTCTACGACGTCGACGGTGAGGTCCACGACCAGCCGCTCGACCTCGCGCGGCTGACCGGTCGCCATGTCCGCTACGGGGCGGTCCACGCGTACCCGCTGATCGAACCGGAGTCCGGACGGGCGATCGGCAGTGCGACGTGGGGCAACGCGTTGCTCACCAGGGAACCGATCCGTGACGGGTTCACGCTCGGCCTGCCGGTCGGCGCCGACGACGATCCGGTCGAACCGGCGGACAGCGGACTCCCGCTGGCCGGGACCAGGTTCCTGGACGCCCCTTACGGGACGCGCGAACCGCGCTGCGCCGTGGGCGGGATGGTCGCGGCGGAAGGCGTCGAGGCGACCGTGATCTCCACGCACCTCGCGTACGCCGGCGCTACGCAGCGGGCGGCCCAGGCGGCGGCGCTCGCGGGCATCGCCGTCGAGCGGGCCGGGCCCGAGGGCCCGCTCGTGCTCCTGGGCGACTTCAACGCCGCGATCGATTCGCCCGAGCTGCACTCGCTCGCGTCGACGCTCAGCGACGCGTTCACGGCGGTCGGTGTCACGCCGGGCGACGCCCGGCGGCATTCGTGCGGCCCGCTCGCCATCGACCACATCTTGGTCCGAGGCTTCCGCGTGGACGCGTGCCGGGTCGTCATCGAGGCAGGAGACGCGTCAGACCACCTGCCGGTGGCCGCGACCTTACGAGCCGAGGTCGGCTAGTCGGTCCTCGAGCCGCTCGACCTGGTCGACGAGCTCTGCCTCGCGCGCGCGTGCGCCCTCCACGACAGCCGGCGGCGCCTTGCTGACGAAGGCCTCGTTCGCCAGACGAGCGCGAGCGCCGGCGAGCCATCCGCGCGCCTCCTCGAGCTCGCGCTCCAGCCGGGCCCGCTCCACATCGCGCGCGGCGGCGTCGGCGGTCCCATCCGGGAGGCGGGCGATCGCCTCGAGCTCGCCGGCGATCACGGTCAGTGTCCCAGCGTCCGACCCGTGCCCCTGCCCCAGCGCCTCACGTGACAGGCGGCGCTCGAGCGGACGCGCCCTGGCGAGCCGTTCGACCGCCGGCCGCAGCGCCTCGAACGTCGGGCCCATCGCGGAGGGCACCGCGACCTCCGTCGGGAGCCAGCTCTTCGCCTCGACCCGCGACTCGGCCCGCGCGTTGCGCAGGCCGCGGATGAGCTCGACGATCGACCCGACCTCGGCCTCGACCCGCTCATCTCGTCCGCCTGGTGCCGGCCAGCGCGCGACGATCAGGAGCGCGGGATCGCTGGCCCGATGCGGCAGCGCGCCCCACAGCTGCTCCGTCACGAACGGCATCACCGGGTGGAGCAGCCGCAGATAGGTATCGAGCGCCTCGACGAGCGCCCACCAGGTCGTCTCGCGCGTCGCAGCAGGGAGCGACTCATCCGCGAGCCGAACCTTGGCGAGCTCGACGCCCCAATCGCAGAACTCGTTCCAGATCGCGTCGTACACCAGGCGCGTCACCTCGCCGAACGCGAACTCGGCCATCGCTGCATCGACCGCCTCCGTCGTCGCGCTCGCACGTGACAGGAGCCAGCGCTCTGCCGGCCCGAGATCGCTCTCGGCCGGGAGGCGGCGTTCCGCGTCCTCGGCGATGGTCGAAGGTCGCGCGCCGACCACGAACCGCGTGGCGTTCCAGAGCTTGTTCGCGAAGTTGCGCGCGTTCTCGAGCTTGGTGCGCCCGAACCGCTGGTCCTGGCCCGGCGCGGCCCCGTGGATGAGCGCGAAGCGCAGGGCGTCGGCGCCGGTCTCGTCGATGACCGCGAGCGGGTCGACGACGTTCCCCTTGGTCTTCGACATCTTCTGACCCTCGGGGTCACGGATGAGCCCCGAGAGATAGACCGTGTGGAAGGGCTCGTGGCCGGTCAGATGGAGCCCGAGCATCATCATCCGCGCCACCCAGAAGAAGATGATGTCGTAGCCCGTCTCCATCACAGACGTCGGGTAGTAGGTCCGATAGTCGGGCGTATCGTCAGGCCACCCGAGCGTCGACCACGGCCATAGACCGGAGCTGAACCACGTGTCGAAGATGTCGGGGTCCTGCGTCAGTTCGGTGGCAGGCCGCCCACACACCTCGCACGTTTCCGGCCCGTCCTGCGCGGACGACACCGTCACGTGGCCATCCGGGCAATACCACGCTGGGATACGGTGGCCCCACCACAGCTGGCGCGAGACGTTCCAGTCGCGGATGTCGGTCAGCCAATGCTCCCAGGTCTTCTCGAACCGCTCGGGCAGGATCCGCGTCCGGCCGGAGCGCGTCGCATCGAGCGCTCGGTCGGCGAGTGGCTTGGTCCTGATGAACCACTGGGTCTTGAGCCGTGGCTCGAGCACGTCATTGCTGCGCTGGCAGCGCCCGATGATCATCTCGTGCGGCTTCTGGTCGACGAGGTCGCCGCGCGCGGCGAGTTCGGCCACGATGAGCTCACGAGCCTCATAGCGATCGAGGCCATCGAAGCGGGTGCCGGTGTTGGTGACCGTCGCGTCGTCGGCGAGGATCGTCGGCATCGGCAGGTGGTGCCTCTTCCCCGTCACGTAGTCGTCCTGGTCGTGCGCCGGCGTGATCTTCACGGCGCCGGTCCCGAATGCGCGGTCCACGACGTCGTCGGCGATGATCGGCACGTCACGCTCGACGAACGGGATGCGCGCGCGTCGTCCGACCAGCGCTCGATATCGATCGTCGTCAGGGTGGACCGCGACGGCGACGTCGCCCAGGATCGTCTCTGGGCGCGTCGTCGCGACCGTGATCGTCTCGTCCTGGCTGGGCTGCCCCGTCGCCTCGTCGAGCAGGTGATACCGGACCGACCAGAGCGTCCCGGTCTCCGGCGTCGGGACGACCTCGAGGTCGCTCACGCTCGTCCGGCAGCCCGGGCACCAGTTGATGAGCGCCTCTGTGCGGTACGCCAGGCCATCTCGATACAGCCGCTCGAAGGCGACCCGCACCGCCTTGGCCGAGCCATCGTCCATCGTGTAGCGCAGACGACCCCAGTCCGCCGACGCCCCGACACGACGCTGCTGCGCGAGCATGACCGGCTTCGTCGACTCGGAGAACGCGCGCATGCGGTCGAGATAGCGCTCGCGCCCGAGCGACTGCCGGCTCTCGCCCTCCTTCGCGATGACCCCGTCGAGGACGAATTGCGCCGCGATGCTGGCGTGGTCGAGCCCGGGCAGGAAGAGCGTCGGGTGGCCGACCATCCGCGCGTGCCGGACGAGGAGGTCCTCGACCGCGGTCCGCTGGGCGTGGCCGAGATGCAGGGACCCGGTGACGTTCGGCGGAGGCTGGATGATCGTGAACGGCGGCAGGGCGGGATCCGCGGTCGAGCCCGCGCCATCGGGCGCGAACACATCTGCCGCGAGCCAGCGCTCGTAGATCGGCCCCTCGACGTCGCGCGGGTTGTAGGTCTTCGGCAGCTCCGCCATCGGCCCGTCGATGCTCCCAGAAACAAGATGCCCGCCCGTCCAGCGGACGAGCGGGTCGTGGTACCACCTGCTGGTTCGGCGCCAGGGCCCGTGGCGTTCATCGCGCCGGGCGGATCCGGTGCCCTCTCGACGCGCTATCGGGCGTCAGCCGTCCGGCTCGCGAGTGACGTTCACATCGATCGTGCCGCGCGGCTCACACCGTCCCGCGCTCACTCGGGGCCGTCCCGACGCTACTCCTCTCGGTCCTCGCCGTGAGGCCGGGAGTGTAGCACGCGGCCTTCCCCATCCCCGGCTCGGCGGTGCGGCGGTAGATCGCCCCAAGGCATGGATATCGGTCAGATGACCGATGCGCTCGCGGTCGCCGCGGCGCAACGTTGCTATGACGCGGTCGCCGGGGCCGCACACCGACGAGGAGAGATCGATATGCCGAAGTTCATGGACGTGCATGACGGGTTCTTCGGGGTCACCGCCCAGCAGCTGGCGGAAGCGCACCAGCGCGACCTCGACACCGAGGGCGAGGACGGCGTCCATTACGAGCACGCGTGGCTCGACCCGGAGGCCGGCAAGGTCTTCTGCCTCGCCACCGGCCCGTCCAAGGAAGCCGTCATGCGCGTCCACGAGCGCGCCGGCCATCCGACACCGCAGGTCTACGAGGTGCCGATCGAGGTCTAGTTTCCTCGATGTGCGGGCGGCGCGCCTTCGGGCGCGCCGCGATCCCGCGAAACTCCCGTTCGGGATTCCCAGTCCCGTGTTGCACGCTGGGGAGGTCGTCCGAGCACTAGGGATGGGCAGCGGGACTCCCAGTCCCGTTTTTGCACAGTGGGGACGTCGTGCAGGCGCCAGGCAACCGAATCGAGACTCCCAGTCCCACTTCTGCGTAGTAGAGCCTTCGCGCACCAGCTTGACACCCGAATCGGGGACTGCCACACCCGAGACGACCGGACGGCAGCGACGCGCGGCCGCGCGCCGGTCAGAACGGGACCCCCGGACCCGCCCGTATGCCGGGCCTCGCTCGTCCAGGATCGGGGCGGCGCGGCAAAAAGCGCGCCGCGACGCCTCAGGCCGTCTCGCCTCGTTCGGCCGCCTTCGCGCGCCGCATCGCATCCCGCCCGCCTCGCCTCGGGTTCACCTAGGTTCCGACGGGACTCCGGGTCCCGTTTCCGGCCGTTGTCCCGCGGATCCGGCGCCTGGAGGCGATGGACGGGACCACCAGTCCCGCTATCGCCGCGAGCGGCCCTCAAGGGGCACGCTTCGCCTCAAAAACGGGACTGTGACACCTGCCCGTAGCGCACCGATGCTCGAAAGAGGCGTCCGGCCGGAGAGCGGATCAGGCGGTCTCGCCTCGTTCGGCGAGCCACTCCTCGTAGTTCGTCTCGTCGACGCCCTCGTCGACGTCGGTCTTGGTCAGCAGCAGCGGCAGCCGCCCGGACCGGATCGTCTCCTCGGTGATGATGCATTTGCGGACTTCGGTCCGCTCCGGGATGTCGTACATCACCTCGAGGAGTGACTCCTCGACGATCGAGCGCAGCGCCCGCGCACCGGTCTTCCGATCAAGCGCGACCTCGGCGGCCGCCTTGAGCGCACCAGGCGTGAACGCGAGCTCGACCTTGTCGAGCGCGAGGAACTTCTGGAACTGCCGGGTGACCGCGTTGCGCGGCTCGGTCAGCACCTTGACGAGGTCGTCGGCGGTGAGCGCGGTGAGTGTCACCATCACCGGCAGGCGCCCGATGAACTCGGGGATCAGGCCGAACTTGAGCAGGTCCTCGGGCATGAGCTTCTCGAGGATCCGGCCCTTGTCGGCCGGCGACATCGCGCCGTCAGCACCGAAGCCGATCGCCCGGCGGCCGACCCGCTCCTCGACGATCTTCTCGAGCCCGTCGAAGGCGCCACCGCAGATGAACAGCACGTTCGTGGTATCGATCTGGATGAAGTCCTGGTGCGGATGCTTGCGGCCGCCCTGCGGCGGTACGTTGGCGATGGTCCCCTCGAGGATCTTGAGCAGCGCCTGCTGGACGCCTTCACCCGAGACATCGCGGGTGATCGACGGGTTGTCGGCCTTGCGGGCGATCTTGTCGATCTCGTCGATGTAGATGATCCCGCGCTGGGCGCGGGCGACGTCGAAGTCGGCTGCCTGGATGAGCCGGAGCAGGATGTTCTCGACGTCCTCACCGACGTAGCCGGCCTCCGTCAGGGACGTCGCGTCGGCGATGCAGAACGGGACGTCGAGGACGCGGGCGAGCGTCTGTGCGAGGAGTGTCTTGCCGCTGCCGGTCGGGCCGACGAGGAGGACGTTCGACTTCTGGAGCTCGACGTCGTCGACCTGATGGCCGGCGTTGACCCGCTTGTAGTGGTTGTAGACGGCCACCGAGAGGACCTTCTTGGCCCGCTCCTGGCTGATGACGTACTGGTCGAGAGCGTCCTTGATCTGATGCGGGTTCGGGAGCTTCGCCGCCGTCTGCTTCGGACGGGGCGTCTCGAGCATCTCCTCTTCGATGATCTCCTGGCAGAGGTTGATGCACTCGTCGCAGATGTAGACACCCTGACCCGCGATGAGCTTGCGAACCTGCTCCTGGCTCTTGCCGCAGAAGGAGCAGCGATACGGGACCTTGGGTCCCTTGCTGCCGCTGGTCGAGGTCACGTGATCCGGTCCTTGCTCTCTATCCTGCCGGCTCGCTCTTCGAGCGCTTCGGCTCCGGTGGCTTCTCGTCTTCGGCCGATTCGGTCGCTTCCGCGACCTTCTCGTCGTGGTGCTGCGCGGTCAGCGAATCCCACTGTTCCGAGTAGACCGCGCCGATGATGCCATAGTCCTTCGCATCCTCGGGAGACATGAACAGGTCCCGGTTGGTGTCTTCGCGCACCTTTTCCACGGGCTGCGACGTGTGGCGCGCCAGGATCTCGATGTTGCGATTGACCAGGAACTCCCATTCCTTCATCTGGATGACGGCGTCCGGTGCATTGCCGCGGAAGCCGCCCGAGCCCTGGTGGATCATGATCCGGCTGTTCGGCAGCGCATACCGCTTGCCCTTCGCGCCGGCGGCCAGCAGCACCGCGGCCATCGACGCGGCCATGCCGATGCAGATCGTGCTCACCGGGGCGCGCAGGTACTGCATCGTGTCGTAGATCGCCAGCCCCGAGTTGACGACGCCACCCGGTGAGTTGATGTAGAGGCTGATGTCCTTCTCGGGATCCTCGGAGTCGAGGAACAGCAGCTGTGCGATCACGAGGTTCGCGAGGTGGTCCTCGATCGCGTCGCCCACGAAGATGATCCGCTCGCGAAGGAGGCGGGAGTAGATGTCGTAGGCGCGTTCCCCCCGGCTGGAGGACTCGATGACCATCGGGACGAGCATGTGGCGGCTCCTGGCGGTTGCGTGTGGCGGTAGCTGTGTTGGCTAGGTGGTGAAGGTGACCATGACGGACGCTCGACGGCCGTCAGCCAGCGGCGGCGGGTTCGTCGACCGCAGCCTGGACGCTGTCATCGATCACGGTACCCGGGTCGGTCGCATCGATGGCGGCGTTCGCGTGCGCGGTCTCGTCGCTGACGGCTGACGTCTCGATGTCCTCGAGGTGAGGAAGCGGCGGGTGTTCCGGATGCTCCGCGAGCCATTCGTCGATCAGGCGCTCGACCACGCGGCTGCGGCGCATCGTGCTCCGGATGAACGAGCGACCCCGGTCGGACTCGAAATACGAGGCGAGCCTGGTGTCGCCCGCATACCGTTCGCGGCCCTGCGCGACCTCGGCCTCGACGTCGGCCTCGGAGACGTCGACGCCCTCCGCATCGGCGACCTTGGACAGGACGAGCAGCGTCTTCGCGCGCTTCTCGGCGTTGGGACGGAAGTCGGCGTGGAGATCCTCGCTGGTCTTCTCGACCGCCTTGAGGTAGGCCTCCTCGCCGATGCCCTGTCGCGCGAGCGAACCCCGGAACTCGTCGTGCATCACCTCGATCTCCTGGTCGATCAGCACTTCGGGGAGCTCGACGGTGGCGTTGGCGACGGCGTATTCGATGATCCGGTCGGCGAACCCGTGCCGTGCGCGATCGATGGCGTTCGACTCGAGACGACGGCGTATGTCGCCTCGCAGCGTGTCGAGCGAGTCGAAGTCGCCGAGACTGGCGACGAAATCATCGTCGAGGTCGGGCAGGATCTTCTCGCGGAGCTCTTTGAGCTCGGCGCTGAAGTGGGCGGGCTGTCCGGCCAGGCTCGCCTCCGGATAGTCGTCGGGGAACGTCACGTCGAACTCGGTCGTGTCGCCGACCTTGAGGCCGACGAGGTTCGTCTCGAAGCCGGGGATCAGCCGCTCCTGACCGAGGATCAGCGGCATCCGCTCCGAGGTGCCACCCTCGAACGGCTGGCCGTCCTTCGTCCCGACGAACGAGATGACCGCGTAGTCACCATCCTTGGCGCCTCGGTCCTCGACGGCAGCGAGCGTCGCGTTCTGGTCGCGCAGCTCCTCGATGACCTGGTCGACGCGCGCGTCGTCGATCGTCTCGATGTCGGGCGTGAAGTTGAAATGCTTGTAGTCGCCGAGCGTCACCTCCGGCCGCACAGGGACGGTCGCGTTGAAGATCAGCGGCTTGCCCTCTTCCGCCTGGACGACCTCCACATCGGCGTTCGAGAGCGGAAGGATGCCCTCTTCGAGGAGCGCCTCCCGATAGGCGTCCTGCATCAAATGATCGACGGCCTCGTCGAGGACGACACCCGGGCCGAGATGACGCTCGAGGACCGGGCGCGGCGCCTTGCCGGGCCGGAAGCCTGGGATCCTGGTCCGGCGCGCGAGCGTACGGACGGCGGCTTCGACGGCGCGGTCGAGGCGGTCGGGGGGAAGCTCGATCTGGAGCTGGACGGTCGACTTGGGAGCTGGGGTGCGCGTGATCTGCATCGGACGGGAAGTATAGGGCGGGGTCTCGGAGGGGGCGGTCGGCGACCGAAGGTGCCGTCCACGCTGCCGCGCCGCTGGCGAAACCCAGACGAACGCCCCACGTTCCGACGGACCGACGAACGGGCGACACGGACGAGGTGGGGCGCCTCAGTCGCGGACTCGAACCTGCGGTCCGCGCGCAGGCGCGGGCTCGGGGGGCTCCGGCATTCTAACGCCCCACGTTCCAACGGACCGACGAACCGGCGACGGGGATGCCGAACCGCGACCTCAGTCGCCGTCTC
>DASSZA010000239.1:0-16201 GCA_035703005.1 Candidatus Limnocylindrales bacterium | reverse complement strand
ACTCCGCCCCGAACGCCATCTCCTGAAGCCCCACCTGCTCGACGCGTTCGGCGAGACCGCGGAGACGGGCCTGCCCGAGCATGCCGGCGGACTGGTCGATGCCCACGACGCGACGCCCCGCATCGCGGATCCGAGCGAAGTACTGACCCGTGCCGCATGGCGCGTCGAGCAGGATCCCGTCCGCCGGGCACGTCGCGATCAGCCGATCGATGAACGCGGTGTGCGACGTCGTCGGGTAGGGCGAGTCGTCGTACGTCGCGGCATCCGCGTCGTAGTCGGCGCGCACCGCCTCGCGTCGTTCGCGGAGCCAGGCCGCTCGATCCATCCGCGCACTCTACGGGCGCCTCGTCACGCCGCGAGCAGGTTCGACCATTCTGTGGCATCGTTGCGCCAGCAACCAATCTGGCGATGGAGGAACCCTGACATGACCGATACTGCCGCGGCTGCCGCCTGGGAGGAGCAGCTGATCGCCGAGATGCGCGCGAACGACGGGAAGGTGAACAGCGGCCCGCTCGCTGGTCATCCGCTGCTGATCATGACCAGCAAGGGCGCCCGTACCGGCGCAGATCGCCGCTCGATCCTGACCTATCACCTCGACGGCGACGACTACATCGTGGCGGGGACGGCCGGAGGTTCCAAGCAGGACCCGGCCTGGATCCACAACCTGAAGGCCGATCCGAACGTGGAGGTCGAGGTCGACAACGAGCGGTCGGGCGCGACGGCGACGATCGTCGAGGATGGCGCCGAGCGGGACCGACTCTGGGACGACCACGTCCGTGCCCTGCCCTGGTTCGCCGACTATCCCGCGCAGACCGGCCGGGTCATCCCGATGGTGAGGGTCCGCCGCTCCGCCTGAACCTCGCGCCGCCCTCCGTCGGACATCGGCGCGTCAGGGGTTGACAAGGGAAGTGCATAACCATATGGTTATGGAGCGATGCCTGACAACCAGCTCGACGCCGTCTTCGGCGCCCTTGCCGACCCTACCCGCCGCGCCATACTGGCGCGCCTCGCGGAAGGGGATGCCTCGGTCCTCGAGCTGACGGCACCGTTCAACGTTTCCCAGCCCGCCATCTCGAAGCACCTTCGCGTGCTCGAGTCGGCGGGCTTGATCTCGCGTAGCCGAAAGGCGACCACGCGCCTGAGCCATCTCGAGGCGGATCCCCTCAGGAAGGCGACGGAGTGGCTCGTCAGCTACCGCGAGTACTGGGAAGAGAGCCATGAGCGTCTGGACGCGCTGCTTGCGGCACTCCAGGTGCAGCCGAAAGCAGAGAGGAAACCCCGATGACCAAGACGCAGATCGATGCCCCCGCCGGCGTCCCCTTCATCGACATCACCCGAGAGTTCGACGCGCCACGCGACCTCGTCTTCAAGGCCTACTCCGATCCCGAGCTGATCGTGCAGTGGCTCGGGCCACGGAAGTACAAGATGACGCTCGACGCGTGGGACGTCCGTGACGGCGGGACGTGGCGCTACACGCACAGCGACGACGAGGGCCACGCGTTCGGCTTCCACGGCGTGTTCCACGGCGACCAGACCCCCGATCACATGGTCCAGACCTTCGAATTCGAGGGTTGGCCGGGTCACGTGTCCCTGGAATCGATCACGTTCGAGGACCGCGGCGGGACGACCGTCATCCACAACCATTCCACCTACCAGTCCGTCGCCGACCGCGACGGGATGATCGAGTCCGGCATGGAAGAGGGGATGAACGACGGGTTCGACCGGCTCGACGAGCTGCTTGCGACCCTGCGTCAGCCGGTCGCATGACGATGGACTACAAGCTCGAGCTCGTCCCGATCCCGGTCGCAGATGTCGACCGCGCGAAAGCCTTCTACAGCGAGAAGGTCGGCTTCGTCATCGATGTCGACCACCAGCCGAACGACGACTTCCGGATCGTCCAACTGACGCCTCCGGGTTCGGGCTGCTCGATCATGGTGGGCTAGGGCGCCATCGGCACCGCGCCCGGCTCCGTCCAGGGTCTCCAGCTCGTCGTCGAGGACATCGAGGCCGCGCACGCCGAGCTGAGCGCGCGTGGCCTCGACATCAGCCCGATCCGTCATTTCGATAACGGGACGTGGATCGACGGGAAGGGCGGCCAGTGGAATTCCTTTGCCTTCTTCGATGACCCCGACGGCAACGGCTGGGCGCTGCAGGAGCGCGGGTGATGACTGACCGAGCACCCATCGAGACGAAGAACCTCGATATCTACGGGTTTGAAGCACTCCCGTGGAGCCGGCCCCACGACCTGATCGCCTTTGCCGATCCGACGGCTGATCTCACCTGGTTCCTGGGCACGGTCGGTCCCGACCGGCGTCCACACGCAGCAGGTGTCGGGGCGGGCTGGCATGACGGCGACCTCTACTTCACGAGTGGTCCCGGCACCAAGAAGTCCCGCCACCTCGCTGAGAACCCCGCGGCATCGATCTCCGTCCGACTGCCGGGCATCGACCTCGTCTTCGAAGGTGAAGTCGAGCGGGTGACGGACCGCCCGACGCTCGATGCCCTCGTCCCGAAGTTCAATGCTGGCGGCTGGCCCGCCACCGTTGAGGGCGACGCAGTCACCGCGCCATTCAGCGCACCGAGCGCTGGACCGCCACCCTGGTACGTCTACCGCTTCAGATTCGACAAGGTGGTCGGCGTCGCCACAGCAGAGCCCTACGGTGCCACGCGTTGGCGATTCGCCTGAGCACCGATAGGACGCCCGGCAGGCCGGGCTGATAGCGAACCTTCCGGCCCTTCGTCACCGACCGGCGGCGAAGGGCCTCCGCACGTCCGCGGCCTTGGGATGACCGTATGGCATCGTCTGGGCATGACGTCCACCATCGAGCTCCGCAGCGTCACGACCGCCGAGCTGATCCCTGAAGACCTCGTCCAGATGCGCGCCCTGCTGTGGGCCGCGTTCCCTAAGGGTGAGGACGGCTTCACCGAAGACGACTGGCAGCACGCGATGGGTGGCCGCCACTTCATCGCGGACGTGGACGGCCTGATCGTGAGTCATGCGAGTGTCGTCGAGCGCGAGATCCACATCGGCGGTGTCGTGCTTCGAACGGGCTATGTCGAGGCCGTCGGAACGCGCCCGGAGCGTGAACGCCAGGGGTTCGGGAGCGCGGTCGTGCTCGCTGCGACGGATCACGTGCTTGCTACATACGAGCTTGGCGTCCTCGGCACCGGCGAGCACGGCTTCTACGAACGGTTCGGCTGGCGGACGTGGCGTGGTCGCGCATACGTCCGGACGCCCGACGGCCCCGAGCGCACGCCCGACGAGGAGGGTTTCATCATGGTCCTCCGAACCCCGGCCACACCCGAGCTCGATCCCGAAGCTCCGATCAGCTGCGACTGGCGACCCGGCGATGTCTGGTAGCCACTGGGTCGCGGCGTCGGCGACGTCGCTCGCGAATGACATCCGGTCGCGGCGGCGCTCGTCCGAGGAGGTCGTCACCGCCGTAGTCGAGCGCATCGACGCGGTGAACCCGCGCATCAACGCGGTCGTCCGCCGGATCGATGGGGTGCTGGATGCGGCGCGGCGGGCCGACGAGCAGCTCGCTCGTGGGGAGGTGACGGGGTCGCTCCACGGGCTCCCGTTCACGATCAAGGACTCGTTCGATACGGCGGGGACGGTGACGACCGCGGGCACGGTCGGGTGGCGCGACCGGGTCCCTGACACCGACGCGACGGTCGTCGCCCGTCTGCGCGCGGCCGGCGGGATCCTCGTCGGCAAGACGAACACACCGGAATTCACGTGGTCGGACGAGACCGACAACGACGTCTTCGGCCGGACATCGAACCCGTACGACGTCACGCGAACGCCCGGCGGGAGCAGTGGCGGTTCGGCGGCCCTCGTCGCGGCGGGGGCGTCACCGTTCGACGTCGGCAGCGACACCGGTGACAGCATCCGGCAGCCGGCGCACGTCTGCGGCGTTGCGGGGATCAAGCCGACGACCGGACGCGTGCCGCGGACAGGGCATTCGCCGGACTTCCGCGGGCTGTTCCAGGCGTACACCCAGCTTGGACCGATCGCCCGGTACGTCGAGGACCTCGAGCTGATCCTGCCGATCATCGCGGGACCCGATGGCGTCGACCCGTTCGTGTATCCGGTGGCGCTGGGCGATCCCGCTGCGGTCACCGAGCGCGGTCTTCGCGTCGCGATGTTCACCGACAACGGCGTTCGCACGCCAACGGCCGAGACGGCAGAAGCTGTCCACGCGGCAGCCCAAGCCCTTGAGGCCGTGGGCGCGAACGTCGAGGAACGGCGTCCGCCGGCGATGGACGAAGTCGCCGATGCGTGGCAGTGGCTGATCTCGGCCGACGGCAACGCGTGGTTGACGCGCTTGATCCAGGGCGCTGGAACCCCGGGCCACGGGTCGTACGACACGCGCGGCTGGGTCGAGTTCACCGACGGGTTGCCAGGGGCCGAGCTGACGGCTCTGGTCGAGAGGGCGGATGCCGTCCGTTCCCGGATGCTCCAGTGGATGCGCGACGTCGACGTGATCGTCTGTCCCGCGATGCCGCAGCCGGCGATCCTCCACGGCGGAAGCAACGACCCCGCGTTCGGGGACACCTATAGCGACGTCCACAACCTCACGGGCTTTCCCGCGGTCGTCGTCCGCGGCGGAACGTCGCCCGAGGGACTGCCGATCGGCGTCCAGCTCGTCGCGAACCCGTGGCGCGAGGACGTCGCACTGGCCGCGGCACGCGTCGTGGAGGCGGCATCCGGCGGGTGGCGGCCTCCGCCAGGCTGACGAACCGGGCGTAGGCTGGGCCTCGTGTTCGAGTCGCTCGATTTCGTCTACATGCCCAGTCGCGATGTCGCGGCGGACATGGGCTATTTCACGGACGTCCTCGGCGCGCGGCTGATCTTCGCCATCGACGGGATGGGCGCGCGGGTCGCGATGCTCGAGCTGACCGAGGCTCCTCCGAAGATCCTGCTCGCGGATCATCTCGAGGGCGATCGGCCGGTCCTCGTCTACCGCGTCCCGGACCTCGCGGCGGCCTCCGAGGAGTTAAGCGGGCGCGGCTGGGACGAGGGCCACGGCCTCGAGATCCCCCAGGGTCCCGTCCGCTCGTTCGTGGGACCCGGTGGCCATCGCCTGGCGATCTACGAGCGATCGCGACCCGGTGTGGAGAAGTCGTTCGAGGGTCGGCGCGACTTCTGACCCTGGAACGACGGTCAGGCGTCCCAGGCGACGGGGAGTGTTCGCGGTTTGCGGAAGACGAGCCCGGTCGGCGGGGTGGCGCCCTCGGCGAGGCGCAACCCCGGCCAGCGATCGACCGCGGCCTCGAGCGCGACCTGCGTCTCGAGTCGTGCGAGATGGAGCCCGACGCAGGCGTGAGGACCCTGGGCGAACGCGAGATGCGAGCGCGCGTTCGGGCGCTCGATGTCGAACCGGTCGGGGTCCGGGAATGCGCCCGGATCACGGTTCGCGGCGGTCAACGAGACGATCACGAGGTCGCCGCGCCGGATACGCGCCCCGCCGAGATCGACGTCCTCGGTCGCGTAGCGGTCGACCCGCCCCGCGGCAGGTTCCAGGCGGAGCGATTCTTCCACCGCATTCGAGATCAGCTGGCGCTCCCGACCGATCGTGGCCAGCGCCCCGGGCGTGCTGAGGACGTGCCAGAAGAGGGATGTCGTCATGCCCTCGCTGGTCTCGATGCCGCCGAACATCATCACGGCCGCGTTCGACACGACCTCCGGCCGGGTCAGCGTGGCCGTCGCGTCCGCCAGCACGCCCGCACGATGGTCGATCGTCGCCCCGACGTGCCGATCGAGGGCGGCGACGGCGTTAGGCGCGCGCTCACCGATCTCCCCGCCCGCGGAAACGCGATCGACCGCCGCGACGATCTCGTCGTACCACGCGAGCACGACGGCGGGCTCGACATCGAGCAGATCGAGTGCCGCAGCGACGACCCGGACGGCAAGTGGACCGGCGAGGTCGCGGCGGACCTCGGCGCGGCCCTGCGACCGGAGGCCTTCGACAAGGTCCATGGCCTCGCCCCGGACGCGCTCGCCGAACCGCTCCATCACCTGCGGCCTGCGGAAGGCCGACACGAAGGGCTCCCGATGACGACGATGTTCTTCGCCGTCGAGCGAGAGCATGCTCGGACCGACCACTTGCGCCGTCGAGAAGCGCGGGTCGTCGACCGTGAATCGGGTCGCGTCGCGCATGACGTCGACGCACAGGTCGCGGCGGGTGACGACCCAGCCATCGAGCGCCGGGACCCACGCGACCGGCGTGTCTTCTCGCAGCTTCGCGAGAACGGGGTAGGGGTCCGCATCGAGCTCGGCGAGCGTGATCGACGCGACGGGCCCGTCCGGCGGAGGTATGGCGATCACGCGGGCCACTCTACGCCGGAGAGGCTCCGCGCCGGCGCGGGTCGGCGAACCGATCTCGCCGATACGTCGTACCTTGGGACCATGAGGCCGAGCCGCTCACGACGACTCCTCCCCGGCCTGTTCGCCGGTGTCCTCGCCGTCGCGGTGGCGCCCACCGTCGCCGCCGTCGCGGTGGCGCCCACCGTCGCCGCCGCGCCCGCGTCGTCCTACCAGCTCGACCTCGGCCGCAGGACCGATTACGTCGGCCAGACGAACCTGGTCCAGTGCGTCGGTGCGAGCGTGCAGATGATGCTCAACATGATGAGCAGCCGCGATGACCGGACGGCCGCGACCCAGCTGCGCCTGCAGAAGCTGGCTCGCGCATGGAGCGGCCCGAGTCGCAACGGGCGGATCCGCCAGGGCGCGAGCGTCCGGGGCTGGGCAAAGGCGCTGACGATCGAGGGTGCCGGCCCGTACCAGGTCGTCGGGAAGGACACCGTCCAGGAGGCGCTGCTCACGGCCGCTCGGGCGATGCGTACGACGGGTCGCCCTGTCGGACTCCTACTCTGGCGAGGACGGCACGCCTGGGTGATGAGCGGTTTCCGCTCCACGAAGGACCCGCTGCTGCCGGGCGCCCGGGTCACTGCGGCGATCGTCGAGGATCCGCTTCATTCATTCGGCGAGTCGACCACCTGGGGCCGGAGCCCGCGACCCGGCGAAGCCGTGTCCATCGGCGAGCTCAGCACCCAGTTCGTGCGGCGTCGCCAGTCTTCGTTCACGCCATCCCTGTCGGGCAAGTTCGTCATCGTCCTTCCGTTCGAGATCGACCAGCGCACACTGCGGCTTCATGGGCTTCCTGCGTCGCCTACTCAGGGGTGAGCCGAGCTCGCCGTCGAGCGAGTCGTCGCCCGTCGAGGATCAGCCAGGCGCGGACGGAGACGGAGACGCCGACGAGCACGCACGGGATGTCGACCTCCTCCGGGAAGACCAGGAGCGCCTGGACGATCTCGCTCGACGGCAGCTTCGATACGCGCAGTACGCCTGGGAGCCACCAGCCCAAGGCGGCGAGCGAAGGGCGGACGACACCGACCCGGCTGAGGGCGGATAGCCGGTCAGCCGACCGTCTCCGCCGCTACCATCGACGCGATGGACGCCCCACGGCTCCCCGCCTCGATCGCCGGGCTTCCCGTCCCGCAGGACGACGTATCGCAAGCGTCGTGGCGATGGGCCCACCGTGCACTGCCGCGCTACTTGCTCGCGCATTCAGTCCGGTCGTACTGCTGGGGCGCGGCGATCGGCGCGTGGGAGGGACTCACCGTCGACAGCCAGGTGCTGTGGTGTGCCGCCTTGTTCCACGATGTCGGTCTCACCACGATCCCGCGCAACACGATGTGCTTCGAGATCGAAGGCGCGGAATTCGCCCGTCGGACGCTGGAACGATTCGGGATGGCCGCGGACGCCGCCGATCGAGCCGCGATCGCCATCATCCTTCACATGCAACCGGGCGTGACGCTCGATGACGGCGTCGAAGCAGTGCTGCTGGACCGCGGCACCGGGATCGACGTTCGTGGCGTGGACGTCGACCTCGTCGCGAGCGTTCGGCCGACGGTGACCCGCAAGTACCCACGCGGCGCGTTCGATCGCCACTTCGCCAGCGCGATCCGACGCGAGGTCGCTCGCCGAGGTGACTGTCAGAGTAAGCGCCTGCTCGAGGATGACGGCCTGGAGGGTGCGATGGCACGCTCACCGTGGGTGACGGAGGCGAGCGCGACGTGCTGACGTTCCGGGCGCCGGGCACCATCTTCACCGAGCGAGAGCACACGGTCCCGCTCGACCATGCCGACCCGAGCGGGCCGACGATCACGGTCTTCACCCGCGAGGTCGCCGCGCCGGACG
The DNA here is from genome assembly GCA_035703005.1 of Candidatus Limnocylindrales bacterium. Taxonomy (GTDB): domain Bacteria; phylum Chloroflexota; class Limnocylindria; order Limnocylindrales; family CSP1-4; genus SPCO01. Next base: position 7,995 of record DASSZA010000239.1, on the reverse strand, counting down.
GTCTCGATCGTCCGTACCTGGTCTTCCTCCAGGGCGGTCCTGGCTTCGAGGCCGTCCGTCCGATGAGCCCGCCGATGGGCTGGCTGAAGCGCGCGCTGCTCGACTACCGGGTGCTGCTGTTGGACCAGCGGGGCACGGGTCGCTCGACCCCCGTCGGATCGAAGATCCCAGGTGACACGCCCCATGAACAGGCTGACTACCTGACCCATTTCCGAGCGGACTCGATCGTCCGCGATGCGGAGCTGATCAGGAAGGAGCTCGGGATCGAGCGCTGGAGCGTGCTCGGGCAGAGCTTCGGCGGCTTCACGTCGATGACGTACCTGTCGATGGCGCCCGATGGGCTCGCCGCGGCGTTCATCACTGGCGGTCTGTCGCCCATCGGGCGACCCGTCGACGACATCTATGGCGCGACCTATCGACGCCTCTTCGCGTCGAACCGACGGTACTTCGAGCGCTATCCGGAGGACCGTGGCCGGATCCGTGACATCCTCCGCCGCCTCGACGACGAGGACGTGCGGCTGCCGAGCGGTGACCGCCTGACGTCACGCCGGTTCCGGCAGCTCGGCCTGTGGCTGGGGGACAGCGCAGGGTTCGAACTGCTCCATCACGTCGTCGAGCTTCCGTTCGGGTCGCTTGCCTTCCTCTGCGACGTCGAAGCAGGCGTCCGCTTCTACCGCAACCCGATCTACGCGACCCTTCACGAGTCGTCCTACGCCGATGGCGTCGCGACGCGCTGGTCGGCGCATCGCCTGCTCCCCGATGAGATCCTCAGCGAGGGGTATATGACGGCCGAGCACGTCTTCCCGTGGATGTGGGAGGACTACGGAGCGCTGCGTCCCCAGCGCGAGGCCGCGGAGCTCCTTGCGGAGCACGCCTGGCCGCGACTGTACGACGCGGATCAGCTGCGCCAGAACGAGGTGCCCGTCGCAGCCACCATCTACGTGAACGACCTGTACGTCGAGCGCGACTTCGCCGAGGAGACCGCGGCGACGATCCGTGGCATCCGCGTGTGGGAGACCGACGAGTTCGAGCACAACGGACTCCGGGCCGATGGCGAGCGCGTGCTCGGGCGCCTGATCGACCTCGTCCGCGGACGCGCCTGATGGCCGCTGCGAAGGCGACCGAGGAGGAGAGTCTTCGGCGTCTTGGTGGCGGGCGCTGGCAGACCCGCGACGAGCGCTTCACGATCGAGCCACAGTCGGGCACGTGGGCGATCGTCGACGCGGAGCAGACCGACGAGCTGGGTCTCCCGTTGGTCCGCGGCCCGTACGCGACCCTGACGGCGGCGAAGTCCGCGATCGCCGAGGCCCGCGAGTCGGCCGCCCCGGCGTCGCCGCTGAAGGATCGGCCCAAGCCCGCGGCTGAACGGCCTGAGTCACCGGCGAAGACGTCGCCCCGCGACACGGGGAAGCAACGATCAAAGGCAAGGGAGCCGGACGAACCCGAGGAACCACGCTGGTTCCGTGACCTCGCGCCTGACGATCGCAGACGCGCCTCGAGGCTGATCGAGCGACTGACGGCCTCCGGCGCCGACGATCCGGAGAACCTGGTCCGGCGCGACCTCGTCGGCGAGGTACCAGCCATCGCGGCCTACGCCATCGCCCGAGCCGTCCGCGCGCTCGGCGACGATGCGAGTGCGGCCGATGTCGCCGAACTGCTCGGCGAGGGACGCGACAGCGAGCTCGGCGTGCGCTGGCGGCTGGTTGACGAAGACGGCCGCCCGATCAGGCTGGAGGCGCGCGACCTCGAGAGCGCATGATCGACCGCTCCGACTACGAGCTCGAGGTCGACGAGACGTTCGAGGAACCGACGCTCGACGATCGGCTGTGGCTGCCGAACTACCTGCCCCACTGGAGCTCGCGCGCGGCGACACGGGCTCGGTACGACGTCGGGGGAGGCGAGCTTCGACTCCGGATCGATGCCGACCAGCCGCCATGGAACCCCGAGAGGGACGGGTGGATCCGGGTGTCCGCGTTGCAGACCGGGCAGTTCTCCGGTCCCGTGGGCAGCCGCATCGGGCAGTTGCAGTTCACCGCCGGGCTCGTCGTGCGCGAGGCCCAGCCGGTCGAGGCGCTCTACACGCCGACCTATGGGCTCTTCGAGGTCCGACTGCGAGCGATCGCCGACCCGGTGAACATGGTCGCGCTGTGGATGATCGGCTTCGAGGATGAACCAGGGCGATCCGGTGAGATCTGCGTCTGCGAGATCTTCGGGCGGGACGTGGAGCGCGGTGCGGCGCGGATCGGGATGGGCATCCATCCGTGGGCGGACGCAACGCTGCGCGACGAGTTCGACCAGGTTCCCGTCGAGATCGATGTCCGTGAGCCCCACTGGTACGCCGCCGAGTGGCGACCGGGCGTGGTGCGCTTCTATGTCGACGAGCGGCTCGTCAAGGTCACGGAGCAGGCCCCGACCTACCCGATGCAGTCGATGCTCACGCTCTACGAGTTCGGTGATGGCCCGGAACCGGTGTCACCCGCGGACGCATACCCCAAGGTCGCCGTCGTCGAGCGCTTCCGCGGCTGGAGGCCCCTGACTGGGCCGGGTGCTCGGGGACCGGCGTTCCCTCCCGGTCGGGACGGCGGCCCGCTACTCGCGGTCTAGCGGCCAGGAGATCTCGGTGCGGACCTTCTCCGGGTCGCCCACCGACCTTGGGTCGTCGACGTACGACTCCCATGGTCCGGCGCCGTCGTCGTAGCCGGGTTGCGCGTGGATCCACTCGTGCAGTACGTCGTAGGTGCCGCTCAGTCCGTCATACGAACCGAAGTGGACGGCCCGAGCGACGGGGCCACCAGGCAGCTCGGATCGGCCGACGTCACCCGGCGCGCAGTCCGCGAGCAGGGGTAGATCCGGCACGGCGCCGACCGGGAACCCGATCTCGACATCGACGACGTCCGGACCGAACGCGTGATAGCGGCCGTATGGTGGCCCCACCAGGCTCCCGCCAGCCGCGACGACCCGCTCGGCGACGAGCGGGATCCCCCGGTCGAACGCCGAAGCAAGATCGAGCCGTGCCATCGGCTGGGACACGCGGATGGCGGCCGTAGGCTGTGGCTCGAGTCGGACGATCTCGGGATCCCTCATCAGGACGCCGTCTCCTTCGTGGTCGGACCGGTGATCCTCGAAGTATGCCGCCGGGATCGTTGATCGCCCGTTAAAGGAACGTTCTTAGATTCCTCCCGTCCTGTACGAGAGGAGGCTCATGATCGTCGGCACGTCCGCCCTGCGCGACATCCCGCTGTTCGCGGCGAGCAGCGACAGATCGCTCGAGATCATCGCAAGCATCGCGCACGAGACCTCGTATCCCGCCGGAGCCGAGCTCGTCCGTGAGGGCGAGGTCGGCGACTCCCTGATCATCATCCGACGTGGGACGGCGACGGTGCGACAGGCGGGCCGCGAGCTACCGCGCCTCGAGGCGGGCGACTTCCTGGGCGAGATCGCCCTCATCGACGGAGGTCGACGGACTGCGACCGTCACCGCGGCCGAGCCGATCGAGGCACTCGTGATCGGGCGGGAGGGGTTCGCCCAGCTGATGGAGGAGGTCCCGGTGATCCGCTACGAGCTGATAAGTGCTCTGACCCGACGGCTGCGCGCCCGAGGCGTCGAGCCGACCGACTGATCGGTCAACCGCGGGCACAGCCGCGGATGACGTCCGCCGTGGACGCCGCGAGGCGGCGCCGGGCGTCCTCCAGTCGATCGAGCGGGGCGAGCCCACGCTGCGTGACCTCCTCGTGGATCGATCCGCTCACGCGGGCGCGAACCCCTCGTGCCCAGCGGCGACCCACCCAGCCGGCGTGGAGCCCGAGCAGCCGCGCCAGCAGATACCCGATCAGGATGCTCAGGAGCAGCGCGGCGAACGGCATCGGCACCGCCCCGATGATCGGCACGTCGACGCTGTCGACCACCGGCCGGGCCAGGATCCAGACCACGACCCAGGTCGCCGAGACGGCGATCGCGATCGCGGCGAGTGTCTGCAGCAGCCCCAGGAACCACCACCAGCGGCTCGTCGGCGGGTCGAGGCGGTCCAACCCCGCGATCCCCCGGTCGACGGCGCGCTCCAACCCCTGGCGCAGCGGGACGGGCTCCATCGTCGCGGCGAGTGCGGGTCGGACCGCGGGGCTCGCGTGGGAAAGTGCCGCGCCGAGCGCCACACGCAACGACTCCACGGCCGGGGACAATGGCGCCCGCTCGCGCCAGCGGAGCATGTGACCGGTCGGGTCCGCGACCTTGGTGTCCCGGCCTGATGCGCGGTAGATCAACGACGTGAGGCGGCCCATCGGTCCAGTGCCCGTCGCCCGTGCCCGAGCACGCGTTGCGGCCACAGCTTGGCGCTCGAGTCCGGCCAGGTCGATGGCCCGCAGGACTGCCGCCGTGGAGTCATCGATCGCGGCGGTCCGGGCTTCGCCGGAAAGGAACGGCGTGACGTCCCGCCCGGGCCCGATCCCGGCCTCTCGTGCGAGCGATCGCGCGGATTCGACCACCGACGCCGCGATACGTGCACGGATCACCGCCTTCGCTGCGGCGCCATCGGCGAGCCAGGCGCGGAACTCGTCGAGGTCGGGTGTGGCTGCGGCAGTCGTCATCAGGACCGGGACCGTCTCCTGGTCCGACACCGTCAGCCGTTGGCTGAGGTCGCGCTCGAGGTCGCGTCGGATGCGCGGTCGATCGCCGTCGGTGAGCCGATCGGCCTTGTTGACGACGACCGCCTGGCGGTCGAGGCGTGGGATCCACGTCCGCAGGAAGCCGTCGTGGAGGATCGCGTCGTGATACTTCTCGAGGTCCGTCACCCACGCCACCGCGTCGACGAGCGGCAGGAGCGCCTCGACTCGCTCCCTGTGCGTACCGACGACCGAGTCCATGTCCGGCAGGTCGAGGATGGCTACGGAGCCGAGTCCATCGGATCCGTGCTCCCGCACCTCCGACACACCGAGCCATTCGAGAAGCGGACCGAGGGCCTCACGATCGGGGCCGGGGACCCATGCGACGGGCTCCGCCGTCGTCGGCCGCCGCGCGGACGCGGCGCTTACGGTGGCGCCAGCGAGGGCGTTCAACAGGCTCGACTTCCCGACGCCGGTACCGCCGACCAACGCGAGCACGTAGGCGTCGGAAGGGAAGCCGAGGCGCCGGACGCCATCGGTGTGGACCTCACGCGCGGTTTCGGTCTGGATGCCGAGGACATCGGCCGCCTCGATGGCCTGGAGCAGGGACCCGAGGCAGCGGAGGAGCGCGTCATCCGCGTCCTCGAGCGGCGGGCCGGACGAGCCGTCGGTCTGCGCCATCACGCGGGTTCGGGGAGCGCGCGAACGTCGGCCGCCGCGGCACGCAGTTCCGCGGCGAGTGCCGTCAACACGCCCGCCTCGGGAAGCAGCGCATCGAACCGCGCGCGCTCCTCCTCGAACGTGGTGGTCAACGCCTCGTCGAGACGTTGCTTGGCGTGCGCCACGAGCTCGACCATCGCGGCCTCACCGAACAACGCGGCGAGCACCTTCTGGTTCAGGAACGCGGTGGCGGCCGCGACCCCGAGCTCTGCACCCGTCAGACCCCCCGTGTGGATGAACGTGGCCAACATCACGCCGGTGCCCATGGCGTTGACCCCGACCGCGGCGCCACGAGCGAGCATCCGCTTCGGTCGGCCCCTAGCCTGGATCTCCTCGGTGATGCCCTCGATCCAGCGTTCGATCCGGCCCTCGAGGCGGCGATCGAAGTCGGCCGAGGGAACCCACAGCTCGGGCTGCTCGGCGAGCACTCGACTCGCCACCGCCGTCTCCGACCATGACGTCGCGGTCCGGCGAGCCGCCTCGGCTGCCTGCAGGCGTGCGACCGCCGTCAGGTCTTCCGTGGTCGCTGCTCGCACCTCCGCGACGGGTGCGGTCGCCGGCCGCAAGACCGCGACGATCGCGCCACGGATCCGGCCGATGCCTTCCGAGAAGAAGCGCGTCATCTGGTCCGCACCGACGAACGTCTGCCACTGACGCAGGGCCTCCTCGCGCAGGAACGACCCGCGGGCGATCTCGTGGCGGAGACCCTCGAGCGCGGTCTCGTACGCCCGGTCGGCGATCCGACGCAGCGCCTCGACGTCGATCGATTCGTGCTCTGCGTCGTCGGCGATCTGGTCGATCGATTCGCCCAGGCCGGTCAGCGACCCCGTGAGGGCGCGGGCGGCGAGCGCGATCCGCGCGTCCCGATCGGCGCGCAACCGCGCGATCTCGCTGAGCACCGGTGCGATCGCGTCCGCCGCGAGCCTGTCGCCGGCCGGATCCAACGCGCCTTCCGGGACGGTCACGATCTCACGGGCAGGCGCGTCCTCGACGCCGGCCTGCGCCTCATCGAGTCCGGCTTCTGTGAGGAGCCGGCGTACATCGGCGAGGATCTCGGCCTGATCGGATGGGTCGGGCGGCATCCGGTTCACGATGACCTGGAGCGGGAGACCACGTTCGCGCACCCGGTCGAGGACCGCCCATGGCACACGGTCGGCGTAGCGCGTCGCGGTCGTGACGAATAGGGCGAGGTCAGCCGCCTCGATCAGACGATCGGTCAGGTCGCGGTTGGCATGCTCGATCGAGTCGATGTCCGGAGCGTCGACGAGAACGAGCCCCCGCTCGATGGTCGAGTCCTCGACGAAACGGATCAGCGGCGGCGGCACACGGGCGAACGTGCCCTCGGCCAGGCCCTCACGATCCTCTGGGTGGAGCAGGACGACCGCGACGCGCGTCGTCGGGCGAAGGACACCCGTCTCGCTCGCAGCGCGGCCGGCGATCGTGTTGAAGACCGTGCTCTTGCCTGCACCCGTGGGTCCGACGAGGACGACGAGGAGCGGAGCGTCGAGTGAGGCAGCCCGCACGCGGACATGGCCCGCTAGGTGATCGGCGAGACGCGAGGCTCGCGTGACGGCAGCTTCGCTCCGCGGCTGCGTCGCGAGACGACGTGCTGCGAGGGCGTCGAGCCGATCGACGAGGGCGCGCAGATCGGCCGGGGCGGTCCCGTTCATCCGCTCACCCTACCCGCGTCATGCGGTCGGTGTGGCTTTCCGAGCAGGACTCCCCTCGTCGCAGGCGGCTATCAGCCGCGATTCATGGGACGGTGATCACGGTCTCCAAGTATTCGCTCGGTACGACCATCGTTCCGTCTTGTGCGGCGTTGAAGCGCCCGATCAGCTCGATCATGTCGGCTTCGAGCGCCTCACGGCCGGACTCGCCGACGGTTTCGAAGGCCTTGAGCGTCGGGCCGTAGAACGACCGCCAATACTCGATGAAATGATCGGGCGAGCGGTCGCGGAACGTGTAGAAGCGCTTCTCGGCCTTCAGGTCGGCGATCTTGCCGATGAAGAGCTCCCGCAGCCGTGCTTCCGTGCCCCACTGGATCGGCGATCGCAGACCGGCCGGCGGCGGGGCATGCTTCCCGATCACCTTGAACAGGTTGCCGATGAAGCCGTCCGGTGTATGGGCGACGACCCCTATCCGGCCGCCCGGCCTCACCACGCGCGCGAGTTCCGCGGCCGCCTTTTCCTGGTCGGGCGCGAACATCGAGCCGAAGACCGAACTCACGACATCGAAGCTCGCGTCAGGGAAGGGGAGTGCCTCCGCGTCACCTTCGACGAAATCGATGGGGAGTTCCTCAGCGTCCGCCCGACCGCGAGCCCGTTCGAGGAGTGCCGGTACGTAGTCGACGCCGGTCACCTCACACCCGCGGCGTGCCGCGGCGAGTGCCGCGTTGCCGCTGCCGGTCGCGACGTCGAGGACACGCTCGGTCGAATGGACGTCGAGCGCCTCGATCAGGAGCTCGGAGACGATCTGGATCTGTGTCCCGATCCTGTGGTAGTCGCCGCTCGACCAGGTCGCCTGCTGGCGGGTCTTGATGGCCGCAAGATCCGGCGTTATGGTCGTCGCGGGGTCGGTCGTGGTCGGTGTCGTCATGTCGTCCGTGTCTCCCTTCAGACTGCGTGTGACGAGCATCGCGGTAAAGGGACGCCCTCCGCATCCACGGAAATCCCTATGT
>DASSZA010000099.1:0-2787 GCA_035703005.1 Candidatus Limnocylindrales bacterium | reverse complement strand
AACTCCGCCGTCTATGTCGGTGGCAAGGCGAAGGTGTCGTCGCGGGCGAATTCGACCGCGACGGTCAGCTTCCGCGGCAGTCGTGTCGGTTGGTACGCACGGATGGGTCCGGGCTACGGCTCCGCCCGCGTGTACATCGATGGCCACTTCGTGAAGACCGTGAACATGTACGCCACGACGATCCAAGATCGCAAGCTCGTGTACACCAGGTCATTCGCGACCGTCGGCAACCACTCCATCCGGATCGTGGTGGTAGGTACGGCAGGCCATCCGAGGGTGGTCGTCGACCAGATCTTCTACCTGCAGTAGCCGCACCCGCTCCCTAGCGCAGCTCCCGGAGGGTAGCCGTCCCGCGGCTACCCTCCGGTGATGTCCGGCGTCCGCGGACGATCAGCGACCGCCGAGCTTCCAGTAGATCGAACCCGTATAGCAGTGACCGAGGGCGCGGCACAGCCCGCCCGTCATGTCCCACTGCCGACCCGATACGTAGGGACCGCGGTCGACGACGCGCGCCGTGACGACGCGGCCGTTCCGCGGGTTCTTGAACGTCACGCGTGTGCCGCACGGAAGCGACCGATGGGCGACGCCGATCAACCCTCGCGTCATCGCGGCACCGCAGGCGGTGCGCTTCCCGTAGAACCCCGGGCCGTACCAGGAGATATTGCCGTCCAGGCGCCAACGCGGCTTCCGCACCACGGCCGGTTTCACCGTCGGTAAGGCGACCTTCGACCGAACCCGGAGCGGCTGTGCTACGAAGTCAGGTTCGCGAAGGGGCATCCGTTGATCCAGGACGCCCGCCGAGCGGGCGTACGGATCGAGCAGCAGGGTCGTCGTCACCGGCCCACGGACAGACGCGGCCATCTCCACTGACGCGAAGAGTTCCGCGGAGGGGGTTCGATTCGGGGTCAGTACCCATGAACCCACCGGTCCGGGGACGGCGACCGCAGCGAACATCACGATGAGCGTCATGCTCGCGACGACCCGGGGGCGTCGCACGTCGGGCGGAACAGTACCATCGGCGGCTCACCCGCGACTTTTGCTGTTCTTCGCTCGCGCATATCGCCGTCGTGACAGACTCATCCTGGTGATCCCGCCCGACGCGACCCTCACCCTGGATCTCGACGCACCCCTGGACCTGGCAGGCTCCCTGGGTCAGCTCGTTCGCGGGCACGGGGATCGGACGATCCGCATCGCGCGTGACCGTGCGTGGTGGACGACGCGCACCCGTGACGGTGCCGCCACGGTCGCCGTGACGGGGGCCGGGCCGCGCCGTCTCCGCGCCGACGCGTGGGGCCCGGGCGCCGGGGTCGCGATCAGCCGGGTCCCCGGCCTCTTCGGACGGAGCACGGACGAGCTCATCGACACTGCCGACGATCGGATAGCGACGCTCGCGAAGCGGCGGCCCGGTGTCCGCGTGCTGCGAACAGGGGCCGTCCTCGAGTCGCTGATCCCGGCGATCCTCGAACAGAAGGTGACCGGCACCGAGGCACATCGGACGTTCCACGGCCTCGTTCGGCGGTACGGCGAACCGGCACCGGGCCCCTTGGAGCTCGGGCTGCGCGTCTTCCCCGCCCCATCGACGCTCGCCGCGCTGCCCTATTGGGCGTTCCACCCGCTCGGGCTGGAGCGCCGTCGTGCCGACCTGATCCGCGCGATCGCCCGCGACGCTGCGACCTTCGAAGGACTGGTCGACGCTCCGCTCGAGGCGGCCTACGCCCGCCTCCGATCGATCCCCGGCATCGGGCCGTGGACCGTGGCCGAGGTCGGCGTCCGTGCGCTCGGCGATGTCGATGCCGTGAGCGTTGGTGACTTCCACCTGCCGCATCTCGTGGCCTACGCATTGGCCGGTGAACCACGCGCGACCGACTCGCGCATGCTCGAGCTGCTCGAGCCGTACAGAGGACGGCGGGCGCTCGTCGTCCGCCTCCTGGAGCTCAGCGGGATACAGGCGCCGCGCTACGGTCCGCGTCTCGCGCCGCGCCGCATCGAGGGCATCTGACATGCCGAAGTTCGAGAAGTCATCGCTCGAGCTCATCGCCCATTTCGACGCGACCGCCGCGCGCTTTCCTGAGGCCGAGCGACGCAAGATGTTCGGCTATCCCGCGCTGTTCGTCGGCGGCAACCTCGTCACGGGGCTGTTCGCGCAGCAGTGGATGATCCGGCTTCCCGATGACGACCGCGCCGAGCTGCTCAGGTTGCCTGGCGCAGCACCGTTCGAGCCGATGCCGGGCAGAGCGATGAAGGGCTATGCGACGCTGCCGCCCGATGTCGTCGCCGACGATGCGGCCCTCGACGGATGGGTCCGCCGAGCGATCGCATTCGGCCGGACGCTACCGGCGAAGTAGCCTCCTGCGCCGAGCGGAAGGAAGGAGAAGACGCCGGCGGCCCGAAGGGCGCCGGCGTCGAGATCGTCGGCGTCGCTCAGGCGATGGCCGGCGCCGGGGCGATGTTCTGGTTGAGCCGGAACAGGTTCGTCGGGTCGTAGCGGCGCTTGATCTCCGCGAGACGACGATATGTCGCGTCCGGATAGGCCTCGCGGATGCGGTCCTCGCCTTCGACCTCGAGGAAGTTCGAGTAGACACCGCTCGATCGTGGCCGAAGGGCCTCGTAGTACGCGTGCGTCCACGCGGCGTGGACCGGCGCCTCGGCGGGATCTTCGAAGGGCGTGATGATCGTGAGCATCACGTTGGCGTCTCGATGAGCGAATGCCGTCGCATCGGCCGACACGCGCGCCATCTGCCCGCCGAGGATCCGGATCTGGGTGATGGCGCCCTGTGAGCTGGGGGC
>DASSZA010000280.1:0-4783 GCA_035703005.1 Candidatus Limnocylindrales bacterium | reverse complement strand
CCGCCGTCGCGCCCGCGGATACGGTCGGCGACGAGACAGGAGAGCCGCACCCCGCGACCAACAGCGCGATGGGCAACATCAAGAAGCGGTGGCGCGGTCGGGACGGCATGGTCCGAGTCTAGCCCGGCTGACACAGGACCCCGCCGCCCCCATCGCGGCGAGGTCCTGGCAGGTCGTAGGCCGTTGATGGCGGTGATGCTGAAGGCCGCTCATCAACGCCGTGTTCGCGGAAGTGGCGTACAAGGAAAACGTTCCGGGATCGGCCCGACGGGGACGCGCCAGACATGACAGGACCCCGTCGCCCCCAGCGACGGGGTCCTGTGGTCGGACCGATGCTCACCAGCGATCCGACAAGGTCGGCTCCCGACCATCGCGGTCGAGGCCGCCGATTTCGTCCCGAGCCCCCCAGGCGCCGAGACGGAATGTGGTCTAGATCGTCGCCGCCTGGACCGCCAGGAGCGCGGGCAGTAGGACGAGGATCAAGAGCAGCGCGCCCACGACTGCGAGGGCCGTCCGGAGCGCGGTCATGGCGACCGGTCGGATCGGGCGATCGATGGCGGTGGGTGCGTGCATGCCTCAGAGACGCCGAAGAGCCCTGAGTTGTTTCACGTGCACGATAAGAACATGTGTTCTATACTGTCAAGCCCCCTCTCGCCCCCGAAAACGAGGCGATCGACGTGGCGACGACTCCCTACGCCGAGCTCCATGCACACACCAACTTCTCGTTCCTCGACGGCGCCTCGGCGCCAGATGATCTCGTCGAGCAGGCCGTCGCTCGGGGCCTGACCGGTCTCGCTGTCACGGATCGGAACGGTCTGTATGGTTCGGTCCGGTTCATGGGTGCCGCCGAGGAGGCGGGCCTCCACGGTGTCGTCGGGACGGAGATCGAGCTGCTCGACGCGGCGGTCGCCGACCCGGATGCGGTCGTCATCGCGCCGCGCCGGAGGCGCCGTCGTCGAGCTGAGAGGACGGCCGAGGAGCCACATCCCGTCGAGGGCCGGCCCGTCCGGCCTCGCCCGAGCCGGGCGAGGCTCCCCGGTCATCGCGATCCTGTCAAAGAGGACTACCGCGGCATCGGCGAGCGAGCACGCGGCCCGCACCTCGTCCTGTTGGCACGCACCCCGGCCGGCTGGCGAAGCCTGAGTCGGGTCATCTCGCGCGCGAACATGGCCGGGACGAAGGCGGTACCTCGGTTCCGCCACGAGCTGCTCGAGGACGATCACGAGGGCGTCATCGCGCTGTCCGGCTGTCGCGACGGGGAGATCGCCCGGCGACTGCGGGTCGGCGACCGGGCGGGCGCCCGAGCCGCGGCGGAACGCTATGCGCGGATCTTCGGACGCGGCGATGGCCCGTCGACGAGCGGTTTCTTCATCGAGCTGTCGCATCACCTGCTGCCCGACGACGACTGGCTCGTGGCGGAGTCTGCGGCGCTCGCCGACGAGCTCGGCTTGCCGGTCGTCGTGACGAACGACGTCCACTACGCGACGGCCGATGATCGCGAGTTCCACGACGTGCTGACGGCCATCCGCCACGGTCGGACGCTGGATACGCTGGCCGACCTCCGTCGGCCTGACACCGAGTCGTTCATCAAGTCCGGTGACGAGATGGTGGCGCTCGGCGCCGACTTCGATGTGGATACGGCTCGCGCCTGGCGCGAGGGGATCGCCACGTCGGTGGAGCTCGCGGCATCGTGCGCGGTCGATCTCGAGTTCGAGCAGTACCGGTTTCCCGGCTTTCCCGTCCCCGACGGAGAGACCCCGTTCTCGTACCTGTCGGAGCTGTGCTGGACCGGAGCACGACGGCGCTATCACCCGCTCAACTCGGCTGTCGTGAAGCGGCTCGCCCACGAACTCGACGTCATCGAGCGGGCCGGTCTCGCTGAGTTCTTCCTCATCTGCTGGGACCTGATGCGGTTCGCCAAGGAGCAGGGCATCCCAGCCCAGGGGCGAGGCAGTGCGACGAGCTCGATCGTGTCGTACACGCTCGGCATCAGCCGCGTCGAGCCGATCACCCACAACCTGCTGTTCGAGCGGTTCATCAACCCTGGCCGCACGACCTACCCCGATGTCGACATCGACTTCAGCTCGGAACGTCGGGAGGAGGTCATCCAGTACATCTATCGGCGCTACGGCCCCGAGCACACGGGGATGGTCTGCAACCTCGTCACCTACCGGGCTCGATCGGCGGTCCGCGAGATCGGCTATGCGCTCGGGTTCCCACGGCCGCTGGTCGATCGTGTCGCCAAGGCGCTCGAGACGTACGACAGCGTCATGGTCCGGCGCGATCTGGAGGCCGACGGCGGGTTCGCCGAGTTCTTCGAGGTGCCGAGCACCACCGAGCTCGCGCCCGTCGAGATCGCCGCCACCCAGGGGTTGACGGACTCGATGGGCCAGCTCGATCACGCGAGAGGTGGCCGGATCCGGACCGGTGGGGAGGGGGAGGCAGGTAACGGTCGCCTGCCACGACGGGAGGATGCTCGGCGCGGGGCGATCGAGGCCGTGGATGACGCCGCGGTCGGCCACGAGCTCGTCGATCAGATGGGTCGGCTAGACAAGCGTCTCCGGCCTCTCGTCGGGAAGGTGCCGCCCTGGAAGCAGCCACCCAAGCCTGACGATCCGGATGCCCCACAGCCGTTCGCGTGGCTGCGCGACGAGGAGACCGACCCGGATACCGCTGCGTATCGCGACGATCCCCTCGCGCCACGGACGGCGATCCGCCACGGGCCGTCTGACGACGAAGGTGGGCCTGGCGATACGCCCGCGAGTGTCGCGTGGCTCCGGGCCGGTCGCGGGACCGGTTATGGGCAGGCGGATCAGCGAGGGGCACTCCGAGGTCCGAGGCGGAGCTCCGCGACGCCATCGGCCCGAGGATTCGACGACGAGAGCGGCATGCCGCTGCCGCCACCGCGCAAGACCGACCGTCTCGGGCGACCGTCGATGTGGGACCCGCCGCCGACGCCGGCGAACACCAGCTCGGTCGCACGTATCGACCCCGAACCCGCACCGCAGGCGCGTGGCGGTTCGACGGTCGGCCTCTCGCACTGGGAGCGCTGGCTCGAGTTCTGCGCGCGCATCGATGGCTTCCCGCGCCACCTCTCGATCCACTCGGGCGGGATGCTGGTCACCGCGGCGCCACTCATCGACATCGCGCCACTCGAGAAGGCGACGATGGTCGACCGGGTCGTCGTCCAGTTCGACAAGCGCGACGTCGAGACGCTCAAGCTCATCAAGCTCGACCTGCTCGGTCTCGGGATGCTCGCCGCGATGGACGAGACGGTCCAGCTCATCGAGCACGACTGCGCGGTCTGCCTCGACCTCGACAAGCTGCCTGAGGAGATCCCGGAAGTCTTTGCGATGCTCCAGGCGGCCGACACCGTCGGGGTGTTCCAGGTCGAGAGCCGGGCGCAGATGCAGACGCTGCCGAAGTCGAAACCACAGAGCCTCGACGACCTCGTCGTGGAGGTGGCGATCATCCGGCCCGGCCCGATCCAGGGGAATGCCGTCCACCCGTTCCTGCGCCGCAAGCAGGGCCTAGAGCCGGTGACCTACCTGCACCCGAGCCTCGAGCCGGTGCTCAAGGACTCGATGGGCGTGATCCTCTACCAGGAGCAGGTGATGCGCATCGCCATCGAGGTCGCGGGCTTCACGCCGGCGGAGTCGGACGGGTTCCGCCGGGCGATGGGCACGTGGCGCTCGAACCGGGAGATGGAGAAGCTGCATCGCCGGTTCGTCGATGGCTGTCTGCAGCAGCCCGGGATGTCGGAGGAGGACGCCGAGGAGCTCTTCCGACAGGTGTCGGCGTTCGCCTCGTTCGGGTTCGCGAAGTCCCACGCGGCCGCCTTCGCACGGACCGCGTACGAGTCCTCGTTCCTCAAGCTCTTCTATCCGGCACAGTTCCTGGTCGGGTTGATCAACGCCCAGCCGATGGGCTTCTACCCTGTCGAGGTCCTGGTCAACGACACGAAGCGCCACGGTGTCGCGGTCCTGCCGGTCGACATCAACGCGTCGTCGTACAAGACGACCAGCGAATGGGTCAGCGTCGAGGGGCAGCCGGAGCCCGTGGTTTCGTCGGGTTGCGTGGTGCCGTCCAGCGCGGCACGCGAACGATGGACGCCACCATCGAGCGGCGGGTGGGGCGTCCGGCTCGGGTTGCATCTCGTGAAGGGGATCGGCGAACAGCACCAGGCAGCGCTCGATGCCGAGCTGGCACGGGGTCCGTATCGAAGCCTCGTCGATGTCGTCGACCGGACCGATCTGCCGGAGGAGGTGCTCGAACGACTGATCCGGAGCGGCGCGATGGACTCTCTCGGCCGGCCGCGGCGCGAGTTGTTGTGGCAGCTGCGGGAGGTGGCGGGTGCGTCGCGGGGACGCATGGACGGTCGTACCGTGCGCGCGCTCGGGCGCGCGGCGGGTAAACGGGGAGCTGCCACGGGACGTCCGATGGATCTGCGATTGCCCGCGACGGACGTGCCGCCGCTGCCCCCGATCACCGAGTCCGAACGGATCGGCGACGCCTATGCGGTCCTTGGAGTCGATGCGAAGCGACAGGTCGTCGGTCTGTTCCGTGGTGCGCTCGACAGGCTCGGTGCGGTGACGAACGCATCGCTCGCCGACCTTCCGCCGGGAAGAGTGCGCGTGGGAGGTCTCGTCGTCACGCGGCAGCACCCGATGACCGCGAAAGGCACGGTCTTCCTGGCCCTCGAGGATGAGACGGGCATGGTCAACGTCACGCTCTGGCCGTCGACCTGGGAGCGCCTCCGTGGCGTCGTGCGGCGCCACGCGCT
>DASSZA010000144.1:0-4221 GCA_035703005.1 Candidatus Limnocylindrales bacterium | reverse complement strand
ACAGCGGCTCGCCGTCCGGCGGCCAGACGATCGATGAGATCGGTGAGGGCGAGGGCGCGCTCAATCTCGTCATCTGGACCGGCTATGCCGAGCGCGGCGAAAACGACCCGACGTACGACTGGGTCACGCCATTCGAGGAGGAGACCGGCTGCATCGTCACGACGCAGGACATGTCCGATTCGAACAACGGCGTCTCGCTCATCCAGTCCGGTGAGTACGACGGCATCTCCGCGTCCGGCGATGCGACGACTCGGCTCATCGCCAGCGGCCTCGCGGCCCCCATCAACACTGACGTCTTCGAGAATTACGACGCGGTCTTTGACTCGCTGAAGGACCTTCCCCACAACACGGTCGATGGCGTCAACTACGGCGTTCCGCATGGTCGCGGCGCGAACGTGCTCGCCTGGAACACGGAGACCGTCACCGAGGCGCCCACGAGCTGGGATGTGATCTGGGAGCAGGGCGCCGACTACGCCGGCGACATCAGCATCTACGACTCCTCGATCTTCATCGCCGACGCGGCGCTGCATCTGATGAGCGCCCAGCCGGACCTCGGGATCGAGGATCCGTACCAGCTGAACCAGGAACAGTTCGATGCCGCGATCGCTCTCCTCGAGGATCTCGACGCGAACGATCCGCTGTACTGGGGCACCGCGGCCGACCAGATCGCCTCGTTCGATTCGGGCGACGTCACGGTCGGGACGACCTGGCAGTACCAGGTGAACAACATCACGGGCGCCACCGTCGAATCGACGCTTCCTGACGAAGGCAGCACCGGCTGGTCGGACACCTGGATGATGTATTCGGAGGCCGAGCACCCGAACTGCATGCTCATGTGGATGGACCACATGATGTCGCCCGACGCGAGTGCTCAGGCGACCGTCTGGTTCGGCGAGGCGCCGACGAGCGAGGCGGCGTGCGAAGCCGCCGAGGAGCTCTCACCCGGCCACTGCGAGACGTTCCACGCCACCGATGAGGAGTACTTCGACCGCGTCCACTACTGGGCCACTCCACAGGAGGACTGTGCGGACGACGACGACGCGACGACGTGCGTCACGCAGGAGGATTGGGTCAACGCCTGGACCACGCTCCGCGGAACGTGATCCAGACGACCGTTCGCTGACCGCGATGCTCCCCGAGGATCCGTCCCCGGGGAGCATCGACCCTTCGGGCCTGAAGCGATGAGCACGTGACGACATCGAGCGCCCCTGCCGTGGAGTCTGGCCGCAGGCGTCGGCTGGCCGGCTGGCTCCACGCACGGCCGCGCACGCAGCTGGGCCTGCTCCTCCTCGCCCCGCTGGCGTGGATGGTGGTCGTCTACCTCGGATCCCTGTTCGTCCTCCTGCTGAGCGCGTTCTGGGACACCGACAGCTTCACCGGGCAGGTGCAGCCTTTCCAGTGGAGCTTCGACGCCTTCGAAACGATCGCCACGAACGAGGTCTACCGGACGATCGCCGTCCGGACGCTCGTCGTCGCGATCGCGGTGACCCTGACCGACGCGCTCCTTGCCATCCCCATCGCGTACTACATGGCTCGAGTCGGCTCCCGACGAACCCGACGGATCCTCGTCATCGCGGTGCTCATGCCCCTGTGGGCGGCATACCTCGTGAAGGTCTACGCGTGGCGCACGATCCTCCAGGAGAACGGATTCCTGGAATGGATCCTCACGCCCTTCGGGATCAATGCCCCGGGCCTCGGTCAGATCCTGAACGCGTGGCTCGTCCTCAGCTACCTCTGGCTGCCGTACATGGTGCTGCCGGTCTACGCCGGATTCGAACGGATCCCCGGCTCGCTGCTCGAGGCGTCGGCCGACCTCGGCGGGCGTGGCTGGACGACGTTCCGGCGAGTCATCCTGCCGCTGGTCTTCCCGGCGCTGGTCGCGGGCTCGATCTTCACGTTCTCGCTGACGCTCGGCGACTACATCACGCCCGACCTCGTCGCCGACGCGAAGTTCATCGGCAACGTCATCTACGACAATTCGAGCCTTGGCGACCTGCCGCTCGCCGCTGCCTACGCCCTCATCCCGATCGTCATCATGACGGTGTACCTGCTCATCGCCCGGCGCCTCGGCGCCTTCGAATCGCTGTGACGATCGTCCGATGAACGAGTCCCGGCTGGTGCGCATCGGGCTACGGCTCGCGACGGGGATCGTTCTGGCCTTCCTCTATCTGCCGCTCGTCATCCTCGCGATCTACGCCTTCAACGAGAGCAAGTCGCAGGCGTGGCCCCCAAGCGGATTCTCACTCCGCTGGTTCACCGAAGCGATCCAGAACGAGGCCGTGCGCCGGGCGTTCATGAACTCGATCCTTGCGGCGACCGGCGCAACGAGCATCGCTCTCGTGCTCGGCACCCTGGCCGCACTCGCCGTCCAGCGGTTCAGCTTCTTCGGGCGGGACACGATCTCGTTCCTCTTCATCCTTCCGATCGCCCTGCCTGGCGTCGTGACCGGCATCGCCCTGCGCACGACGTTCCAGACGGTCGGGGTCGACTTCGGGCTGGCGACGATCGTCGTCGGCCATGCCACCTTCTGCGTCGTCATCGCCTACAACAACGTCGTCGCTCGTCTTCGGCGCTTGCCGCGCACCCCCGAAGAGGCATCCGCGGACCTGGGTGCGGACACGTGGTCGACCTTCCGGCGCATCACGCTGCCGGGCATGGGCACGGCGCTGCTGTCGGGCGCGCTCCTCGCCTTCGCCCTCTCCTTCGACGAGATCATCGTCACGAACTTCACTGCCGGTCCAGGCACACAGACGATTCCGATCTGGATCTTCTCCGCCATCCAGCGGCCCAACGCGCTGCCCGTCGTGAACGTCGTCGCGCTGATCCTCATCCTCGTGTCGACGATCCCGGTCTACTTCGCCCAGAGGATCAGTGGCGACGCCAGCGCGGGAGGCAGGTACTGAGCCGATAGTCGCCGTGCGCGACGATTGGGTTCGACGTACCCTGACGCCGTTCTCCGGTCGCCGAGCATCGGAGTGTCAAGGGGAGGCCTGCCCACGTGTCCACTTCCGTCACCCCGTCGGCGTCGCTGCGTCCGTGGCGGGTCGCGACCATCGCCGTCGTGGGCGCCCTTGCGCTCGGCATCGGGATCACTCTCGGCAGCTTCCTCCTCAACGCGCGGGCGTCCGCTCTCGGCTCCGCCGCCGGGTACGTCCCGGCCGCAGCCCCCTTCTACGTCGAGCTGCGAGTCGAACCGTCGGCCGACCAGGACGCGGCTCTCCGCGAGTTCCTCGGCCACTTCCCGCCGATCGAGGGCCTCGACCTCGACCGCCCGCTCGTGGACCAGATGGCCGAGCATCTCGACGAGGCCTTCACCGCCGGCGGCGTGGACGCCAGCTGGTCGGAGGACATCGCCACGTGGTTCGACGGGCGCCTTGCCATCGCCGTCCTCGACGTCCCGGTCGGCGCCACCGACCCGACCTCGATGATGGACGCCCCACCCTCGCTGATCATGGCCGGCGTCACCAACCGTGAGGCGGCGGACGCCGCGATCACGCGCCTCCTCGAGGCGGCCGATGCGCCGGCCCTCACCGAGACGCAGCACGCCGGCGTGACGATCCGATCGGCCGATGACGTCACCGGCGGGGCATACGCGCTCACCGATGACCAGCTGATCGTCGGAACCGACGCGGATGCGGTCGCCACGGCCATCGATGCCCACGCGGCACCCGGTGACAGTCTTGCCGCTGCCGACGACCGCGCCCCGGTGTCGCCCTCCCTCCCCGACGACTGGCTCGCCTTCGTCAGCTACGACATGACCGAGATCATGGCGCAGGCACTCGCCGCGGCTGAGGCGGAGGATCCGGAGTCCGCGGCCTTCCTCGGAGACCTCCTGGAGCACCAGTCGCTGCGCGGCTCGATGGCGCTCACGGCCGCCGGCGACCGGCTGGCGCTCGACGCCATCAGCTCGGCGCCGACCGGACCGTTCGAGATCACGAACGCGGATCGCGGTCTCGCCGACGAGGTCCCCGGCGACGCCCTCTACTACAGCGAGGCCGGCAACATCGGGACATCGATGGGTGCCGTCATTGCGCAGATCAAGGAGGCCGCGGCCCAGTCCCCCGAAGCCCAGGACGCGATCGGAATGGCGGAGTCAGCCCTCGGCGCCGAGCTCGAGGAGCTCGTCGAATGGATCGACGATGGGGCGATGGCCATCGGCTGGGCGGATGGCGCTCCGTACGGCGGCCTCGTCCTCGTCCCAACCGACGTCGACGTGGCGCA
>DASSZA010000068.1:0-2454 GCA_035703005.1 Candidatus Limnocylindrales bacterium | reverse complement strand
TCGACCCACTCGATGAAGCGATCGTCGAGCGAGCCGCTCACGGCGACGTAGTCGAACATCGCGAGGTGCTGTACGTACTCACAGAGACCGACGCCGCCGGCGTGTGGACAGACCGGTATCCCGAACTTCGCCGCAAGGAGGAGGACGGCGAGAGCCTCGTTCACTCCACCGATCCTGCACGCGTCCAGCTGGCAGACGTCGACGGCGTCGGCTTGGAACAGCTGCTTGAAGATTACGCGGTTCTGGACGTGCTCCCCGGTCGCCACGCGGATCGGCGAGATCTCTCGCCGGATGCGCGCGTGGCCCAAGATGTCGTCCGGGCTGGTCGGCTCCTCGATCCACCACGGGTCGTAGGCGCCGAGGACGTCCATGGCGGCGATCGCCTCGTCGACTCCCCAGTACTGATTCGCGTCCATCATGAGGACGCCGTTCGGGCCGAGGGCCGAACGAATGATCTCGGCTCGCTTCGCGTCGGCCTCGACGTCGCGACCGACCTTCATCTTCACGTGTGTGAATCCCGCGACGGCGGCTTCTCGGACGAGAGCACCGATCTTCTCGTCCGTGTACCCGAGCCAGCCGGCCGAGGTCGTGTACGCCGGATATCCGAGCTCCTCGATCTCCGCGAGCCGCTCGTCGCGACCATCGCGGCGAGCGTGCAAAAGGGCGAGGGCCTCGGCGGGCGTAAGGGCGTCCTCGATGTACCTGAAGTCGATCGCACCCACGATCTCCTCGGGCGACAGGTCGACCAGGTGGCGGAAGAGGGGCTTTCCGTTGGATTTCGCCCAGAGGTCCCACACGGCATTGACGACTGCTGCCGTCGCCAGGTGAATCACGCCTTTCTCGGGGCCGAGCCAGCGCAGTTGCCCCTCCGAGGCGAGGCTTCGCCAGAAGCCGCGAAGGTCGGCGGTGATGTCGTCGAGCGTCCGACCGACGACGACGTGCTCGAGTGCCCGGACTGCGGCGACCACGACCTCCGTCCCGCGTCCGTTCGTGAAGGTGAGGCCGTGCCCTTCGATGCCGGTCGGCGAGTCCGTCCGTAGCACGACGTACGCGCACGAGTAGTCCGGGCTCGGGTGCATCGCGTCCGACCCGTCGAGTGAGAGCGACGTCGGGAAGCGGATGTCCCGCGCATCGAGCGAGAGAATCCGCGGTGACGTCACAGAGAGGCTCCGGCCATGAGAGGCTGCGCGTCGATGTCCCCTGCCGAGCCGGGCTGTCGCTCATTCGAACGCGTGAGCTGCCGACCGGGCATGCCGGGGTTCTAGCCGAATCATCCGATCTTTGTCAACCGCGCTGACGTACATCCGCCCTTCGAGGCGGAAATTCTTGACAAAGATCCGATCTTTCAGTAGAAGCCCCCCATGCGCATGGCGGTCCCGCCGACGAGGGCAGGGGTCTGACGATGGAGCAGCTCGTGGTGTCCGAACCGGAGAAGGAACCCAGGTCGGTGCGAGAGACGGCTGATCCGCGGAGGATCGCGGTCGACCGCTACGAGTTGCTCAGGGTCGGGCTGCTCGCGCTGCGCACCGGCCCGCTGTTGATCCTGCTGCTCCTCGTCGCCGTCGTCGCCGCGACGACGCCCGTGTTCCGCACGACCGAGAACTTCGGGAACGTGCTCTCGCAGACCTCGGTCATCTCGATCCTGGCGCTCGGTCAGCTGCTCGTCATCGTGACGCGAGGCATCGACCTCTCCGTCGGCTCGACGATCGCACTGTCGTCGGTCGTCGGCGCCCTCCTCTACCAAGACGGTCACTCGTCCGGGGTCGTCATCGTCGCGATCCTCGCGACCGGTGTCGCCGTGGGCTTCGTCAACGGGGCGGTCTACGTCTGGGGCCGGGTGCCGCATCCCTTCATCGTCACGCTCGCCACGCTCAGCGCCGTCCGTGGAATTGCGCTGTGGGCGTCCGACGGCACGCTCATCTTCGGGATGCCGGGTGCCGTCCAGAAGGTGGGTGGCGACAGGATCGGTTGGTTCCCGATCTCGTACATCGTCGTCATCGGCCTGGCGCTGCTCGTGCTGATCCTGACGACGAAGCTGGTGTGGGGCCGCTGGCTCTACGCAGTCGGTGGCAACCCAGAGGCCGCCCGCCGCGCTGGGATTCCGGTCTCGCGGGTGCTGATCACCGTGTACGTCTTGAGCGGCCTCGCGGCGGGATTCGGCGGACTGCTGGTCGCCGGCTTGACGAACGCGGGCTCTCCGAACTACGGCCAGCTCGCGGAGCTCGACGCCATCGCGGCAGTGATCATCGGTGGCGCGGCATTCGCCGGAGGCCGAGGCAACGTCGCGAACGCGCTCGTCGGGGCGCTCACGATCGGTGTGATCCGGAACGCCCTCAATCTGCACAACGTCGATGCCTTCTTCCAGCTGATCGTCATCGGCGTGGTCATCCTGCTTGCAGTCGAGGCCGATGTCCTGCGGGGGTACCTCGAGAACCGCCTCCGTGTCGCGCAGGC
>DASSZA010000060.1:0-6859 GCA_035703005.1 Candidatus Limnocylindrales bacterium | reverse complement strand
CGGGCCGGATCCTCGCGGCGCGCGCGGTCGAGGCGTCGGCAGACCCGGCGCTGGCGCTGCCACTCGCCAACGGCGCCGCCCCGCGGCCCTTCCCGCCGGAACCGGCACGGTTCGTCGGGGCGCGGCTGGTCCGCGAAGCTGCCGCACGCCGCGAGTCGATGGAGGAGCGTGGCGAGTCGCCGCCCCGCCTGCTTCGGGAGGTCAGCCGGTTACCGCGTCGGATCGGGTATCACCTGGGGCCGGACTGACCCGCGCGGCGCCTGAGCCCTGCGGGAATGGGCCCGGTCCGCTAGAATAGGGAGCCCCGTCACCCACGGACCAGCGTCCGTCCATGCGCATGAGGTTCCCTTGAACAGTCGACCGCCCGTCAAGCCCGCCGTTGCGAACGAGCCGTTCAAGCACGTGATCGACGAGTACAAGCACCAGGCTCAGACGATCACCTGCACGTGCGGCTGGCACGGAAGCTCGGCGACGATCGATCGCGCCGGCTCGGAGTGGACGGCCCATCTGCTGGAAGTCCGCGGCAAGAAGCGCTAGCGGCTGCGCCGGAACGCCCTGGGCGGCGTTGCCCGACTGCGCGCCCTCGCTCACGCACACCGACGTGCGCTCGCTCACGCGCTCGCCGGCCGCCTAGCCCAGGACGCCCCGCCGCAACCGCTTGGCGGCTCCGCCGACACCAGGCCGTTCGACCCGGATCGAGTGATCCGGGTCGTTTCATGTCCGGTAGCCTGTCGCGCGTGGACCTGCCCGCCACAGCCCCGTTCGTCCTGCGCGGTCGACTGCTGACGCCGTTCAGCGCGGGCGGCACGCGGTTCGAGTCCGACGGGCTGCTCGAGGTCGACAGCGCGGGGCGTCTCGCGTTCGTCGGCGCCGCGTCAGAGCGGCCCGACCTCGCCGAGCGCGCAGTCGATCTTCGGCCGTGGGTGCTGATGCCCGGGATGGTCGATCTCCACGCCCACCTGCCGCAGCTCCCCAACGCCGGTCTCGGCGCGGGGATGGACCTGCTGGCCTGGCTCGAGCGCTACATCTTCCCGCTCGAGCGCGGGTTCGACGTCCCGACCGCGGAGCGCCTCGCGCCCGCCGCGTGGCGCGCGTTCGCGGCGGCGGGTACCACCACCGCACTGGTCTACGGGGCGGTCTACGAGGCCAGCCTCGATGCCACGTTCCGGGCAGCTGAGGAGCATGGGATCCGCGCGATCGTCGGGAAGGTGATGATGGATCGGGTCACGTACGACTCGACGATCGACCCATCGACGATCCTCGATCGGACGCTGGCCGAGAGCGCGCGGCTGATCGAGCGCTGGCACGGAGCAGCTGATGGTCGACTGCGGTACGCCGTCACGCCGCGGTTCGCGGTGTCATGTACGGCCGAGTTGCTGCGCGAGTCGGCGGCCCTCGCCGCATCGACCGGCGCCTACTGGCAGACGCACGTGTCGGAGGACCAGGGCGAGATCGCCGAGGTGGCACGGCTGTTCCCCGACGCGATCGATTACGTCGACGTGTACGACCGTGCCGGCGGGCTCGGCGAGCGCACGGTCTTGGCGCACGCCGTGCACCTATCGGACCGCGAGCTGGCGCGCCTGGTCGAGACGGGGACCCGGGTCGCCCACTGCCCGATCTCGAACCTCTTCCTGGCGTCCGGTGTGATGCCGCTCGGCCGCTATCTCGACGCGGGGCTGTCGCTCGGGTTGGGCTCCGATGTGGCGGGCGGGCCGGACCTGTCGATGTTCAGCGTGATGCGCGTCGGGTTCTACGCGCAGAACGCGCGACGTGTCGCCGGCGCCGAGACCGGACCCGTGCTATCGCCGCTCGACTGGCTCCGGCTGGGTTCGCTCGGCGGGGCCGAGGCGCTCGGTCTCGCCGACGCGATCGGTTCGCTCGAGCCGGGCAAGGAAGCGGACGTGATCGCTGTCGATCCCGCGTACATCGCGCCGATCCCCGGCGTCGGCGACGACCAGCCAGAGGATCTGGCGAGCCGGTTCATCTTCCGAGCGCATCCCGATATGGTGCGGGCCGCATGGGTCCGCGGCCGTCGGCTGGAGGGACCAGGATCGCGATCGTGACCCGCCTGCGGGCCAGGGACCCCTCGAGAGACCTCCTCGGGCGAGCGCTGGCAGCGCTGCGCTGACGAGCGTCAGATGAACAGCAGGCACGAACCGCCGGGGTAGCGGCCTTCAGCAAGTGCTGCCAGGGCCTTCCGCGCGGTCACCGGGAAGGCGCCAGTGAGCATCGGCGCAGCTGCCGCCACGGCACGGCGGTTCAGCGGCGTGTCGGCGACCACGACGAGCACGGCCTGCGTCGACGCATCCCGCATCTTCAAGGTGATCCTTCTGACTTGCGCCTGAGCGTCGTGGATACGGGTCTCGACCTCGGCGGGCATCCCACGAAGCCTGCCCTCTTCATCGACGAGCCGGTCAAGGAACAGATCCCACGCTCTTCGATCACCTTCGATGGGGAGCGGGACCTCGAGCCGGACTCCGACCGTCGGCGCGAGTCGCTTCCGGAACCGCTCGATCAACTGCACGTGCCCCGCATCGCGTATAGGGTCGCCGCCGGGATAGGCGCGGATCCGGACGTCAAGGCCGACCACGGCACCCAACCGCACGAGCTGCACGATCGAGGTCGACGGCGATAACCCACGTTCGATCCTGCTGATCTGCGGTCCCGAGATCCCTGTCACCTCAGCGACGCGGAGAAGGGACAGGCCGGCTGCGACTCGTGCGCCTCGGAGGTCGGAACCCAGACGGGATATGTCCATCTGGGCAGTTCGGGAACCGCGGTCCCTGGGCCGGTCGCGCGTGGGCACCAGACCAGTGTGGTCCCAACCCCTCGACGCTGGCTCAACCCGCGATTTGCACCCGATGAACGAACGGTCGAAGGAACGGTCGGCCCGGGCCGCTTGTTCGACATCCGTTGCATCCGGCGCACGGAGCGTCGAATGAAGGGGCCGGCCCGATCGACGGATCGACGGTTCGTTCATCCCATGCAACGGCAGGCCTGCTAGGCCGCTAACGTCTCAGCGTGACCGACAGCATCGACCTGCTCATCACCGGTGGCACGATCGTCGACGGGACGGGGGAGCCCGGACGGCCCGCCACGGTCGTCGTCGAAGGCGATCGCATGCGCGTCCTCCCGGCGGATGGCGACGTGCCCACGAATGCCCGAACGACGATCGACGCCACCGACCGGGTCGTCGCTCCAGGCTTCATCGACCTGCACAGCCACGGCGGCCTCGTCATCCTCGCCGAGCCGCGCCACGAGCCCAAGGTCCGCCAGGGTGTCACGACCGAGATCGTCGGTGTCGACGGCAACGGGTTCGCACCGTTCCGCCGGCGCGAGGACCTCGAGGCCTTCGTCCACCTCGACTCGGGGCTCGATGGCCGTCCGGACATCGACTACGACTGGCGGACGGTGGCCGACTATCTCGCCCGCTACGACGGGACCGTCAGCGTCAACGTCGGGACGCTCGTGGGGAACAGCCAGCTTCGTATCGACGCGCTCGGGTGGGATGACGTGCCTGCGGATCCGGCCGCCCTCGATCGCATGGCCGGCACGCTCCGCGACGCGATCGCCGAGGGCGCGGTCGGGCTCAGCACCGGGCTCGACTACCCGCCCGGCAGCTATGCGACGACCGAGGAGCTCGCCGCGCTCAGCGAGGTGGCCGGCGCGGCCAGCGGCTTCTACCACAGCCACGTTCGGTACACGCTCGGCGACCGCTACCTGGATCCATTCAAGGAGGCGATCGAGATCGGCCGGCGATCAGGCGCGCCGTCCCACATCACGCACTTCTATCACCGTGAGACCCACCCCGGCGGCGCCGACAGGCTCCTCGCCCTCGTCGATGACGCCCGCACGGAGGGCCTCGACGTCACCTTCGATTCCTACCCCTACGAATGGGCGAGCACGCGCCTCCTCATCCAGCTGCCGCAATGGGTCCAGGCGGGCGGCCCGATCGCCCTCAAGGAGCGCCTCGCGGACAGCGCGACCCGGCAGCGCCTCAAGAGGGAGATGGCCCCCGCGTACACGAGCCCTGCGGGCTGGGCGGACCTTCGGCTCGGGAACTTCCAGCGGCCGGACCTCCTGCGTTGGGAGGCCCACTCGCTCGCGGACGTCATGGCCGAAACGGGCACCGATCCCGTCGACACCATCTGCGATCTCCTCCTGGCCGAGGACCTGGGCGTGAATCAGGTCACGTCAGGGCCCTGGACGAAGACCCTGCCCGACTTCGTGAAGCAC
This sequence comes from Candidatus Limnocylindrales bacterium, assembly GCA_035703005.1. Taxonomy (GTDB): domain Bacteria; phylum Chloroflexota; class Limnocylindria; order Limnocylindrales; family CSP1-4; genus SPCO01. The sequence continues at coordinate 2,623 of DASSZA010000060.1, read as the reverse complement.
CCGATCGGCATGGTCGGGACGGACTCGACCTTCATCGGCGAGAAACCGAGCCCCCGGACGTACGGCTCTTACCCGCGGATCCTCGGCCAGTTCGTGCGCGACGAGCGCCTCCTGACCCTGGAGGAGGCGGTCCGGAAGATGACCGGCGCGCCGGCCGCCCGCCTCGGGCTGAAGCGGCGCGGCACGATCCGCGACGGCAACCTCGCCGATCTCGTCGTCTTCGACCCGGCGACGATCCGCAGCAACGCCACGTACGACGAGCCGCGACGGTACCCGTCCGGGATCGACCACGTGATCGTCAACGGCACTCTCGTGGTGCGCGACGGCGAGCACACGGGGGCGACACCTGGTCGAGCCATCCGTCTAGGAGTCGACTGACCTCAGCCGCCCGCGGCGTCCCCGCCCGCATCCCCGGTGAGCCGCGCGTGGTTGCGTTCCTCGAGATGCATACGGTCGACGGCGACCTGCATCGCCGTCGTGACGGACGCGCTGCCGGCCGTGCTCGCCCAACCGATCGCCAGGCGCATCGCGATCGCGCCGGACGCGAGCCACTCGTCGCATGCCTGCCGGATCCGCTCGACGTAGTTGATCGCGACGATCTGGTCGGTCTCGGGCATCAGGACGGCGAACCGGCCCGGAGCAAGCCGGGCGACGTAGTCGGAGCGGCGCGCGAGCTTCGCGATGGTGTCGGCGACATCGGGTTCGACGCGGTCGCCAGCCGCGACCCCGAGTCGCTCGACCAGCCGGTCGAGGCCGTCGAGCTCGAGCACCACGACCGTGGTCGGTCGCCGATAGCGCTCCTCCCGAGCGTCCTCATGCGAGACGACGGCCTCGAACGAGGCGGCATCCAGCACGGCACGGTGCGTCTCCGGACGCGGCTCGTCGGCCGCCTGAGCGTCGCCGTTCATCGCGTCGACGTCGGCTCTATCGGATGTCCTGCCCGGCGTGCCGCCAGGCGTCGACGATGAGGCCGTGCCCCGTGACGTGCCGATGTACGAGGAGGCGAGGAGTACGTCGACCATCGCGAAATGTCGTTCGCGGCGCGCGCGGCCGATCGCCGGCCAGACGGTCGCAAGCACGATCCCCGTGGCCATCGTCCCGACGACGAAGGCGAACACCGTGCCCGCTGAGAGGTTCATCCGAGGGTCACCCCCTATCGCGCGATGCACGTCGCGGCCGGCGTCCCCCGGCGGGCCCGGATGATACGGGCCAGGGAACCCGTTGGATCGGCGCCGGACCGGCGAGGCCGAGATTCACGGTGCCGTTCGACACCGGCGCTGGGGCGGTCTGGTGAGGTCGACGGGACTCTGGTCGCGAGGGGGGCGGACGAGCCGACGCGCGATGGTATCGTCGCGGGCATGACGACCCGGACGTCCGTCCCCGACGCGCTCGTCATCCCACCCGGCACGACGGTCCCGGGTCGCGCGCGCCCGGCCGTGCCGCTTCGGCGGGAGGGCCCCGCCAAGCTGACGGGCACCGCGCTCTACACCGACGACATCGTCGTGCCGGGCGCCTGGTACGGCGCGACGATCCGCTCGACGGACGCGCACGCGACCTACGAGGCGCTCGAGCTCGACCCATCGTTCGATTGGACGAAGGTCGTCGTCGTCACGGCCGACGACATCCCCGGCGAGAACATCGTCAGCTCGATCAAGAACGACCAGCCGATCCTCGTCCCGATCGGTGGCGAGATCCTTCATCATGCCGAGCCGCTCGCGCTCATCGCGGCACCCGACAAGGCGACGCTGCGCGAGGCACGCCGCCGGGCCAAGCCGAGGACGACGAAGCTGCCCGCCGTCTTCGATCCCGACGCCTCCGACCACGTCTTCGCGGCCTACGCCATCGACCGCGGCGATCCCGACGCCGCTTTCGCCGCGGCCGATCTCATCCTCGAGGGCGAGTACCGGGTCGGGCACCAGGAACAGCTCTACATCGAGAACAACGCGATGATCGCCGTCCCGACCGACGGCGGCGGTGTCACCGTCACGGGCTCGCTCCAATGCCCCTACTACGTCCACGCGGCGCTCAAGAAGGGGCTCGGGCTCGAGGACGACACCGCCCGTGTCGTCCAGGCGGAGACCGGCGGCGGGTTCGGCGGGAAGGAGGAATTCCCGTCGGTCATCGCGCTCCACACCGCGCTGCTGGCGCGCAAGGCGCAGAAGCCGGTCCGCATGATCTACGACCGACACGAGGACATCGCCGCCACGACGAAGCGGCATCCCGCCATCGTCCGGCACCGCACCGGCATCACCCACGACGGGACGCTGATCGCCCAGGATATCGAGGTCGTGATGGACGGCGGTGCGTATTGCACCCTCACCCCGGTCGTCCTGTCACGTGGTGCCATCCACGCGGGTGGCCCGTACCGCTGCCCGAACGTTCGCATCCGGGCCAGGGCGACGCGCACGAACACGCCCCCGAACGGTGCATTCCGCGGCTTCGGCGCACCCCAGACCGAGTTCGCCGCCGAAACGCACGTCAACCGGATCGCCGACCGGCTCGGTGTGTCGCCACTCGACATCCGGCGGCGGAACGTCTACCGCGAGGGCGACACGACGCCGACCGGGCAGGTCCTGCAGGACAGCGTCGCCGGCGAGGAGGTCCTTGAGCGCGCCGCCGAGGC
>DASSZA010000007.1:0-9239 GCA_035703005.1 Candidatus Limnocylindrales bacterium | reverse complement strand
CTTCGCTCTGTCGTTCGAGAAGGGCTGGCAGGGCCAGGTCTTCATCGTGGTGGGCAAGGAGAAGTCCGACATTCTCACGTCCGCGCCAGCCGACATGCCCCCATGCGAGGGTGAACCAACCGACTGGGGACCTTAGGGTCGGTTCTCGTCGGACCTGGGGACATTCCCGAACACTGAGCCAGCCCTCGTCGGCGGCACACGCCAAATCACCGCTCGGTGGCTGCTTCGTGCTCCCTCAGCTTGAAGACGACTTCTACCGCCTCCGTGAACCTCCGGCCTCCGAACGTCCGCCCGTCTCCGAGCTTGATGGCAACCCACGGCGGAACGTCGTCCGCGACGACTACTCGTTCCACCGTGAACGGGCCGACGGCAAGCAGCTCACTCACCTCTTCATCTAGATCCATGACTCACCTCGCCGGGCGACACGCGACGACCAATGTATCCGCAGAAGAATTAGGCGCTAACCGCGAACGGGTGACATTGCCGAACACTGAGCCACGACCTCGCGCCGTAGCCGCCGGTAGGGACGTGATGTCGCCGGCGTGACGGCGGCGGGACGCCGCCCGATTACTTTGCGCCGAACAGTCCGCGGCGGCCACCAGGTCGTCGCGGTTCTGTGTCTACTGAGGGGTAGTCGTGCGCTGTGCTCTCGCCGCCGTTGTTCTTCGCGGGCTTCGCCTTGGCGAGCCTCACCCTCCCGTCGCGGCCAAGCCATCCGCCAAGGTCGCGGTTTGCCACCACGACATGGAGCGAGGGGGGTTGATCGGGGCAGGAGGACGAACCGTCATGTTCCAGTCCCAGCGCCTCCGCGGCGTCGTCGCGATCGCCATCGCCACCATCACGGTAGCCGGATGCAATGCGGGGGCCGTCCCAACCACCCCAGGCCCGTCAGCAGCTGCAGAGGCGACCCCGACCGCCACGACAACGGCGCATCCGACGCCCACCGCAACACCGACCGCGACCCCCGTCACGCCCGCCACGTCGCCCGCGCCCGGCGAGCGCATCGTGTACACCGTCGTCGGGAACGGCAAGCAGCTCTTCTCCGAACTCGCGGACGGCTCCGACTACCGCCAGGTCACGACGGGACCCGGCAACCACGTCTGCCCGGCCATGTTCCCGGACGCGCAGACCATCGCCTACTGCGCCGACGCGGGCGGCTCTGGGGAGATCTGGACCGTCAAGCCCGACGGCTCGAACGACACCCAGCTGACGAACCTCGGTGGCACGGCGTTCTTTCCGGCCGTGTCGCCGGACGGCACGAAGATCGCCTTCAGCGGCAACGAGGGCTCGGATGCGAGCCCGGAGATCTACGTCGTCGACGCCAAGACAGGCAGCGGCCTCAAGGCGCTGACCAGCTGCGCCGGCGGCAGGCCCGGCTGCGCCAACGTCTACCCGTCATGGTCACCCGACGGCAAGAAGCTCGTGTACACCCACCAGGACGACGGCGACGCCGAAGGCGGCTTCGGCGAGAACGAGCAGATCTGGGTCATGAACGCCGACGGCACCCACGCCCATGCGCTCACAACCGGGTCGACGCCGAAGCACCAGCGGCCGGACTGGAGCCCGGACGGCAAGTTGATCGCCTACGCGAGCGGTCAGCTCGGCGAGGAGGGCATCTGGGTCATGCACGCCGATGGCTCGAAGCCTACCCAGCTCACCGGGTGCAAGCCTGGCGATCCTTCGCCGTGCGCCACCGACGATTGGGGGCCGACATGGTCGCCCGACGGGTCGCGGATCGCATTCCTGCGCGCCATCTCGGAGACCGACCGCCCGGTCTACATCATGAACGCGAACGGATCGGGCCAGCACCGCCTCTCTCCCGCGTCGACGGTTGCCGGCGTCCCCGCCTGGCACTGAGGGTGCGGCCGACCGCGCGCGACCGTCCACACCCACTAGGACTCGATAGATCGGCGGAGCCAGCCGAGAGGCGAGACGCCGGTCCCCCACCTGAGGGAGACTGGCGTTCGTGAGCGATGGCCCGTTGGGAATAGGCCGCCGTGTCGTCGTGACAGGGATGGCAGGATCCGGCAAGAGCACGTTCTCTCGCTCGCTTGCGGCAAGGACCGACTTGCCGCTCATTCCTCTCGACGTCCACTTCTGGAAGCCCGGCTGGGTTGCGCCCTCGGAGAACGAGTGGCGGGAGAAGCAGATCAGCCTGCTCTCGGGTGACGCCTGGATCGCGGACGGCAACTACGACGAGACTCTCGACGTTCGTCTACAACGTGCCGACACCGTCGTGTATCTAGACACGCCGTGGTGGGTCTGCTCGGCACGCGCTTTCGTGCGCGGCCTGCGTAAGCCGACTGACGAGATGCCCGAAGGGTGCGACGATTCGCCCTGGCGAAGATTGCGCGACGAGTGGCGTTTGGCCATCCTCATCTGGCGGAACCGCCGCTCAGAACCCGAGCGTGAACAGGCGATCATTTCGAAATTCGGCCAGCACACCGTCGTCCACAGGCTGGGAACCAAGCAGGCGGCGACCGAGCTACTTGAGCGCCTGGGCGTCGACGACCGGCTCTAGACGGCCCCGAGCGTCGAGACCAAGGGACGGATTTCCCGACGCATTCGGCACAAGACGCGCCCGCGAGTTACGCGGGCCGCATGACATCGTCCGGCGCCAAACGCTGTGCTCGGCCGAGCGAGGGCGTCGGACAGGCGAAATGGTCCTGCGGCTTCCCATTCCGCGCGCGGCACCTGCGCCCATCCAGACTCAGCCCAGGCCGCGCTGGGAAACGAGCGGATCCACGATCGACACGCCCGAGTCGACAGCGCGATCTGGCGGAGTGACGCTGGCGACAGGCGACTGCTCCCGGCGATCGACTCCCCCGCTGTTCCCAGAGCTCGAGCTGGAACCGGAACGGAGTGGTGCAGATGGCGGACCGGAGCCGCGCGCTCGCGCTTGGCGCAGCGATGACCTTGATCGCGACGGCCTGCAGCTCGCCGTCATCGTCGCCCGTCCCCTCGACGGCATCGAACGCCCCGAGTTCGTCAGCGAGCGCGAGCGCGAGTGCGAGCCCGAATGCGGCAGCGACGATGACGGATCCATCGCTGGCGGTCGCCACGCTCGCCGAAGGCCTCGACCAGCCCACCGCGATCGCCTTCGTCGGCAAGGACGACGCGCTGGTCACCGAGAAGACGACCGGGCGCGTCATGCGGATCCAGCGAGGTCAGCTTGGCGAACCGGTCATCGACCTCGCCGTCAACGGCTTCGACGAGCGGGGCCTCCTCGGCATCACGCTTCATCCGGACTTCGCGTCGAACGGCTTCGTCTATCTCTACTGGACGCAGCGAAAGGTCGGCGGAACGGCCGGCGCGAGTGCCACGGAGGATCCACAACAGCTCCTCGGCGAGGACAGCGACAAGGCGACGGATGTGCCTGACCTCGGCAATCGCGTCGACCGGTTCAAGTGGGATGGCACGGCCCTGACTTGGGACCGCAACATCATCAAGTTGCGCAGCAACACGCTCGACACTGACACGTCCGGCCGGGTCCGAGGCAATCATGACGCCGGGCCGATCGCGTTCGGCCCAGACGGCAAGCTGTACATGACGCTCGGGGACCAGAACCAGCGCGGCCAGCTCCAGAACCTCAAGGACGGACCCGCCCCAGACGACAAGAACCTCGTCGGCGTGATCGTGCGGCTCAACGACGACGGATCGATCCCTGCCGACAACCCGTTCTTCGCTCAAGGTGGGCGGATGGGCGGCGCAGTCGGAACGAACGTGCAGAAGATCTTTGCGTACGGGATCCGGAACACGTTCGGGATGACATTCGATCGAGTCTCCGGCTCCCTGTGGGAGACCGAGAATGGCGACGACGCCTCGGACGAGGTCAATGTCTTTCCGGCCGGCGCGAATTCAGGCTGGATCCAGCTGATGGGGTCGCCAGATCGCTTCGATGAATGGAAGCAGCTCGAGACGGGCTCGCCCGATGGGTTCGACAACCCGGAGTTCGGCCCCGACAAGCTCGCGGCGGACGCTGCCGAAGCCAAGTCGCGGATGTTCTCGTTGGACGGGAGCGCCTTCACGCCCCCGGTCCTGACCTACAAGTACCCACCGGCGCTGACAGCCGTGGCGATCGTCCGTGATGACGCACTCGGCGCCTCGTCGAAGGACACGGCATGGTTCGGGACCGTTCTTACCGACGCCTTGCTGCGGTACCCCCTCGCGGCAAACGGGTCGGGTCTGGCGCTAAAGGGCGGGCTAACGGACAAGGTCGATGACAATGCGGCCAAGGGTGACCTCGGCGAGAGCAAGGACAACGTCGCAGGGACGGGCTTCGGCGTAGTGACGGACATCCGCCAGGGTCCTGACGGCAAGCTCTACGTCGTCTCCCTGTCGGACGGCACCGTCTATCGGATCGGCCCGGCTGAGGGTGGTGCGAGCGCGTCGCCCTCCGTTACCGCGTCCGCCTCGGGTGGAGCGAGCCCGTCGACGAGTGGTTCAGCAGGCGGAATTGTTCAGTCGCTGACGATCGGTACGACGACGAACGGCGAACTGAAGTTCGACCCGACGACCGCTTCCGTGGCGTCAGGCTCACAGGTCAGTCTGACCTTCGAGAATCGAGACAAAGTCCCGCACAATCTGACGTTCGGGGAGCCCATCAACGCCAAGACCTCGACGATCGTTCAGCCCGGCGCATCGGAGCACCTCTCGTTCACCGCACCAGCTCCCGGTTCGTACGCCTTCGCGTGCACGCTCCACCCGGGTATGGAGGGGACCCTTCAGGTCACCTGAATCACACGAGCCTCGGCGATTCGCGAACGCTGGGTCACGCCCGAACGCCCTCTTCAGAAGCGTCCGCGGAAGCACGTCCGGGAGTCGTCGCGTAACGTAGACGAGCGCGCCCCGTCACGGCGTCCCCCCACCGGAGGCGGCGCGCCTGCGGCCGTCACGCTCTACAGATCCCCAGGCTCGACCCCCCCTCGAGCGAGCGCGACGGCCGCCTATCGCTATCGCGTCGTGCGCCCAGTGCACGACGCCATACGGCGAAAGACCCGGAATCCCCCGGTGGCCCGCGATCAAACACATGGCGTGGTTGCATGACTATGCACGCCTGCTGTATAGTCATGCGCCCATGGCGACCTTCCGTCAGGACTCTGCGAACGATCCGAGCAAGCCGCCCGTGAGCGGCCTGGAGCGCCTGTGAGCGCTGGGCTCGGATCGCCCGCGGCGATCGAGACGGAGCGGTCGTCGGGGTTCGTCCCCCGGTCGGAACGAGGGGTCCGACCGGATGGCGAGCGCCGCCTGCGGGTCGGCATCGTCGGTGCGACCGGATATGTCGGCGCCGAGCTGATCCGGATCCTGTCGCGTCACCCGAACGTGGACATCGTCGGACTCGCCGGGCGTGACCGCCAGGACGAGCCGATCGGCGGCCACCACCCGCATCTCGCCGCCACCGACCTCTCCGTCACGACTCACCTACCCGAGGTCGACGCCGCGTTCCTTGCCCTCCCGCACGGCGCGGCGGTCGGCCTCGTTCCCGACCTCATCGCGGCGGGCACCGCCGTCATCGATCTCGGTCCCGACTTCCGCCTGCGCGACCCGAACGACTACCCGCGCTGGTACGGCTTCGAGCACCCGCGCCCCGACCTCCTCGACCAGGCCGTGTACGGCCTACCGGAGCTGCATCGCGAGGAGCTGCGCGCGCTGGCCGACCAAGAGGTCGCGATCGTCGGCTCACCGGGCTGCTATCCGACGGCCACGCTGCTGGCCCTCGCGCCTCTGGCGCGGGCCGGCCTCATCGGCGACCTGGTGGTCGACGCGAAGAGCGGTGTCTCCGGGGCCGGCCGCGATCCGAAGCTCGAGATGATGTTCGGCGAGGTCGACGAGAGCGTGAAAGCGTATGGCCTCGGTGGCCACCGTCACGTCGCCGAGATCGAGCAGGAGCTGGCGTACGCCGCCGTCGATGGCGGTCTCGAGCCCGACGCCAACCCCGGGGCGATCGCCGTCGATTTCCTGCCCCACCTGATCCCCATGGTGCGCGGCATCCTTTCGACGAACCACGTGCGCCCGACACGCGACGTGACGCAGGCGCAGATCGACGCACTCTACGCGGACGCCTATGACGCAGAGCCGTTCGTCCGGGTGGTGACGACGCCCCCCGCTACGAAGCACACGACGGGGAGCAACTTCGTCCACGTCTACGTCAAGGTCGACGATCGGACGGGTCGGATCATCGCGATCGCCGTCGAGGACAACCTCGTCAAGGGTGCCGCGGGCCAGGCCGTCCAGTCGTTCAACATCGTCCACGGCCTGCCGGAGATGGCCGGCCTCGATCAGCACCCGCTGGCGCCGTAGATGGCGATCTCGACGCTGACGTCGCCGCCCCTGCCGGATGTGGAGCGCAGTGCGGTGATGCCGCGTGGCTTCCGCGCCGGCGGGTCGATCGCCGGGATCAAGGCGTCCGGTCGACCGGATCTCGGGCTGGTCGTCGCCCCTGACGGCGCCTCGGCTGCGGCCGTCTTTACGCCGAACGCGTTCGCGGCGGCACCCGTGAGACTGTCACGGGCCAATCTCGCCGCGACATCCGGCGAGCCGCTGGGTGGTTACGGCTACGCGAGCGCGATCGTGTCGACGAGCGGCTCGGCGAACGCCGCGACCGGCGCGGATGGGGCGGCCGACCAGGCGCGTGTCGGCGCGTTCGTTTCGGACGCGCTCGGCATCGAACAGACTCGAGTGCTGCACCTCTCGACCGGGATCATCGGGACGCGGCTGCCGCTCGACAAGGTGGAGCGCGGCATCAAGGCGCTCGTACGACAGCTCGGCGACGACGATGGGTCGTTCGCCGCCGTCGCCGAAGCCCTCCGGACGACCGACTCCGTCGCCAAGGTCGCTACGACGTCCTTCGTCCTGCCGGCCCCGGACGGCGAGCCCGTGACCGTGACGGTGACGGGCGTCGCGAAGGGCGTTGGGATGATCCATCCGAACATGGCGACGATGCTGTCGATCGTCCTGACCGACGCCGCGGCGTCCCCGGACGTGCTGTGGAACCTGCTCCGGCCAGCCGCGGCGAGGACCTGGAATCAGCTCTCGGTCGACGGCGACACGAGCACGAACGACACCGTATTCGTCCTGGCATCGGGTGCGTCGGGGGCGGCGCCGGTCACGGCGGGCAGTCCGGGTGCGTTGGCGTTGGGCGCGGCGCTCGAGGCCGTCGCCCGCGATCTCGCCCGCCAGCAGGCGGCCGACGGCGAAGGCGCCTCGATCCTCATCACCGCGGCGGTCCGCGGCGCCCATGACGACGCCGACGCGCGGGCGATCGCCCGAGCCGTGGTCTCGAGCAGCCTCGTGAAGGCCGCGGCGCACGGCAAGGACCCGAACTGGGGTCGGGTCGCGGGAGCTGCCGGGAATGCCGTGACGGCATCGGAAGCGGTCCTCGGAGCCGCCGGGCTTGCCCCCGAAGAAGCGGCCGCGCGGGCTGCGCAATCCGCATCGCTCGATCCCGATCGGCTACGCATCTGGATCGCCGGTCACCTCGTGTTCGACGGTGGGCAGGGCGGGCCCGTGCAGTTCGACCGGGGAGCTGCCCGGGCCGCGATGGACGCGCCGGAATTGCTCATCGAGCTGGACCTCGGTATCGGCGACGGCGTCGGCGAAGCGTTCGGCTGCGACCTGACCCAGGAATACGTGATCGAAAACAGCGAGTACACCACCTGATGAGCGAGATCCTCGTCGTCAAGCTCGGTGGCACCACCATCGCGGAGCAGTCTCATGTCCTCGCGGACGTCGCGGCCGTGGCTCGACGGCGGCCCGTCGTGCTCGTCCACGGCGGTGGCAAGCGCATCACCGAGTGGCTCGAGCGGCTCGGCGTCCCGTCGAAATTCGAAGGCGGTCTCCGGGTCACTGACCAGCAGTCGCTCGAGGTGGCGGCCGCGGTCCTGCGCGGCGTCGTGAACAGCGAGCTCGTCGCCGGGCTCCGGGACCTCGGTGTCGACGCGGGCGGGCTCTCGGGAGTCGACGGCGGTCTGCTCATCGCCGAGCGCATCCCGCACCTCGGGCTCGTCGCGAGCGTCACCGGGCTCCGGCGCGACCTCCTCGATGCCGTCCTTGTCTCGGGCCAGGTCCCGGTCGTCGCGCCGCTGGCGCGCGACGCCGATGGCATCGTCTGCAACGTCAACGCCGACGATGCCGCTGCCGGCATCGCCGCTGGTCTCGGGGCGCGACAGCTCGTCCTGCTCACCGATGTCGACGGCGTGCACGATGCCGACGGCGCCAAACTCGACACCCTGACGGTCGCCGAGGCGGAGCACCTCATCGACGGCGGCGTCATCGCGGGCGGCATGGTCCCCAAGGTCCGGGCAGCGCTCTCGGCGCTCGGCTGGGAGGGCTCGGAGGCGATCATCGCCGACTCCGCCGCCGACAACGCCCTCGAGCGGGCCCTCGACGACCCGAGCTTCGGGACGAGGATCACGGCCACCCGGCAGGCGGTCGGCGCCGCGTGAACGGCGACGGATTGAACGGCGATGGCGTGACCGAGCGGGTGACCGGCCAGGACCTCAAGCGGCTCCGCCAGCGGGCGATCCGCCAGCTGATCGCGTCGCGGCCGATCGGCAGCCAGCGCGAGCTCGTCGATGCCCTGACGGTGCAGGGCTTCGATGTGACGCAGGCGACGGTCAGCCGCGACATCGCCGAACTCGGCCTGCTCAAGGCCCCGCGGGCCGATGGCCCGGTCTACGTCTCGCCGGAGGACGTCGCGTCGCGCGCGCCATCACCGCTGCCCTCCCCGAGCCCGTCCTCCGACGACCGACTCCGACGCATCCTCAGCGACGTGCCAGTGACCATCGGCCGGAGCGGCCTGATCCTCGTGCTGACCGGGACGCCGGGCACCGCCAGCGTCGTCGCTCAGGCGATCGACGAGTCGTCGCTGCAGGACCAGGAGGGCACGCTGGCGGGCGACAATACGCTCCTCGTGCTGTTCTCGGACGAAGTCCGCCTCGAGCGCTGGCGTTCGCGTTTCGAGGCCATCCAACGCTCGATCGCGGAGGTACCCGCACCCGTATGAAGAAGGTCGTCCTCGCCTACTCCGGTGGCCTCGACACGTCCGTCGCCGTCGCCTGGCTCAAGGAACAGTTCGATGCAGAGGTCGTGACGCTGACCGTCGACCTTGGCGGTGGCTCGCTGCGCGAGGGCGTCGAACGTCGGGCGATGTCCGCCGGCGCGTCGCGTGCGTACGTCATCGATGCGCGCGAGCGCTTCATCACCGACTACGTCTGGCCGCACCTGCAGGCGAACGCGCT
>DASSZA010000204.1:0-11841 GCA_035703005.1 Candidatus Limnocylindrales bacterium | reverse complement strand
GAGCTACGCCACGTTCGGGCACCGGCGTCCGATCAATGCCGTCGTCGTGATCGGACTGCTGCTCATCGCGAACATGTCGCTGACCGTCCGCGGGCAGCTCACCTACATGGTGATCTTCTCGATCGCGAGCCTCTTCCTGCTCGTGCGCTTCCATACGCTAGACGAGCAGGCGGATTGGCTACGGCGTCGCATCGGCGACCCGACGGCGATCTCGGCGCTCTACCTCCGGGGCGGGACCGTCTTCATCATCGCCGCCATCACGGCGTCGTTGGCGTTGACGGCCGGGGCGTCTTCCGCCCCACTGGCCGGTGCGTGGACGGGCGTGGCCGCGCGCGTCGTCGACTGGGGCCAGTTCCTACAGCGCTACCTGCCGGTGACGCCCGACGCCAGGGGGATCATGCCGACATTCGGTGACAGCTCGACCGTGACGTCGACGTGGAGCACGAACCCAGCGGAGCAGTTACGCGTCGACTTCCCGGTCAAGGAGGACTTCCCACCGTTCCTCGCCGCGCGGTACTACGACAAGTTCCAGCTGCGGGCATGGAGCAGTACCGAGGGAGTCGAGGTCGCCCCGGATGCCACCGACGACGTGCTCGCCGGGACCGCCGACGACGTTGCCATCGAAGGTCGCCGCTCGCTCGTCGCCCAGATCACGCCGCTGTCCCCGAGGCGTGAGATCTTCACGCCAGGGCTGCCGACGAGCATCAGTTCCCCGGTCCGCGTCCACCTGACGAATGACGGTGGGTACCTGACGGCTATCGACCGCGACCCCAGCGACGCCCCGTACACCGTGACGACCCTGGTGGCTGCTCCCGAGGCGCAAGGCGGGACTACGGAAGGACAATTGCGCGCCGCAGGGGATGCCTACCCCCCGGAGATCGTGAGGCTCTACGGAAAAACCACACTGCCGCCCGAGGCGATGGGGCCGGAGTCGCAGAAGATCCTCCAGCAGATCGTCGAGAACACGCCGAACCAGGATCCATACGACCTGGCGGTGGCGATCGAGCGGACGCTGCGCGATCCGAAACAGTTCGAGTACGACACCGATCTCACCAACAACCGCTGCGACGAACAGTCGGTCGTCGAGTGCTTCGCCATCACCCGCCACGGCTTCTGCCAGTACTACGCGTCGATGATGACGGTGTTCCTGCGAGAGCTCGGTATCCCGGCGCGATACGTCCAGGGCTTCCTGCCGGGCGACCCGGACGCGACCGGCAACACGCGGACCGTCCGGTCGAGCGACTCACATGCCTGGGTCCAGGCCTACTTCCCGGGCTACGGGTGGATCGATTTCGACCCGACCGGCGGACCGGTCGACACGCGCCAGCAGCTCGCTCCGATCCCGTCGGGCGCCCCAGTGGCGAGCGGATCGGCGAAGCCGTCGGGCGCCGCGTCGCTGATCCCGGAACGACCGGAACGGAGCGACCCCCAACCGGGCGGCGGCGGCGCAGGGCCAGTCAATCGGGGTGGCGGTCCGGGCGCCGGCCTGTTCATCGGGATCGCGGTCCTCCTGGCGGTCATCGTCGGGTCGATCGCGGCGGTCGCCTGGCGTCGCTCGCCACGCGGTCCGATGTCGCCCAACGACGTGTACGGCTCGGTGTCCCGGCTCGCGACGCGGCTCGGCTTCGGGCCACGCCCGAACCAGACCGTCTACGAGTACGCGGGTGCCCTGGCCGACGAGCTGCCGATGATCCGTCCGGAGCTCGAGACCGTCGCCCACGCGAAGGTCGAGGTCGCCTACGGCGGTCGAACACTGGGCGACGACAGGCTGGCGGCGCTGCGGGCCGCCCACCGCCGGCTGCGGTTCCAGCTCTTCAGGCTCGTGCCGCGCCGTCGTCGGCGGAAGGGCCGCGGCATCCGGCGTCGGTAGCGACCCGACCGCTTCCCACAGACAGTCCTAGAGCGCGCCGCTCCGGCTGCGCTCCTCCTGTTCCTCCTGTGCCCCTGCGTCGAGGAGCGGCGCCAGGTGTGCCGTCAGGTTGTGGGCACGCAGGACCGGGCGTCCCGCCCGGAACTCGACGACCGTGATCGCTGCGAGATCCATCGTCCACATCCAGAAGCGCTCGAGCGGCAGGTCGAACAACGTCAGCAGCGCGATCTTGAAGACACCGTCGTGCCCGACCGCGATCGACCAGGGATGCGTCGGCAGCTCGTCCATGTAGCCCGAGACCTGCGAGCGATCGAGCGATCCCGGCACACCACCCTCGGCGAGCGTGGCGAGGACGCCCGCGAGGGCCGGTCGGACTCGTCCCTGGACCTCGGCCAGTGACTCGCCGCCAGGCGCCCACGCGGTCGTCGGGGAGCGTCGCCAGGCCCCGAGGATATCGCCATACCGGGCCTGGACCTGGTCGCGGTGGAGTCCCTCCCATTCGCCCTGGGCGATCTCGAGGAAGCCAGGTTCGGCGCGCAGAGGCGGCGGGGCGGCCATCTGCGCGACGATCGCTTCGGCCGTCTGGGTCGTGCGCCGCAGCGGCGAATGGACGACCTCCCGGAGTGGACCGACGGGCACCGGGAGCGCCGGCGGATCGTGCGGATGCGCCAGTCGCTCGGCGGCGAGTGAGGCCTGGCGTAGCCCGGTCGGTGACAACGGCGTCTCCGCGTGACCCTGGAACCGGCCCTGCACGATGTACTCGGATTCGCCATGCCGGACGAGGACGAGCGTCGCGTCGAGGAGCTCCGGGATGAGCGGCGCGGTCATCGGCTCGACTCGCCTTGTGTCAGCGGTCCCGGCCGAGCCGGATCGTCCACAGGTCGAGGACCGCATCGAGGTCGCGGATGGCGGACTCGACCTCGGGCGCGACGTCGTCGTCGAGCGCCAGGATCATCAAGGCGTCCTCGCGCGGTCGTGTCCGGGCGAGATGCATCGCGCTGATGTTCACGTCGGCCTCGCCGAGCATGGCGCCCACCCGCCCGACCATCCCGGGCTTGTCGGTGTGCCGGGTGATCAGCATCACGTCGGTCGGCTCCATGTCCAGCCGATATCCGCCGAGCCGGGTGATCCGTGCCTCCCCGCCAGCGACCGTCCCACCGACGGTGATCCCGCGGCCGCCCGGCGCCCCGTCGCTCGAGAGCGTGAGCTGGGTGGCGTACGCACCTGCATCGCGCGTCTTGCGCTCGACCAGCGAGATGCCGCGCGCCTTCGCGAGGGCGCCGGCGTTGACGAGATTGACGCGCTCGGTCGTGACGGTCTCGAGGAGGCCTCGCAGCACGGCCGCGGTCAGCGGTGAGCCGTCGTGCTCGGCGAGCTCGCCGGCGATCTCGAGCGTGAGCGTTCGCACGCCGCCGCGCGAGAACTGGGCGAAGAACCGCCCGAGGATCTCCGCGAGGGGCAGGTACGGCCCGATGACACGCGCGGTCTCGGGCGTGAGCAGCGGTGCATTGACGGCATAGCGCGCGCTGCGTCCCTCGAGCACGTCGAGGACCTGGCCCGCGACCTCCTCGGCGACGAGGACCTGGGCCTCGGCCGTGGACGCCCCGAGATGTGGCGTCAGGAGGGTGTTCGGGGCGGACAGCAGGGGCGAATCGGTCGGCGGCTCGCTCTCGAAGACGTCGAACCCGGCACCCGCGAGGTGACCGCTCTCGAGCGCGGCGGCGACCGCGGCCTCGTCGACGATGCCGCCTCGCGCGACATTGAGCACGATCGAACCGGGCTTGAGCCGCGCGATCTCCTTCTTGCCGATGATCCCGCGGGTCGCACGCGTCAGCGGGACGTGGACCGTCACGACGTCCGATCGGTCGAGCAGCGTCGGCAGATCGACGAGCTCGACGCCGTGGTTCGCGGCTTGCTCCTCGGTCAGGTACGGGTCACTGCCGACGACCACCATCTCCATCGCCCGCGCCCGGACCGCGATCGCCTGGCCGATCTTGCCGAGTCCGACGATCCCGAGCGTCCGGCCGCGCAGTTCGAGGCCCGTGAACTCGTTGCGCTTCCACTCGCCGCGACGCAGGCTCGCGTCGGCTGCCGCGGTCCGGCGTGCCACCCCGTACAGGAGCGCGAGCGTGTGCTCGGCCGCGGCGATCGTGTTGCCGGTCGGAGCATTGACGACCGTGATGCCGGCTCGCGTCGCGGCGTCGAGATCGACGTTGTCGACCCCGACGCCGGCACGCCCGAT
Source organism: Candidatus Limnocylindrales bacterium (assembly GCA_035703005.1). Taxonomy (GTDB): domain Bacteria; phylum Chloroflexota; class Limnocylindria; order Limnocylindrales; family CSP1-4; genus SPCO01. Next base: position 7,729 of record DASSZA010000204.1, on the reverse strand, counting down.
GACGACGAGCCGGGCGCCGGCCGAGATCAGCTCGGCGTCGACCTGGACCTGGCTGCGGACGATCAGCGCGTCGTACTCGGGCAGGATCGCCGCGAGCTCCTCGCGGGTGCAGCCGATGCGTTCGTCGACCTCATGGCGTGTGGCGAGGAGATCGATGCCCTCGCGCGCGACACTCTCCGCGACGAGGACCTTCACGCGGTGGTCCCGGCCACCGACATGCTATGGATCCCCTTGGATGCGAGCGCGGCGCGCTGGGCAGCGGCGACGGCAACCCCGGGCTCGACGGGACGGTCGAACTCGATCGACACCGCCTCGAGCATCGCGATCGCGCCGAGGATCTCCTCGACCGTGACCGAACCGAGGTGGCCGAGGCGGAAGATCCTGCCCTTGAGCTTGCCCTGACCGCCTGCGAGGACGAGACCGCGCTCCTTGAGCGCGCCGTTGAACGCCTTCCAGTCGAGCCCGTCGGGCACGTTGGCAGCCGTCACGGTCCGCGAGTAGTGGCGCTCATCGGCGAAGAGGTCGAAACCGAGCGCGGCGAGACCCGCCCGTGACGCCGCGGCGCACGCCTCGTGACGCGCGAAGATCGCCTCGGCGCCCTCCTCCTGCATCAGCCGCAGGCCCTCGTCGACCTGGAAGACGACCGCGATCGCCGGTGTGAAGGGCGTCTCTCCATCCGCCGCGGCCGCGCGATGTGCCCGGAGGTCGAGATAGAAGCGCGGCATCTTCGCCTGCTCCATCGCCGCCCATCCGCGCGGCGACGCCGCGATCATCGACAGACCGGGGGCAGCCATCCACGCCTTCTGCGAGCCCGTGACGACGACGTCGACGCCCCAGGCGTCCATCTCGAACGGCACGGCGCCGAGACCCGACACGCTATCGACGAGGATCAGCGCATCCGGCGTCTCCTCGCGGATCGCCGCCGCCAGCTCAGGGATCGGGTTCATGACGCCGGTCGACGTCTCGTTGTGGGTGAGCAGCACCGCCTTGGTGTCGCGCATCCCTCGAAGGCGCTCGCGGATCTCCTCGGCCGCGGCCGCGTAGCCCCACTCCGCGTCGAGCTTCGTGACGTCGGCCCCATAGATGCCGGCGATCTTCGCGAAGCGGTCACCGAACGAGCCGATGCTGACGCCGAGGACCCGGTCGCCCGGCGAGAGCGTATTCACGATCGCGGCCTCGAGGCCGCCGGACCCGGCCGTCGTGAGCATCGCGACGTCGGAGGTCGTGCCGAAGAACGGCTTGATGCCGTCGAGGATGCGCTTGAGCATCGCGGCGAACTCGGGGCCACGGTGATTGATCATCTGGCGAGCGCCGGCGGTGCGGACGCTGGGCGGCAGCGCGGTAGGGCCGGGGATGCGGAGATTCGGCTCGAAACGGTCCACGGTGAGCTCCTGGCGTGACGGCGTGCGTCGGGCGATGGCGAGACCGATGGTGCCACAGGCGAGCGACAGACCGGACATCCGCTGGACGAACGGTCCCGATGGCCGTTGGACGTGCCCTGCGACCCGCGCTACGGTCGTGCGAGGCCGGGTACGTCTCGGCCGGAGGAAGTAACGCGGAGCCGTCCCCACTCGTCATGAACCTGACGCCCAGGCGAACCTAGGAGCCCACCCCCCGTGTATCGATCGCCGCGCCGCGCCCCCAGCCGTCTCCGACGTTTCCTGGTGGGCGCCCTGGGCATCTGCGTCGTCGGCGGCACGCTCACGGCGGCGGCCGTGGCCACCGACACGTTCGGCGCGGGTCATATGTGGCTCCGGGTCGTCAACCGCGTCGAACGGTTCATGGCCGGACCCGTCCCGGATCGCCCGACGGTCGCGACCGTCAAGGTCACGGAGCCGCCCGAAGAGACCGAGTCGCCCACGCCCGAGCCGACGCCGACTCCCTCCGTGAAGCCGGGCGACAGCCCGCCTCCGACGCCCGCTCCGACACCGAAGCCGACGCCCAAACCGAAACCCACGCCGGTCGACGTGAACATCGTGCGCGATCCGAACAAGGTCTTCGCACACGAGCTCCGGCCCGACTGGTGCGCGCCGGCGGGTGTCCAGACCGTCCTCGCGATCCTTGGCAAGGTGAACACCTCGGACGCGAGGCAGACCGAGATCGCGGGTCGTATCCACGAGTGGGAGGCGTACTCCGATAGCCACAACGGCGAATGGGGTCCGGGCGCGATGGCTCTCGCGCTCAAGGCCTACGGTGCCCCTGGGTACGAGGTCCGGGCTTTCGAGACACTGACATACGCCCTTCGCGACGCCGCCAAAGCGATCAAGAAGACGCACTCGCCGGCCATCCTGCTCGCCTGGCGCGGCGCACACACGTGGGTGATGACGGGCTATCGGGCCAGCGGCGACCCAGCCACGTTCCGTAACACGAGGATCGACGGCGCCTACATCCTCGACCCGTGGTACCCGGATATCTCGTCGATCTGGGGGCCGTCGAACCCGCCGGGGTTCTTCACGAAGTTCGCCGAGCTGCAGGACAACTTCCTGCCCTGGCGCCGGCCGGAGGGCCAGTACAAGGACCGCGACGGCCTGTTCATCACGGTCGTCCCGACCAAGCCGCGGCCAAGCTGACCGCCATGCGGCCCTAGGCGGTCGCCGCGAGGGACTCCGGTGGCGTCGACCGGCCGATCGAGCGGACGCGGCGGAGGAGGAACGCTGCGAGCAGGACGTCCTTGACGATCATCCCGAGCGCGTAGCCGACGGGGATCGACAAGAGCCCGAGGGTCGGGGCCAGCACCGTTGACGCGGCGATCACCACACCGAAACCGGCGAACGACGCGCCCACCTGGCGGATGGTGTCGTGGGTCGCGTACAGGCCGCGGGACAGGGGATACGCGAGCGAGTCGAACGGCACCGACACCGCGAAGGCCGCGACGATCGTCGCCGTCACGGCGACGTCTTCGGGCCCGAACTCACCACCGCCGAGGAGGACCTCGACCAGGATCGGCGCCCCGATGAACAGCGCGATCGCGGCAAGGGTCGTCAGGACCCCGATCGTCACGACGTTCCGCCCCAGGATCTCCCGGAACGCCACGCGGTCCGCGTCGGCGTAAGCGCTCGATAGCGTCGGGAAGACGGCCAGCGAGAACGAGATCCCGATCAGGCTGACCGGGACGACCTGGTAATCGAGCGCGAAATTGACCGTGCTGACGCCGCCGACCGCGATCGTCGTCGCGAGCGCCGTGAAGAACGTGAACGTCAAGGGTTCGATCGGGTGGCTGATCATCCTCGGCACCATCAGCCGGATGAACTCCCGAAACGCGGGCGTCCGGAAGCGGAAGGCGGGGCGCGGTCGGAAGCTCGTGCCGAGGATGCCTAGGGTGCGAACGCCAAGGTGGAGGATCGCGCCGATCACGGCCCCCCATGCGGTCGCGACGATCCCGAAGCGTTCTGCGCCGAGGACCGTGCCCGCGATGATGCCGGCCGTGTAGAGGATCGGCGCCAGGGCGTAGAAGAGGAAGCGACGGTTCGCGACGAGGACTTCGCCGAGGCATATCGAGGCGGCGAACAGGAGTTGGGCGAAGCAGTTGATCCGCAGGAGGTCGATGTAGAGGTCGCGCGTCGCCTGGTCGAATCCCGCCCCGACCGTCGTCGATAGCCAGGGCGCCGCGAACAGGATCACCACGACCGCGACCACCATGACGAGCACGGCGGCGGTCAAGACCGTCCGGCCGAAGTCATTCGCGGCGCCCTCGTCCTGGTGGCGAAGAGCCGTGTAGATCGGCACGAACGGCGCCGTCAGCCCGGCGGCGACGAGGACGTCGAGGGCGATCTCCGGGATCCGGAAGGCGGCGTTGTACGCGTCGAGCTCGGGTCCTGGCCCGAAGGTGTTCGCGAAGATGCGGTTCCGCACGATCCCCGCGATGAAGTAGACGAAACTCAGGAACGAGAGCAGCAGCGCGCCGCGTGGGAAGACGCGGTCGATGAGCGAGCGCGTCAGCGCGACGGGCGATCGCGACACGGCCGGCCTCCGACTCCCGCGGCCCGTGCCGCGTCCACGGCCAGTGTGACGGGCGGGACTTCGCCGACGCGACGGAGCGCGGCGAGGGAGTCCTCAGGGGGAGACACGCTTATCCTCTCGACGCGATGACCGCCACCGAGTCGCGCCTCCCGACCGCCGCCGCCCGCCACGCGCCGAGCATGGCGGGAGCCCTGATGGTGAGCATCGGGATCCTGGTGGTCGAGCTGATCGCGGGCATCGCCAGCAATTCGCTCGCTCTGCTCGCGGACGCCGCTCACGTCTTCGCGGATGTCTCGGGGATCGCGCTCGCGCTCGTGGCGGTCCGCCTGGCCGCACGACCACGTTCTGACGCTAGGACGTTCGGCCTGTACCGGCTGGAGATCGTGGCCGCGGCCGCGAACGCGTTGCTCCTGCTCGGGATCGCCGCGTTCGTGTTCTACGAGGGCCTTCGCCGACTCATCGCACCGCCGGAGGTCGAGGCCGGCCTCATGACGCTCGTGGCAGCGGGGGCGATCGTCGCGAATCTCATCTCCGTCCGGCTGCTGTCAGGCGGACGCGACGAGAGCCTCACGGTGCGGGGCGCCTACCTCGAGGTGCTCGGCGACCTGCTCGGATCGACGGCTGTGCTGGTCGCAGGCCTGATCGTCCTCGCGACCGGCTGGCAGCAGGCCGACGCGCTCGCCTCGCTGGTCGTCGCCGTCCTCATCGTCCCGCGAACGGTCACACTGCTGCGGGACAGCCTCGACGTCCTGCTTGAGGCGACACCGCGGAATGTCGACCTCGAGCGCGTTCGCAAGAGGATCCTCGAAGCACCGGGCGTCAACGACGTGCACGACCTGCACGCCTGGACGATCACGAGTGGGATGAACGTCGTGTCAGCGCACGTGGTCCTTAAGCCCGACGGACAACCGGGAGACGTGCTCGATTTCCTCGCGACCTGCCTCGCCGATGACTACGACGTGCGCCACTCGACGTTCCAGCTCGAGACGGCCGAGCACGTCGCCTGGGAGGCGCGCGGCGCGCACGTCCGCCACTAGGACCGACACGTCCGAAGAAGCGTCAGTCGGTCGGTCGCGTCACGCCGCTCCCGAGCCGGCGTCAAGCGCGAGGAGCAGCTCGTCGAGCTGGTCGAGCATCTCGTCCCACCCTGCGGTGGATCCCGACGCGATGGCCGCATCGAGCGCGTCCTTCGATGGATAGAGATCGTGCACGACCAGCCGGGTCCGGCCCCGATCCTCGTCAAGGGTCAACGTCGAGATGACGGCGTCGCCCTCTCCCTCCTCGTTCGTCCAGACGAGCCGTGAGGGCGGGTTGACCTCAAGGTACCGGCCAAAGAACGCCATCGTGGTCGTGGGATCGACCTGGAAGGTGAATCGGTACGTGCCCCCCGCGCGGACGTCCATCTCGACCGACAGCAGCGTGACCGGGACCGACTTCGGGACCCACCAGCGCTTCACCAGCTCGGGATCCGTCCACGCCTCGAACACGATGTGCGCCGGACCGTCGATCGTGCGGGTGACGACGAGCTCGCGCTCGGACGTCCTGTCCATCGTGGTCCGCTCCTGCGTGGGGGTGGCCTCACGGCCGCTTCGTGCGTCCATCGATCTGCTCCTTCCGTCGTCGTTCAGCGACGACCTTCTCCAACTCCCCGAAGCGTTCGTCCCACATGCGGCGCTGCCGCTCGATCCAGGCCGTCTCGTCCTCGAGCCGGCGCGGGCCGAGCATGCAGGTCCGGACGCGCCCGACCTTTCGGGTCGTGACGAGGTCGGCCTGCTCCAGCACGCCGACGTGCTTCCGCATGCCGGTCAGGGTCAGGTGGAACGCCTCGGCGAGGTCGGTGATGGACGCGTCGGCCCGTCCGAGCCGCTCAAGGACACCCCGTCGAGTGGGATCCGAGAGGGCGGCGAACGAGGCGTCGAGTCGAGCGTCCAAATACTGAACCATCTGGTTCAGTATTACACCGTCACCTGGCGGATGCAAGTGATTCGAAGGAAAGATCATCCGGACGTCCGCGCCGGGCGGAAGAGGATGGCGCGCCCGACAGGTTTCCGAACCTACCCCGCCGCGTCGTTCTTTTCGGTTTCCGCCAGCTTCTTGCGGTTCGCCTCGCGCGTCCGCATGAGATCGCCGCCGGCACCCTTCGCGATCTCCGGCTTCGGTAGCGGGGACCGCTTCGGTTTCTCCGACGCGCGCTTCTCGGCCCGCCCGTCCATCCGGTTGGCGATCGTCGCTTCGTAGCCCTGGTCGGTCGGCAGGTAGTAGCGCCGGTCGACGAGCTCATCGGGCAGGTACTGCTGGTCGATGTCCGCGTCCTCGAAGTCGTGTGGGTACTGGTAGCCGACGCCGATGCCGTGCTGGCGCATCAGCCGATGGGGAGCGTTGCGCAGATGGAGCGGCACGGCCAGGGAACCGCGCGCCTCGACGTCGCCAGCCGCGGCCCAGTACGCGGAGCCGGACCGGTTCGACTTCGGCGCGGTCGCGATGTACGTCGTCGCCTGGGCCAGTGCGTACTGCGCTTCTGGCAGCCCGACGTGATCGAGCGCCTGGGCCGCAGCGACGGCGACCTGCAATGCCCGGGGATCCGCGTTGCCGACGTCCTCCGACGCGCTGATGATCAGCCGGCGCGCGATGAACCGCGGGTCCTCGCCGGCCGCGACCATCGAGGCCAGCCAGTACAACGCCCCGTCAGGATCGTTCCCGCGCAGGCTCTTGATGAACGCGGAGACCGTGTCGTAATGCCCATCGCCGGCCCGGTCGTAGGCAAGCACGCGCTGCTGAGCGGCGCCTTCCACGTCCTCGAGCCGCGGCGCCACGCGCCCGTCAGCGTCGCGGACGCCCTCGGCTTCGGCGAGCGCGACGGCTCCTTCGAGCACGTTGAGCGCCGAGCGCGCGTCGCCGCCGGCGAGCCCGACGAGGTGGTCGAACGCTTCCTGGCCAAGCGTCACGCCGCCGTCGGGACCGAGCCGACCGGCGAGGCCGCGCTCTTCGTCCTCGAGGGCCCGCCGGACCACCGTCGCCACGTCCTCGTCGGTCAGGGCCTCGAGGCGCCACACGCGCATCCGTGACAGGAGCGCCGAATTCACCTCGAAGTAGGGATTCTCGGTCGTTGCGCCGATCAACGTGACGGTCCCGTCCTCGACGTGCGGCAGTAGCGCGTCCTGCTGCGCCTTGTTGAACCGATGGATCTCATCGAGGAAGAGGACGGTCCGCGTGCCGTGCAGCGCCAGCCGCTCCTGTGCCTCGGCGATCGTCGAACGGACGTCGGCCACCCCTGCCATGACGGCAGACATCGTCGCGAAGTGGGCGCCGACCTCCCCTGCAAGGAGCCGGGCGAGACTCGTCTTGCCGGTCCCGGGCGGGCCCCAGAGCAGGAGCGACGCGAGGTGACCCCGCGCGATCGACCGGCGCAGCGGGCCGCGCTCCCCGACGAGATGCTCCTGGCCGACGAACTCGTCGAGGCTCCTCGGCCGCATCCGGGCCGCGAGCGGCTGGCGCTCGGGCGGGGGCTGGAAGAGCGCCTCGGGCTTGGCACCCCCGGAACGTGGACGTGCTGACGGCATCGCGGCCAGTCTAGGACGCGGGATGGATCAGGAGATCGCACCGCTGCCGTTCATGGCCGCGCTGCCCCTTCCTCAGATGCGCCCGACGCCCGTCGCCTGGAGGACGACCCACAGCAGCAGCAGGAAGGCGATCAACGAGCCGCCGATCGTGATGATCCGTCGGACATCGCGCTGCACGTAGGCGTATTCGTGGCTCGCCCGCTCGGCGA
>DASSZA010000267.1:0-3618 GCA_035703005.1 Candidatus Limnocylindrales bacterium | reverse complement strand
CAGCCCGTCCGGACCGAGGTGCTCACCGACGACGGCTGGTTGGAGTTCCAGGAGTACTTCGTCCATCGGCACCAGGCGCCGACGGTGCAGCAGGTCCGGTTCCGCGGCGTCGAGGCTGCTCAGACGACGACGGAAGTCCTTGCCGCGATCGCCCACGCGGGCGTGATCGTCGTCGCGCCCTCGAACCCTATCGTGTCGATCGACCCGATCCTGGCTGTCGGCGGGATCCGCCAGGCGATCGAGGAAGCACGCCCCCGAAGCGTCCCGGTGGTCGCGGTCAGCGGCATCGTCGGCGGGAAGGCGCTCAAGGGGCCGGCCGACCGGATGCTCGCATCGCTCGGCGAGGAATCGAGCGCGCTCGGGGTCGCCCGACATCTGACGCCGTTGATCAGCCATTTCGTTCTTGATCGGGTCGACGCCGCGCTGGAGCCCGAGATCCGTGCCCTGGGCGTCGAGACGCTCGTCGCGGACACGATCATGAGCGACGACGCGTCGCGGGCGCGCCTTGGGGAAGAGGTCCTGCGGTTCGCGACCTCGGCCGCCGGCGCGGCGCGATGACGCCGCGACGGGTCATCGCCATCGTCCCGGTCGGCGCGATCGAGGGGGCGAAATCGCGGCTCGGGGCCGTCCTCGACGCCGAGGAACGCCGCGATCTCGCGCTGCGACTCGCCGCAGGAACGATCGGTGCCGCTATCGCGACCCCCGGTATCGAAGAAACGCTGGTCGTGACGCCCGACGACGAGGTCCGCGAACTGGCGCTGCGAGCCGGTGCACGCCCGCTCCGGCAACGGAGCGGCGGTCTCAACGACGGCCTGCGTCAGGCACGGGATGAGGCGATCGCCGCCGGCGCGACGGCGATCCTCGTCCTGCCGATCGACATCCCGCGCGTGAGCCCGGAGCGGCTCGCTCCCGTCGTCGCGCTCGCCGCCGCCGACGATCCGCTTGTCGTCATCGTGCCGGACCGGCACGGCCGCGGCACGAACGCGCTGCTCCTCGCGCCACCCGACGTCATCGAGTTCTGCTTCGGTGGCGACAGCAGGGACGCCCACGAGGGCGCGGCGCGCGCTGTCGGTGCCCACGTAGAAGTGCTGGACGGCCCACTGACGCTCGACATCGATACGCCCGAGGACCTGCTGATCGCCCAAGCCGAGACGCCAGAGGCGGTCGGTGGCTGACCGCGTCGAAGCGGTCGCGATCGAGGGACTCGGCGAGGTCACCCCGGGCGATGACCTGCCGTCGCTCATCGCGGGCGCCCTCGCGGCGGCGTCCGGCGTTCTCCCCCTCCGCGATGACGACGTCCTCGTGGTGACGCAGAAGGTCGTGTCGAAGGCGGAGGGCGCGGTCGTCGACCTTACGACCATCGAGCCGCGGCCCGAGGCGGTCGAGTTCGCCGAGCGCTACGACCGCGACCCCCGTCAGGTCGAGCTCGTCCTGCGCGAGGCGAAGCGGGTCGTTCGGATGGCCAACGGGGTCGTGATCACCGAGACGCCGCACGGGTTCGTGTGCGCCAACGGCGGTATCGACGCATCGAATGTCGGCCCGCGCTCCGGGGACATCGTCACGCTCCTCCCCAAGGACCCGGATGCGTCCGCGGACGGCATCCGGGCCGCGATCCGGGAACGGCTCGGCCACGATCTGCCGGTCATCGTGTCCGACAGCTTCGGCCGCCCGTGGCGGTTCGGCATCGTCGATGTTGCGATCGGCGTCTCTGGGCTTCAGCCGCTCGACGACCTCCGCGGCCTCCCGGACGCCGACGGCCGCGTGATGAAGTCGACGGTCCGCGCCGTCGCCGACGAGATCGCCTCAGCCGGGGAGCTGGTCTTCGGCAAGACGGGGCGCCGGCCGGTCGCGCTGGTTCGCGGCGTGGCGTTCCAACGCGGCGACGGTCGTATCCGCGACGTGCTCATCCCCGCCGATATGGACCTGTTCCGGTAGTCGGCGCCGCGACGGCGCGCATGTCGTTGCCGAGTGCACTACCCTCCGCGCGATGAAGGTCGGCCTGCAGATCTGCTCGTTCACCTGGCCCGGTGGGCCGGAGGCGATCGCGCCGACACTCGCGCGGATCGTCGAGGACGCCGACCAGGTCGGCTTCGACTCGATCTGGGTGATGGACCACTTCTTCCAGATCCGCGGCGTGGGGCGTCCCGAGGAGCCGATGCTCGAGGGGATGACCGCACTCGGTTTCATGGCGGCCCACTCGAAGCGTGCCCGGCTGGGCCTGATGGTCGGCGGCATCCACTACCGGAACGCGGCGCTGTGGGTGAAGGCCACGACCACGCTCGACGTCCTGTCGGGTGGGCGCGCCTGGCTCGGGATCGGGGCTGCCTGGAACCAGGAGGAATCGCGATCGCTCGGTTTCCCGTTCCCGCCGCTCGGCGAGCGCTTCGAGATGCTCGAGGAGACGCTCCAGATCGCCCACGAGATGTGGCAGGGCGAACGTGGCTCGGAGGGAGCCTTCCACGGCCGCCACTTCCAGGCCGACCGCCTGATGAACTCGCCGCAGTCGCTGTCGCGTCCGCGGCCGCCGATCATGGTCGGTGGGGGCGGCGAGAAGAAGACGCTTCGACTCGTCGCCCAGTACGCCGACGCGTGCAACGTCTTCGGGTCGCCAGAGGGGATCGCGCGCAAGTACGCGATCCTCGACCAGCACTGCGCCGAGGTCGGGCGTGACCCGCGCGAGATCGAGCGTTCGACGCTCCAGAACGTGCGACTCGGGCCGCCGAGCTCGGCACGGACGGAGTCACCGCAGCAGATCATCGACCGGTTCGGCGACCTCTCGGACGCCGGCGCAGAGCACATCATCTTCGAGCTCAAGGACGCGCACGAACCGGCGTACATGGAGACGCTGGGACGGGACGTCATCCCGGCACTCCACGCCATCGGTTGACGTATCGTGTCGACCGACGGGCGCCGAGGACGCCGCCGATGACGAGCGAGCGGCGATACCCCCTGGGGGTATCCCTGTACTGGGTGTAGCATAGAACGATGACAGACGCCCCGAAGCCGTTCGGCGGGTTCTCGATCGTGATGGTCGATGACCCTGCCGACGCTACCGCTGTGCCCGCTCCAGGCGGGCCCTCGACGGCAGAGAGCGGCGAAGGACGCGTCGATTCGAAGCTCGTGATCGTCGGTTCCGGCCCCGCTGGGCTCACCGCGGCCATCTACGCGGCGCGAGCCAATCTCGAACCGATCGTCATCGCCGGCTCTGCGCCGGGCGGCCAGTTGATGCTCACGAGCGACGTCGAGAACTACCCGGGCTTCCCCGACGGCGTCCAGGGCCCCGAGCTCATGGCGAAGTTCCGTGCCCAGGCTGAGCGGTTCGGCGCTCGTCTGATCGACGTCGACATCGACCGGGTCGACTTCTCTTCGCCTCCGTTCCGCATCTGGGCTCGGGGCACGGAATATCGCGCCCAGGCGGTGATCGTGGCCACGGGTGCGTCCGCCCTGTGGCTCGGGCTCGAGAGCGAGACCCGGCTCCGTGGCCGGGGCGTCTCCGCCTGCGCCACCTGTGACGGCTTCTTCTTCAAGGACCGCGAGATCGCGGTGGTCGGCGGCGGCGACTCGGCGATGGAGGAGTCGATCTACCTCACGAAGTTCGCTCGCAAGGTCCATCTGCTC
>DASSZA010000238.1:0-3655 GCA_035703005.1 Candidatus Limnocylindrales bacterium | reverse complement strand
CCGAGAGCGACCAGTAGTGCAGCATCGGCGACGGGTCGCCTGCCGAGAAATAGTCGGTGGCCCCCATCGCGAACCGGATGTTCGCGACCGAGAGACCTGCTGCGAGGCCGTCCTGGGCGATCCTCGCCATGTCGAGAGGCGAGAAGACCACGAGGGCGCCAACGAGCGTCGCGACAAGGACGACGGCAGCCGCCGGGAGGATCCGCCTCGCTCGCCGCGCATAAAAGCTGCCGAGCTCGATGCGGCCGGTCCGCTCGTGCTCGTCGGCCAGGAGCCCGGTGATCAGGAACCCGGACAGCACGAAGAACACATCCACGCCGATGAACCCGGCGTCGAAGCCTGCGATCCCTGCGTGGCATACCACGACCAGGAGGATCGCGACCCCTCTTAGTCCCTCGATCTCGGGTCGGAACCCGTTTGCGTTTCGAGAAAGCGCCACGGTGCCCTCGTGCGTCGACTACGGGTTTGACCGTTGCCGGATGCCCGAGAGACGTGCGGGGCAAAGGCCTGTTGCGCATTTCCGGTGTCGGCGTGTTGACAGCTTTACCGCGCAACGCGCCACGCACCTGTGGCGTCAGAACAAGTTGATGCCGCCCGACCGTCCGCTGACGGCCCCCTGCCACAATCCGCGCGCCATCGCGTCTCGTGGTCATGGAGGTCGCCCTCGCCATGTCTGACGATCGCCAGCCGGCGGTCCGCCGCCTGGCCGTCGTCTCCGACGCAGACCTGCGCGCCGACTTCGTCATGGCGGCCTATGACGAGAATCAGCGCCGTCTGACGAGTTTCGCCTACGCCCTGACGCGGGACGCGGACGCCGCGGACGACCTCGTCCAGGAGACATTCCTGCGCCTCGTCAAGGAGCATGCCGCCGGTCGCCAGCCGGACAACGTCACCGCCTGGCTGTACCGCGTCTGCTCGAACCTCGCGACGAGCCGCGGTCGACGCGGCGTCGTGGCGCGGCGGTTCCTCGAGCGGCGGCCGGCCGAAGAGACGGAGGTCGCGGCCGAGATCGAGACCCTTCGCCACGAGCTGAGCGAGGCCCTGCTCGCGGCCCTGACCATCCTTCCCGACGACGCGCGCACGGCGGTGGTCATGGCAGCGCAGGGCTTCTCGGGACGCGAGATCGCCGAGGCGCTCGGGCGGACCGAGACGAGCACCCGCACGATGATGTTCCGGGCCCGCGAGCGCCTCCGTTCCTTCCTCGTGGCCGAGGGGGTGGTGCGATGATCCACGAGCACGAGGCGCTCGAGCTAGCGGTGGCATCGCTCGACTTCGAGCTGACGCCCGCCGAGCGGACGCGGATGGAAGCAGGCCTGGCAGCCTGCCCCGAGTGTGCGGCGCTCGCCGCGAGCCACATCGGCCTGCAAAGCCTTCTCACTCAGGTCCCGGTCCACGATGCCTCGCCCATCGTCCGCCAGCGCGTGCTGCGCGCCGCGCTCGTCCCGCCGCGCAGGTCGCAGTGGCAGCTGCTGCTCGTGGCCGCTGCGCTGCTCGCTCTGCTGGCCGCGGGCGCAGCCGTAGCAGGCGCCTTCCGGCACGACCCGCTCGATCAGCTCTCCAACGTGCCGTCGTCATCGCCACCGGCCCTGGGCGACCTCGTCTCACCGGATCCGAGCCGTTCCGACGATCCGTCCTCAAGCTCGCCGCCCCCGCCTCCCTCCGATCCCATCACGACCGCCATCGCCGATCCCTCAGCCGGTGAGCGGCTGCTCCTTGGTTTGGTCCCACGGGACATCGTGGCCGACTGTGTTCGGAGCCGGACGACGGCGTCCGATCCGGCGATCGAGGGCGATGTCGCGGGGATCGACTGTCCAGTCACCGATAGCGGCGCTGTCACCGAATCGCGCTACTTCCTCTTCGCCTCGGGACCGCAGATGCAGGCGTGGTACGACGCCGGGATGAAGGACATGCATCTCCAGCCCGATAGCGGCGGTTGTCTCGATGGGCGCGAGGGCGAGACGAGGTTCGACGGCGGCCGACTGCAATGCTTCGTCTCGGCGAACGGCGCGAGGCTGCGCTGGCTGGACACCAACGATCTCGTCTACGGCGTCGTCGTCGGGTCGGGCGACGATCTTCGTGGCACGCTCGACTGGTGGATGCAGGCCCATCAGGTGGCCGATGTCCGGGCCGAGCCAAGCTTCACCGCGGTCGAGCGACGGCTCGTCGACCGGGCTCCCGCCGATATCTCGAACACGTGCATCCCGTACCGCATCGTCGGCGCGGAAGCGACCGACGTCGAGGGCAGCGTCGGGGCCATCGACTGCGTGATCGACTCGAGTCTCGTGAGCGACGTCGGCTATTTCCGGTTCAAGACGGCAGCAGGCCTCAACGACTGGTGGGACCGACGTCTGCGTGGCCTTCCGGTAGCGCGCGACAGCGGCGGATGCCGCAAGGGCGACGCGAGCGGTGAGCTGCGGACAGCGAAGGGGCGTATGGCCTGCTACGTCACGAATGGGGAAGCACGGATCAGGTGGATCGACGCCGACGGCCGCGTCTACGGCGCGCTCAACGGGACCAACGCCGATCTCCCGCGCTTGATCGCGTGGTGGGACGCTCGACACGACCGGTGAGGCCGACGCGGATCGCATGATCGCGACGCAGTCGGTGCGACATAGGTGCGACGACTAGAGCACGAAGCGTTCCTCGACGTCGACAACGCCGACGCTACGGTCGCGAGCGATGGCCATCCCCGTTCGTGAGCCAGTCGCCGACATCACGGAGATGGCGGTGTTCCGCGCCCTCGTGCTCGGCGACATGTTGTGTGCCGTCCCGACGTTCCGTTCGATCCGCCATCGCTTCCCGGATGCGCGGATCACGCTGATCGGGCTGCCGTGGGCGCGCGAGTTCGTCGACCGGTTCGGCGCCTACGTCGATGACCTGATCGAGTTCACCGGGTTTCCGGGCATCCCGGAGCGGAACGTCGACCCGGCACGCATCGTCCGGTCCATCGCGGACCTCCAAGCTCGCCATTTCGATCTCGCGATCCAGCTTCACGGAAGCGGCCTCAGCTCGAACAGCTTCGTCGCGCTGCTCGGCGCGCGACAGTCGGCCGGTTTCGTGCTGCCCGGGACGGCGTCTGTCCCGCCGACCGTCGACGGCATCTGGGTCGAATATCCGGACCATGGGCGAGAGGTCCATCGACTCCTTCGCGTGGCCGATGCCCTCGGGGGTGACGTCGACGATGCACCGGAGTTCCCGCTGACCCGTCTCGATGAAGCAGATCTGGCAGCTGCGTTGCCCTCCCCGATGACGCCGGGCGGCTACGCGGTCGTCCATCCAGGCGCATCCCATCCTCCGCGGCGGTGGCCGCCCGAGAAGTTCGCGGCGGTGGCCGACCATCTCGCGACGGCGGGCCTCGAGATCGTCATCACGGGGAGCGCCTCCGAGCGCGCGGTCGCAGCCGAGGTCGTCGAGCGCATGCAGGAGCTGGCGCTCGACCTGTCCGGGCAGACGTCACTCGGTGCCCTCGGGGTGCTGGTCCGCGACGCCGCCCTCTTGCTCGCCAACGACACGGGCGTGTCGCACGTGGCCGCGGGCGTGCGAACGCCGAGCGTCATCCTGTTCAGCGAGGCGGACCCGCTTCGCTGGGCGCCGCTCGACGAGACGCGGCATGTCGCCCTGGGGGGTATCCCCGGCGAGAGGGGATGTCCGCACG
>DASSZA010000018.1:0-13824 GCA_035703005.1 Candidatus Limnocylindrales bacterium | reverse complement strand
GGTCTACGTCGGCTCTCAGCAGCGCCGCCTTCCACCGGCGTACGGACCCGCCGCCAACGGCTCGGTCCTGTTCGCACTGAACGGCGATATCTACACGGCCGACCCCCGCAGCGGCGAATCCACAGCCATCGTCAGCGGACCCGAAGCCGACGTCGCGCCGGTCTACTCGCTCGACGGGACGCGCTTCGCCTTCGCCCGCAAACCGCTCGCCGGCAGCACAGTGGGTGTCCTGTTCGTCGCCCACGCTGATGGGAGTGGCGTCGTCCAAGTGACGTCCGAGTCGATGAACGAACTGTCCGACTGGAGCTTCGCACCCGACGGCCGTTCCATCGTCGCGTTCGCGAGAAACGACGAGGGAAAGGCGATAGTGGTCATCCCGAGCGACGGTACCGGGAAACCGAGGATCTTCCCTGTCTTCGCGACGGACGACGACGGACCGCCGCAGTATCGGCCGGACGGCTCAGAGATCATGTTCATCGGTGCGGATCCCAAGAGTGTCAATCGCGGGGTCTACGGACTCGACCCGATGACCGGAGGTGTGCGCACGATCGTCCCGCCCTCATCAGGCACGATGGACATCTATGGCGCGAGTTGGTCGCCGGATGGGACGCGAGTCGCCTACGGCGTCCACGACACGACCGCAAAGACCATTTCGACTCGGACGCACATCGTCAACGTCGATGGGACGGGAGACTTCGCCGTCGACACGCATCCCGACACCATCGCGGATGGTGGCGTCGCCTGGTCGAATGACGGGACGCGGCTCATCGTCACCCGGTTCTATAGCGACGACGGCAGCATCCCGGCCCGCTCCGCCATCGTGCCCGTCGATCGCTCGAGTGTCGGTATCGAGATCGCCTGTCCGCCGAAGGCGCCAGCCGACGACTGCTCCGCCGATTGGCAGTGGTCGCCGGACGATACGCAACTCATCGGCACGCTCGACCGCGTCACGGGACAGTTCTTGGCCGATCCCAACACGGGGGAGATCCGCGCTGCGCCATGGATGGCCGGCGGTCGTCCAGTCTGGCAGCGCCTCGCCAAGTAGGTCGCCACGGAAAGGATGAACCCCGGGTTGGTCGGGACCCGGGGTTCAGGGAAGAAGGCGTATTGGTTGCGGGGAAGGGATTCGAACCCTTGACCTTCGGGTTATGAGCCCGACGAGCTGCCGCTGCTCCACCCCGCGACCACCAATGATAGGGAGGGTCCCGATATCGGTCAAATGGCCCGGACCATCCCTCGCTGTGCTCACAGCCGCCCGGCAGTGAGCTCCTGCGGTGCTCGGTCAGGGGCCGCAACGGTCGTCCCTGCGCGCAGGCGGCTGCCGCCGACGATCGTCGCGATGACCAGTGTCACGATCATCACGACGCTGAACGAGTAGAACGGCAGCAGGATGCTCCGTTCGGCGAGGATCCCCGTCGTGACCGACGCCACGATGAACCCGAGCGTCCCGGCCGCGCCGAACAACCCTTGCGCGGTCGATGACCGGCCTGGCGGCGAGTTGGCCGCGACGACTGCGTAGAGCGCGGGGTTCAGGAACGCGAATCCGGTCGCTTCGACGAGGATCAGCGGAACCGCGAACGCCGGATCCCACATCAGCGTGTAGAGGATGCCGGTCACGGCGGGCAGGATCATGCCGATCACGATGAACGCGTACGACCCGCGACGGTCGACGAGGCGCCCCGCATAAGGCGACAGCACCAGCACCGGCAACCCGAACATCGCGAAGGTCAGACCGATGAGCGCGAGGTCAGCCCCGAGACCGCGAAGGAACAGGCTCCAGATCACCTCGTACGTCCCGCCGCCGTAGTAGCCGCCGACGTTGAGGATGATCGCGGCGATCAGACCCCGGTTGAGGAGGCGGGTCGGAGTCCCCACGGTGGCCGGCTCGGTAGAGTGCTCCGCGGCGAGATCGGCTGCCGCTCGACCCTCCACGTACGGTGAGTCCGGCGGCATCGTCATCCGATCGAAGGACGGCGAGGCCTCGGCCTTGTGCGCCGGCCCGTGCTCACGCACTCGTAGCGCGATCGCGACGGCCGCGATGATCGCGGCGACGGCGCTGAACACGAAGACGAAGGCGATCCCGCCGAAGCGCTCCGCCCCCAAAGCGCCGATCGTGGGACCGAGGAGGAGTCCGCCCATCTGGGCTGCCCCGTACAGCCCGAATGCCTCGCCCCGTCGATCCGCAGGGGTTGCATCAGTCAGGAAGCCGCGGGCAGCCGGGTCGTAGATGGCCGCGCCGAGGCCGGCGCCAGCACGAAGCAGGAAGAACGCCAGCGGGCCCGTCCAGACCAGCGGAAGCGCGCCGAACACACCGGTCGCGACGAGCCCGATGACCATCAGCGGGACACGCGCCGTCCGGTCGGCAAGCCATCCGAAGACCGGCTCGCTCACGAGCCGAGCGGCAGGCCAGGCGGCGATCACCAGCCCGAGCGTGCCGAGGTCGACCCCCTGCTCGGCGAAGTAGATAGGCAGGATCGGCAGCAAGCCACCGAATCCGAGCCAGACGATGAACTCGGCGACGAGCAGCGGAAGGATCGCGCCCCAGCGATCGAGCCAGGCACGCAAGCGGTCGAGCATGGACCCCAGAGCGTACCGGGCCCGCGCGCCTCGGCGGCGGCTGTTGCTGGAAACACGCCGTCAAGGTGCCGCCGCGTATACTCCCCGTCCCCCGTCACTGCCACCCGAGGTGTGTCGCCGCGTGGACGTCATCACGGCCGAGGGCCTCGTCAAGATCTACAAGACGCGGAAGGTCGAGGTCCGCGCGCTCGACGGGCTCGACCTGGCGGTCCCTGAGGGCAGCGTCCTCGGGCTGCTCGGTCCGAACGGTGCGGGCAAGACCACGACCGTCCGCATCCTTGCGACGCTGCTGCGACCCGACAAGGGCCACGCAACCGTCGCCGGGCTCGATGTCGTCCGCGACGCTCAGAAGATCCGCACGTTGATCGGGCTATCGGGTCAGTACGCGGCCGTCGACGAGAACCTGACCGGGCGCGAGAACCTCTGGATGTTCGGTCGGCTGTACCAGCTGCCCAGCGACATCGCAACGACGCGCGCGAAGGAGCTCCTAGAGCAGTTCGACCTGCTCGACGCGGGCGATCGCGTCGTCAAGACGTACTCGGGCGGTATGCGTCGCCGGCTCGACCTCGCGAGCGCGCTCATCGGCCGGCCGCGCCTCCTGTTCCTTGACGAGCCAACGACGGGTCTCGACCCGCGCAGCCGCCTCGGCATGTGGGACGTGATCCGGTCGCTCGTCCGGGAGGGGACGACGCTGCTCCTGACGACGCAGTACCTCGAGGAGGCCGACGAGCTCGCGGACACGATCGCGGTCGTCGACCACGGCCGGATCATCGCGAACGGCACCGCGGACCAGCTCAAGGCCCAGGTCGGCGGCGAGCGTATCGAGGTGGTCGTCCACGATCGGACGCGTATCGAGGACGCGCAGCGGATCCTCGGTCAGATCGGCCTCGGCGCGGCCTCGCTTGACGAACATACGCGCCGGGTGACCGTGCCGTCGGAGGGCGGGTCGCAACGCCTCGCCACGGTCATCCGGGAGTTCGACGAGGCCGGCATCGTGATCGACGACATCGGCCTGCGCCGCCCGACGCTCGACGACGTCTTCCTCAGCCTGACCGGGCACGTCGCCGAGGGGCAGCCGACCGCCGAGGAGGCCGCATGACCGCCAACGCGGCGACGCGCCCCGCCGCCCCGGCCGGCGGCTTCGGTTCGATGCTGCGCGACGGGCTGATCGTCATGTGGCGGAACCTCAAGCGGATCCCGCGGATCCCCGAGCTCGCGGTCTTCGGGGTCCTCCAGTCGATCATGTTCGTCGTCCTGTTCTCCGTCATCTTCGGGGGCGCGATCCCGATCCCCGGCGGCGGCAGTTACAACGAGTTCCTCATCCCCGGGATCTTCGCCCAGACGATCATCTTCGCCTGCGGTACGACGGCGGTCGGTATCGCCGATGACGCGCAGAAGGGGATCATCGACCGCTTCCGCTCGCTGCCGATGGCACAGTCGGCCTTTCTATCCGGTCGGTCCCTCGCCGACGTCGTCTACAACGCGGGCATCATGGTCGTGCTCGGCCTGTCCGGGGTCGCCGTCGGTTGGACCGTCCGGACCGGTGTCGGCGGGTTCGTTGCCGGGATCGCACTGCTCCTCCTGTTCGCGTTCGCCATGTCCTGGCTCGGCATGTTCCTCGGCATGAGCGTCCCGACGGTCGAAGTCGCCAACCAGGTCGTCTTCACGGTCCTCTTTCCGATCGGGTTCATCTCGAGCGTCTTCGTCCCGCCGCAGACGCTGCCCGACTGGATCCAGCCGATCGCGGAATGGAACCCGACCAGCACGCTGGCGGGCTCGCTGCGCATCCTCTGGGGCAACCCGAACCCGTATGCCACCGGGAGCTTCCCATCAGAGAACCCGGTCCTCGTGACCCTCGTCTGGGTCGCCATATTCCTCGCTGTCTTCGGCCCGCTCGCGGTCCGTCGCTACCGGAGCCTCAACCGCTAGCCGGTGTTCTGGAGACCCGCCGCAACACCGTTCACGGAGAGCTGAACGAGACGGCTGTGCAGGGCACGGTCAGGGCTGTCAGGCGGCAGGGCACGTAGTCGACGCAACAGCCGGACCTGCACCTCGGAAAGCGCATCGACGTACGGGTTGCGCAGCGCGATCGACCGCTGGAGCACAGGGGCACCGTCGAGCAACCGTTCATGCCCGGTGATCCGCAGCAACCAGCTGACCGTTCGGTGGTACTCGCTTTCGATCGTCGTCCACCAGCGCTCCGCATCGGGGCCCTTGGTGAGCGACGCGTACCGTCGGCCGATGCCCATGTCCGCCTTGGCCAGGATCATCTCGGCGTTGTCGATGACGGACGCGAGGAACGGCCACGACCGGTAGAGCCGCCCGAACTCGCCGGTCCCGTGGTCGCCGTGAGCCGCGGCATACGCCTCGAGCGCAGCACCGAGCCCATACCAGCCGGGCAGATTGATGCGTGACTGCGACCACGCGAACGTCCACGGGATCGCACGAAGCGAGTCGATCGGCGGCGCCTCATCGGGATCTGCTCCGGCGCGGCCACGTGCCGCCGGCCGGGACCCGAGTCGGAGGTCGGACAGCTCCGCGATCGGCGTGATCTGACGGAAGAACGACGCGAAGCCGGGGTCGTCGTGGACGAGCGCCCGATACGCGGCACGAGCTGTGGCTGACAGCTCGTTCATCATCTCGCGCCCTGCATCGACGGCCGCTGCAGCCGCCGCATCGTGCTCTGGCGTGGAGGCGATCAGGACCGCTCCCGTCAATTGCTCGAGGTGGCGCTTGGCGATCGCGGGATCGCCGTAGTTCGCGAAGATCACCTCGCCCTGCTCGGTCAACTTCAGCCGGCCATCGACCGACCCCGGCGCGCCGCCGACGATGGCGCGGTTCGCTGGTCCGCCGCCCCGGCCGATCGCGCCGCCGCGCCCATGGAAGAGCGTCAGCTCGACGCCGTGCACCCGCGAGGTCTCGACGAGCGCGGCCTGCGCCTGGTGCAGCATCCAGGCGGCGGCGAGAAACCCCGACTCCTTGTTGGAGTCCGAATAGCCGAGCATCACTTCCTGGCGATCGCCGCGACGTCCGACGTGAGCGCGATATCCGGCGTCGCTCAGCACCGCGTCGAGCAACGGCCCGGCCGCCGTGAGCGCCTCCGACGACTCGAACAGGGGGACGACATCGATGTCCGTCGTCGCGTCCGCAGCGGTCGCGAGTCTGAGGACGTCGGTGACATCCCTCGGCTCGGCAGTGAACGAGACGATCACGCGCCTGACGGACTCCGGGCCGTAGCGGCGCTGCCCCTCCCCGATCGAACGGAACGTGGCGAGCACCTCGGCCGTCGTGACGCCCGGCGCGACCTCGGCCGTCACGTCCCCGCCGTTCTCGAACGCGGCGAGCGCTGCGCGGTGCACGGCGCTGTGCTGGCGGACCTCGAGCGACGCCAGGTGGAAGCCGAACGTCGCGAGCTGCCATCGAAGCTCGGCGACCTCGCCCCACGCGACCCGGGCCATCCCGTCGACCTCGAGCGCGTCCTGGATCTCGCGCAGTTCGACGTCGAGTGCGTCCGGACCGTCGTAGGCGCCGGCGCGCGGTCCAGCCTCGCCGGTCAGGACCGCGCGCGTGCGACGCAGCCGCTCCGCGATGAACCCGAACCGCTGCCGATACGGCTCATCCGGGAAGCGGCGCCGAAGCTGACGGTCGGTCTCGGGAAGCTCCTCGGCATCTCGCGCGAGACGTGTGGCGAGTGGCCTCGCGACGCGGTCATGGGGCGTCGTCGCTGACTCGGTCTGCATCAGGCGGAGCGCCACCGCCTCGTAGCCGTGCAGGACGTGGTCTGCCTGGATCCGTAGGGTGTGGCCGGTCAGTTCTGACGTCACGGCTGGGTTCCCGTCGCGGTCGCCGCCGATCCACGAACCGAATCGGAGGAACGCCGGTGTCCGCGGCGCACGAGTACCGGAGTCGGCGTCGAGCGTCGCGTCAACGCCGCGGTAGAGCCGTGGCGCGAGCTGGAAGAGCGTCGCATCGAAGACCGCCATGGCGGTCCGTACTTCGTCGAGCGGTTCGGGCTTGACGGACCGTAGATCGGACGTCCTCCACAGGACGGTGATCTCCTCCCGCAGGCGTCGCCGGATCTCGCGATCCTCGGATGGCGTCAGGCGCGTGTCGTCGAGGCGCTCGAGGAGTACCGCGCAGCGGCGGAGTGCCACGAGCGTCGTCCGTCGCCGCGCCTCGGTCGGATGAGCCGTCAGGACGGGGGTGATGCGAAGCCTCTGGAACACGGCGTCGAGATCCGCATCGGACCGGCCTCGCCGACGAAGTCGAGCGACCGCCTCCGCGACAGAGTCATCGAGCAGGCCGTCGCGCGCCGCTCGCTCGCGTCGGCGAAGCGCGCGGATCCGGGCACGGGCCTCGGCCAGATTGACGAGCTGGAAATAGAGCGAGAACGCTGTGATGACCGCCTCAGCGTCCTCGAGCTCGAGCGCGTCGAGCTCCGCTTCGAGGCGCTCGCGGACCTCAGGCTGGTCGCTCCGGCGAAAGTCGATCGCCGCGAGTCGCAGTCGCTCGACGAGGTCGTAGATGCCCTCGCCGGCCTGCTCGGTGATGACCTGCCCGAGCAGCGATCCGAGGAGGCGGATCTCGAGCGCCAACGGGTCGCGGGCCCGCGCTGAGCCGATGCCGCCGGGTTCTGCGGCGCGAGCGGACCGGGCGCGCTGCTCCGAGGCCGTCATGCGCTGGGCGCTGCCGACGACGTCGCGACCGCTCGGTACCGCAACCGAGCCGTCACTCCCCGGCAACCTTTCTCGGGCTGACGCCTTCCTACCCTTGTAAGGTGATGGGCGTGGTGCAGCAACGCGCGACCGTGGACGAGCGTCGGCAAGGAGGCCCCGACCGGCGGCCGGCCGATGCCCCGCGTGGTCGGCGCGAGAGCGACCAGCTCGATCAACTCCGCTTCATCCACCAGGTCGCGCGACTCGCGACGACGGCGCGGACCTGGGACGAGTTGCTGGAGACCGTCGTGGACGGCACGCGTGACGCGCTCCATGCCGATGTCTCCTCGCTGTATCTGCTCGACCGCGATGGAGCGTACCTGACGCTTGCCGCGACCAACGGTCTCGACCGTTTCCAGATCGGGCGTGCCCGAGTGCCGTTCGGCGAGGGTGTGACGGGATCCGTCGCGGAGAGCCAGCGGCCGCTGGTCATCCCCGATGTGAAGGAGGACCCACGCTTCCTGTGGGTTCGCGGCATCGACCAGCGCCGCTTCGTGACCTCGATGCTGAGCGTGCCCTTGACATGGCACGATCAGACCGTCGGCGTTCTCAACGTCCAGACCGAGCATCGCCGGGAGTTCAGCGCGTCGGATGTGGCCCAGCTCAGCGCGGTGGCCGACGTCCTTGCCGGCATCGTCGAGAAGGGCCGCCAGCAGACCGAGGCCGAGGCCCGGGTCGAGGCGCTCAAGGCGATCGACGAGGCGAGGAGCGAGCTCATCGCGCTCGTCACGCACGAGCTGCGGACGCCACTGGCGGTCGTCCGGGCGTACACCGACCTGCTCGCGGAGGAGCCCGCGCTCGAGGGACGCGAGTCGCGCGACGTCGAACGGCGTCGGACGCGCGCTGAATGGCACGATGCCACGCTCGAGCAGATCGAGCGCCTCGACCGCCTCGTCGACTCGATCCTCGCGTCCGTGCGGGTGGTGCCGGAGGATGCGGCGACGCTCGAGCCGGTCGACGTCGAGGCCCTCGTCCGGGAGGTGCTCCATTCGCTGACGCCACTGCTCGGGCGTCATGAGGTCGTCGCGGGAGGTCCAGTGCGGCTCCACGGACTCACGGATCCGTCGCGGCTCCGCCAGATCGTCGAGCATCTCGTCGAGAACGCCGTGAAATACGCTCCCTCGGAGACGATGATCCGTATCGATTGGACCCTCGTCGAAGGACTCGTGCATCTCGGCGTGACCGATGAAGGGCCCGGCATCCCCGACGAGTGGCGCGAGCGCATCTTCGAGCCATACGCCCGGCGTGACACCCACACCGCCCGTGGGTCGGGCATCGGGTTGTACGCCGCCAAGCGTCTGGGCGAGTCGATGGGTTGCCACCTGTGGTGCGAGCCCGCCATGCCGCACGGGGCGCGGTTCGTCGTCGCCGTCCCGGCCGCTGCGGCCATCTGACCGATGGCGAACACGACGAGCCGTCCGTTGCGCATCCTCGTCGTCGACGACGACCCGGCGATGGTCGGCGCCATCACGGCCCTCGTCGGCACGGAGGGGCATCAGGTCATCACCGCCTATGACGGATTGACCGCCGTCAAACGCTTCCGTGAGGAGCATCCTGATCTCGTGCTCCTGGATCTCGCGATGCCCGGGCCGGATGGGTTCTCCGTCGCGGGGCAGATGCGGGCCGTCGGCCAGGCCCCGATCCTCGTCGTCTCCGGTGAGAGCGGAGAGGCCGCCAAAGTCCGGGCGCTCGGGATCGGCGCCGACGACTACCTCACGAAACCGTTCGGCAAGGCCGAGCTGCTGGCACGGATCGCGGCGATCATGCGCCGCGTTGATCGGGCGGGAACGGGTGCGGCACCGGCAGGCCCGCTCGAGGCAGGGCCGCTGGTCCTCGAGCCTGGGCGGCATGAAGCCCGGGTCGGCGACCAGGCCCTTTCCCTCACCCCGACCGAGTTCCGCTTGCTCGAAGCGCTCGTCCGTGCGCGGGGCGACATCGTGCCCCACCTCCAGCTGGCCCGCGCCGGCTGGCCCGCGGAGACGGATCCGGATCTTCTGTGGCTCAAGCCCCACCTGGCGCGACTTCGCGCGAAGGTCGAGGAGGCCGGCGGCCCGCGGGTCGTCGCTGTCCGCGGCGTGGGCTACCGGATCGTCGTGGACGGAGAGACCTCGGCCGGGCAGTAGCGCGTGAAACCGCCGACTGTCGTGTGCTTCACAGACTGCAGCCGAGCCCCGACGACCGTCCCGTAGCATCTTCTCGGACCCGTTCCGTGCTTCACAAGCACGGTCTCGCCTCGTAGAGGTGTCAGGCGATCCGCTCGACCGCGATCTGCAGCCTACGAAGCACGCCCCGCTGAGAGGCCCGAGGCTAGACGGCGATCGAGACGGCGCGCCCCGAGGAATCGTGGGCAGCGTCGGCGCAGGCGACGCGGCAACCGCGAGCGTCGCGACCGGCGATCGGGTTGAAGTGGAACCACGCTTCGCCGGTCTGTGCGAGTCGGCATCCACAGGAGGCACACGTCACCGGAGCGCTGGCGCCATCACGGACGGCGAGAGGTGTCTCGGCATCGGGTCCGGACGGATGGAGCATCACGGTCACCTCCTCGCTCGGCGGGGTCCCGGAGGCGCGCTCGGCCGTCCCAGGGAGACGTTTCCCCATCATCGTGCGGAGCCTACGCGCGGCGCGTCGCCGGGTTCGGCATCGCGTCGGGTGCCGGTGGGTTGCAGGTCGGTATCGGCGCCGTCGGCAGCCGGGCGCGAGGCCGGGTGCGTCGCCGGTCCTGCCCGACGGGGCGCCAGTGGACCTGTCCGCGCGCACACCCATCCGGCATCATCGCCCGATGACAGACGCTGCCGTCGATCCGATCCAGTCGCCCGACGGCTATCGAACCATGCTCCTCGGCTACCTCGCCGACGACGACCCAGCCAAGGTCCAGGCAGCGACCGTGGCTCGCTTGCGCGAGTTGGTCGCCGAGGCCGGCGATGACCTGCGTACACGTCCCGAACCGGCGGAGTGGTCGGTCATAGAGTGCATCGGCCACTTGACCGATTCGGAGGTGGTGACCAGCGCCCGTGTGCGCTGGATCCTCGCCGAGGACGAGCCGCAGATCATCGGGTACGACCAGGACCTGTGGGTCGACGGGCTCCGCCATGGCAGGGACGACCCGGAGGCGCTCATCGCGCTGTTCGACGCGTTGCGCTCGGCCAACCTTGCGCTCCTTGCGACGCGATCGGCGGCTGACCTCGAGCGGTTCGGCCGTCACAACGAGCGGGGCCCGGAGAGCTACGGCCTGATGATCCGCCTCACGGCCGGACACGACCGGTTCCACGTGGCGCAGGCGGAACGAGCGCTCGCCGCCGTGCGCGGCGCGCTTCAAGCGGCGGTCGAGCCTCGATAGCGCTCCGCCAGCCTCCGGAGATGATCGACGAGCTCGGGCGGCTCGCTGACCGTGAAGTCGGCGTCGAGCAGACCGAGATACACCGCCATCATCTCCGGGCTGCTTGCACCGGCATCGAGCACACACGACCGCTCGTCGACCGCCTCCACAGTGCCGATCCACGGTCCGACACGCTCGCGTACCGTCTCGGCCGGCGCACGCACGACGACGCGTGCGCGGAAACCCCAGCCAGAGCCGGTCACCCCGCGAGCGACGTACGCCGCGACGTCCTCGTCGGGCAGGGGACGCGGCGTGAACCGCGCGCCGAGTGGCAACCGAGGCTCGATGCGATCGACCCGGAACGTGCGCCATGCCTCTCGGTCGATGTCCCACGCCACCAGGTACCAGCGCCGACCCCAGTTCACCAGCCGGTACGGCTCGGCCTCGCGGCGACTCGCCGCTCCCTCGCGGTCGAGATACGCGAACCGGAGGCGGACGTGGTCGCGGCACGCACCGGCGAGGAGTATCAGGACGTCGGCATCGACCGTCGGCTCGCTCTCTCGTCCTGGAACGAGCACGGTGAATGCCTGGATCGCGTTCACCCGGCGGCGCAACCGTTCGGGAAGCACCTGCTCGAGCTTTCCGAGCGCGCGGAGGGCGGTCTCTTCGATCCCGCCGATCGCGCCGCCGGCCGACGTCCGCAGACCGACGGCCACGGCGATCGCCTCGTCGTCATCGAGCAGGAGCGGCGGTAGGACGGCGCCAGCTTCGAGTCGGTAGCCGCCGATCGACCCGCGTGTCGCGTGGACGGGGTAGCCGAGGGCACGGAGTCGCTCGATGTCGTTGCGGACCGTGCGGGTCGTCACCTCCAGGCGGTCGGCCAGTTCGGCACCGGTCCAATCGCGCGGAGTCTGGAGCAGCGACAGCAGGCGAAGGAGTCGGCCGGAAGCGTCCATCGGAATCAGAAGTTAATGAACCATTAGGAACGGAACGTTCCTAATGCACGCGTATCGTAACCGCCCAAGCAAGCACGGAGGGACACAGTGACGTCAGCCCCGCAGACGGCGTTCGTGGACAAGGCGCCGATCGAGCTCCCGCATCCGGTCCGGATGCGGATCCTGTTCATGGTCATGATCGGCGTGTTCCTCGCGGCGCTCGATCAGACCGTCGTCGGTACGGCCCTCCCGAGGATCATCACGGACCTCGGCGGCAACGACCTCTACACCTGGGCATTCACCGCCTACCTGCTCACCTCGACGATCAGCGGCCCGTTGTACGGGAAGCTGTCCGACCTGTTCGGACGTCGACCCATCTTCTTGTTCGGGATCGGCATCTTCATGGTCGGCTCGCTCCTCGCCGGCCTATCGCAGGGGATGTGGCACCTGATCGGTGCGCGCGGCATCCAGGGTCTCGGCGCTGGTGCGCTGTTCCCGATCGCGCTGGCGGTCATCGGCGACCTCTTCTCGCCGTCCGAGCGTGGTCGATATCAGGGCCTCTTCGGCGCGGTCTTCGGGTTGTCGGTCCTGATCGGTCCGGCGATCGGCGGGCTCCTCACGGACACGGTCGGATGGCCGTTCGTGTTCTTCTTCAATCTGCCGATCGGCGCGGTCGTGTTCTACGTCGTGTGGCGGAACCTGCCCTCGTATCACCTGGGCGGCGACAAGCCCGTCATCGACTACGTCGGTGCGGCCCTGTTCACGGCGGCCCTCGTGCCGATCCTCATCGGTCTCACCAACAAGCAGTCGGCAGAGTGGACCGACCCGATCGTCGGAGGGCTGATCCTCGTCGGCCTCGTCATCGGGCTCATCTTCCTCGTCGCGGAGTCGCGCGCACGCGAACCGATCGTGCCGCTCGAGCTGTTCCGGATCCGCTCGTTCTCGATCTCGGTCGCCGCGTTCTTCCTCGCCGCGTTCGGGTTCCTCGCGGCGGTCGTGTTCCTGCCGCGCTGGTTCCAGGTCGTCAACGGCTCGTCGGCGACGGAGTCGGGCTATCAGATCCTGCCGCTACTCGGTGGTCTGATCATCTCGGCGACGGCCGCCGGCCAGCTGGTGGCACGGACCGGCCGATACAAGGCGCTGATCTTCGTGGCGCTGGTGACCATGGCCGCTGGACTGTGGCTGCTGACGAACCTGCGCGCGGACACGCCGATCCCGCTCGTCTGGCTGTGGATGTTCATCACCGGCATCGGGGTCGGGCCGTCCTTCGCGGTCTTCACGCTGGTCGTCCAGAACAGCGTGCCGGTCGAGCGACTCGGGACCGCGACCAGCAACCTGACGTTCTTCCAATCGGTCGGTGGGACGATCGGGCTCGCGATCACGGGCACGATCTTCGGGACCACGCTTGCGTCGGAGGCGCCCCGCCAGCTGATCGCGGGCGGCGTCCCGCCCGAGCTCGCTGCCGCCGGTGCCGGCCAGCTCGATGCGGCGACGGCCGTGGGTGACCTCGGTGCGGCGATCCTCGCCCAGGTCCCCGAGGCGTTCCGAGCCCAGGTCGAACCGTTCATCCCGGCGATCGTCGACGCGATCCACCAGGCCGTGTCGATCGCGACCGCGAGCACGTTCTACGTGGGCGTGGCCGCCTCGCTGCTAGCGGCGCTGCTCGTCGCCGGGCTCAAGGAGATCCGGATGCGCGACGAGGAACCGGTCGGCAACGAAGGGCAGGCCGAGCGGATCGGCAACGACCATCGGGTCGCCGCACCCGGCGCGTAACGCTTCTAACGGGCCGAAGCCCGGTGGTCCGCTGGGGGCGGATCGCCGGGCTTCGTCGCGTCAGGCGCGGACTGCCGTTCCCGGTCCGATGTTCACCGCCGCGCCCGTCTGGTCGATGCGCTCGACTGACGCCTGGTGAGGAACGGCGACCGGCTCGACGAGCCATGTGTCGGCCGCAAGCGATTCCGACAGCACGAGACGGCGCGCCAGCGCGGAGCCGATCGCGGCGTGGTCCTGCAGCAACTCGAACAGCTCATCGAACCGAGCCGTTCCGTCCTCGCGCGACCGGATCGCGTGTGACAGGCGGACCGCACCCACGCTGTCGCCATGCAGCGCGGCGATGTGTCGTCCACTCGGGTCATAGAGGTACGCGCGTCCGCCGGTCATCCCTGCACCGAAGTTCGCCCCGATCGGTCCGAGCACCGCGACGATCCCTCCGGTCATGTACTCGCAACCGTGCGCCCCGATGCCCTCGACCACAGCCGACGCGCCGCTGTTGCGGACGGCG
>DASSZA010000252.1:0-2003 GCA_035703005.1 Candidatus Limnocylindrales bacterium | reverse complement strand
CCGGAGATGGTCCGCAAGGTCCGCGGCCTGGGCGTCGACGTCCCGATCATCGGCGACTTCCACTACAACGGGCACAAGCTGCTGGTCGAGTACCCGGAGATGGCCGCGGCGCTCGCCAAGTACCGCATCAACCCGGGCAATGTCGGGGCGAAGCGGCACGACGAGCACTTCGCGACGATCGTGAAGGTCGCCATCGACAACGGGAAGCCCGTCCGGATCGGCGTCAACTGGGGGTCGCTGGACCAGGCGATCCTCACCGAGCTGATGGACGCGAACGCGGCCTCCGCGGAGCCCCGCGATTCCCGCGACGTGATGATCGACGCGATGCTCGAATCGGCGCTTCGCTCGGCCGAGCTGGCCGAAGAGACCGGCCTCGGGCACGACCGCATCATCATCAGCGCGAAGGTCAGCGGGGTCCGCGATCTCGTCGACGTGTATCGGCTGCTCGCGGCCCGCTGCGACTACCCGCTCCACCTCGGCCTGACCGAGGCGGGGATGGGCGACAAGGGGATCGTCGCGTCGACCGCCGGCCTGGCGATATCGCTCAACGAGGGCATCGGGGACACGATCCGGGTCTCGCTGACACCAGAGCCGGGCGCTCCGCGCGAGCGCGAGGTCGAGGTCGCCCAGCAGATCCTCCAGTCGATGGGGCTGCGCTCGTTCCTACCCCAGGTGTCGGCCTGTCCCGGTTGCGGCCGGACGACGTCGACCTTCTTCCAGGAGATGGCGCAGCAGATCCAGGGCTATCTCAAGGACCGCATGCCGGAGTGGCGTGAGACCCATCCGGGCGCAGAGGACCTGCGGGTCGCGGTGATGGGCTGCGTCGTGAACGGGCCTGGCGAGTCGAAGCACGCCGATATCGGCATCAGCCTGCCCGGAACGTTCGAAGAGCCGATCGCGCCGGTGTTCATCGACGGCCGTCTCGACCGGACGCTCCGTGGCGACGGTCTCGTGCAGGAATTCATCGACATCCTGGAGGACTACGTCGCCCGGCGGTTCCCGACCCATGCTGCGACGGCGTCGACCGGGACAACGCCGGCCTGAGCGGCCGAGTTGCCGCGAATATCAGCCGTGACGGCGTAACGCGCAGTTCGAACGCGTCTAGGCGTCCTTCTTGCCGCGAATATCAGCGGAGCGCATGTCCAATACGAGATTTCGTGCGACATCGCGAGTCGCGGGCGCCGGAACGATCGCGGATCCGCGTAGCACCGTCCCGAGTGATATGCGCGACAGGCAGGCGTGCCGCGGGGGCGGGGCCGCGGCGCCCGGCCCCGTTTGAGCGTCCACCCATCCGGGTATATACTTCGCATAACTGAACGGCCGCTCCGCGACGTGGGTGACCCCCACGTTTTTTTTCGGACCGGTCGTTGCTTGGTTGTGGCGGAAGAAGGAGGCGATCGTGAGTCGAGACTTCGTTGGCGCCCTCCTTCAGCTGAACGCCGAGAAGCAGGTCTCTCGGGAACAGCTCATCGGAGCGGTCGAGGACGGCATCCAGTCGGCGTACCGGCGCGTGGCGGGGGATGAGGATATCCACGTCCGCATCGATGCGGAATCCGGCCGCATCCGTGTGTTCCGCGCACGCCTCGTCGTCGAGGAGATCGAGGACGAACTGACGCAGATCACCGTCGACGACGCCCGCAAGTTCGAGGCGAACGCCAAGCCCGGCGACCTCGTCGAGACGGAGCAGCTCGACGGCGACGTGTTCGGCCGGATCGGCGCCCAGACCGCCAAGCAGATCGTCCTGCAGCGGATCCGCGAGGTCGAGCGCGACCAGGTCTTCGACCAGTTCGCGAGCCGTGAGGGCGAGCTCATCACCGGCACCGTCAACCGGGTCGAGCCGCGCGCGATCATCCTCGACGTCGGCAAGAACACCGAAGCGATCCTCGCCACGACCGAGCAGAGCGCGCTCGAGCACTACCGCATCGGGCAGAACGTGAAAGCCTTCGTGCTCGAGGTACGGCGCTCGGTCCGCGGCCCCCAGATCTTCGTGAGCCGGACCCACA
>DASSZA010000242.1:0-6303 GCA_035703005.1 Candidatus Limnocylindrales bacterium | reverse complement strand
GACCACGACCCGCCGGTCGACGAGCTGAGTGACGAGTTCCCGATCCGCCTTACGACGGGACGTCGGCTCGACTCGTACAACACGGGGGTCCAGACGGCCGGCTACAGCTCACCGCTGCGGCGCGGCGAGTCGCTCGACATCTCGCCGGAGGACGCCGACGCGTATGGCCTCGCTGACGGCGAACGCGTGTGCGTGATCTCACGTCGGGGCCGCGTGGAGGCACCGGTAAGGATCGACCCGTCGCTGCGGCCCGGCCTGACGTTCATGACGCTCCACTTCCAGGACGACGTCGCGACGAACCTGCTCACGATCGACGCGACGGATCCGAAGTCCGGCACCGCAGAGTTCAAGGCGACGGCCATCCGCATCGAGAAGATCGGGGAACCAGCCACCGCGGCGACAACGGTCTGACGTGACGCGGATCGTCGAGACGGCCGATGCGCCGCGAGGGAACGCGTCCGGTCCGTTCCCGTTCAGCCAGGCGGTCGTGGCCGCCGGGCTCGTCTTCGTCTCGGGTCAGGGGCCGTTCGACCCGGAGAATGGCGCCATCGTCGGCTCGACGATCCAGGAACAGACCCGACAGGCGATGCGGAACGTCGAGGCGATCCTGGTCGCGGCTGGCAGCTCGCTCGCGCGTGTTGCGAGCGTCCAATTCCTGCTCACGAACCCAGAGGACTTCGCCGGATTCAACGAGGAGTGGTCGCGCTGGTTCCCGCACGACCCACCCGCTCGATCGGGCGCTCGTCATCCGCTCGCGAACCCAGGACTCCGGATCTCGATCGCGGTGGTGGCGGAGGTGACGAACGCGGGAGGTGACGCGCCCGCCTGACGGGGTCCCGCGACACTTCGGGTATCGACGAACGAACACCTGGCGACCGCCTCGGCGTCATAGACGTAGAGGCGACCACCGGGGTCGCTCCGTCCGGCGAGGTGACCGTGGACCAGCGATCGCTCGTGGAACGCGCGAGGGAAGGCGATCATGACGCCTTCGCCGAGCTCGTCCGCGGATCGATCGCGCGGCTGGACTCGGCCGCTCGCCTGATCCTTCGAGACGGCGAGCTCGCGCGCGACGCCGTCCAGGAGGCGCTGTTCCGGGCCTGGCGCGACCTGCGGAGCCTCCGCGACGCCGACCGGTTCGACGCCTGGGTCTACCGACTGACCGTCAATGCCTGCCTCGACCAGATGCGCCGTCGGCGACGGCGGCCGATCGAGGTCGAGATCCTCGAGATCATCGAGCCCACGATCCCCGACCTCGCCGATGCGATCGCTGAGCGAGCGCTCGTCGATGACGTCATGCGCAAGCTCGACGAGCGAGGTCGGGCGATCATCGTCCTGCATTACTTCCTCGACCTGCCCATCAGCGAGGTCGCCGCGTGCCTCGGCATCCCGACCGGGACCGCCAAGTCGCGCCTCAATCACGCCCTCGCCCAGTTGCGATCCGGAGTGGGTGACTCGCCTCAGGTCGAGGCACTCGCATCCGGGAGGACGCTCGCATGAGCGCCCGGACGCCCATCGAGCGGCGGCTGCCCGGGATCCTCGGGGACCTGAGCGCCGCCCCGTACCCCGATTACACCGACGCCCTGCTCGAGCGGACCGCTTCGGCGCGTCAGCGACCCAGCTGGGTGTTCCCCGAAAGGTGGCTTCCCGTGAGTACCGTCTCTTCCGCGGCCGCGGCCGCGCCACGGGTTCCGTGGCGCCTGGTCGGCGTGATCGCACTGCTCATCCTCGCGCTGGCGTTCGGCGCGATCCTCATCGCTGGTTCCCGGCCACATCCACTACCCGCGCCGTTCGGACCGGCCGCGAATGGCCTCCTCGCATATAGCGCCGATGGCGACATCTACACGGCGGATCCGGCGACGGGTGAGTCCACGCCCATCACGACCGGCGCGAACACGGACCGGGATCCGGTCTGGTCACGCGACGGGACGCGCCTTGCCTTCATCCGACGGGACCCCGGCGAATCAGCGGATCGGCTCTATCTCGTCCGGGCGGACGGCAGCGGCCTCACGGACCTCACGCACGAACCGATGCGAGCGATCGCGTACCAGAGCTTCTCGCCCGATGGTCGAGAGGTGCTCTTCGTATCCGACTCGACGACCCAGGGATCGATGCACGTCGCGAAGGCCGATGGCAGTGGCGTCCGGACCCTCGATGTCGGGATGCCGGCGAGCGAGCCGGTGTATCGGCCCCCCGACGGCGGTCAGATCCTCTTCTCCGGTACGCCCCCCGGCGTGGGGGCCGGCGGTATCTATGTGGTCAACGCCGATGGGACCGGCCTGCGCAACCTCGTCGAGGCAAGAAGCACCGCATCGGCCGGTGGCGCGTCCTGGTCCCCGGACGGCTCGCAGATCGCGTTCGGCGAATACGACACGACCGTGCAGGAATGGACGACCCACACGAGCGTCATGTCAGCCGACGGGTCGGACGTCCGCGTCCTCCCGATGTCGAAGGACGCCACATGGAACTATGGCGCGACCTGGTCGAACGATGGGACGCGCCTGGTGACGGTCCGTGGGTACGACGCGTACGGACCAAGCGACGACGTCGTCGCGGTCGTTCCGGCCGACGGGAGCGGACCCGGCGTCGAAACCACCCGCTCCGGTATCCCTGAGCTTTCATGGAACTTCGCCTGGGCGCCTGACGACACGTCGGTCGTGATGGCCAAGGTGGATGCCAGCGGCCAGGCGACGGAGTACCAGCTCATGGATCCGCTCACTGGAGACGTCCGCCCGACGACCGTATCGGTGACGAGTGGACCTTCCTGGCAGCGAGTGGCTCCTCAGGGTTCATGATGCACGGCGGGGCCGGGCCCGACGGTGGCCCGGCCCGCGCCATCCCGCCACGGCGCCGTCGCACTCGGGTCGCCCTCGCTACACTCGCGACGTGGACCTGCACGTCATCGGGCCCCTCGCCTCCCCCGCGGAACGAGCGGCGGTCGATGCCGTGCTTGGCCCGCCCGAGTCGGGCTGGGTCGGCGGCCCGCGGCGCCCCCGCATCGATGGTCATGCCGCTCGCGGCGGCCACGCCGTTCGGTCCCGCCGGTCACAGCTGATCCCGGCGCTTCACGCGGTGCAGGATCGAGTCGGCTGGATCAGCCAGCCTGCCTTGAATTACATCTCCCGGCGACTAGCCGTACCTCCAGCCGAGGCCTACGGCGTCGCGACCTTCTATGCGCTGTTCGCGACGAAGCCGCGGCCTCCCGTCATGGCCCATATCTGCGATGACATCGCCTGCCGGCTTGCCGGAGCCGAGGAGACGTGCGCGGCGCTCGAACGGGCGATCGGCCCCGAAGGCGTCGCGGGAGCGGATGGGCAGGTCGGCTGGACGCGCTCGCCTTGCCTGGGGCTGTGCGATCGCGCGCCTGCCGCACTGATCACTTCCGCGGGAGAGCATGCGCGGGTCGCCAGCGCTGCCCCGGTCGATGCAGCGGGCGTCGTGGCGCGGCTCGACCGTTCGGCGACGCCGCGCCGACCGGAGCGCATCCCGCAGCACGGCGATCCCTCGCTCCGACTCCTGCGTCGCGTCGGCGTGGTCGACCCGACGTCGCTCGATGACTACCGGGCGCAGGGTGGCTACAACGCCCTCGCCCGGGCGCTCGAGATCGGCGCGGACGCGGTGATCGCCGAGGTAACGGCCTCGAAGCTGATGGGTCGCGGTGGCGCCGCGTTCCCGACGGGTCGGAAATGGGCGGCAGTCGCCGCTCAGCCCGCACAACCGCACTACCTCGTCTGCAATGCCGACGAGTCGGAGCCCGGCACGTTCAAGGACCGGGTGATCCTCGAGGGCGACCCCTTCGCGATCGTCGAGGCGATGACGATCGGCGCCGTGGCGACCGGCGCAAGCATCGGCTTCCTCTACGTCCGCGGCGAGTACCCGGAAGCGGAGGCCGCCGTCCGTGGCGCCGTCGCTGCCGCCAGGGCGGCCAAACTCCTCGGACCGGACGTCCTCGGCTCCGGTGTCGCATTTGACATCGAGGTCCGACGCGGCGCGGGGGCATACATCTGCGGCGAGGAGACCGCACTCTTCGAATCGATCGAAGGCAAGCGCGGCGAGCCGCGGAACAAGCCGCCGTTCCCGGTCGAGGTCGGGCTGTTCGGCAAGCCGACGGTCGTCAACAACGTCGAGACGCTCCTGAACATCCCACTGATCCTCGAGATGGGCGGTGATGCATACGCGGAGATCGGCACGGAAGGCTCCACCGGACCGCGCCTGTTCTGCCTGTCCGGGCACGTCGCACGACCCGGCGTGTACGAGGTCGACTTCGGCGCGACGCTCGCCGACCTGATCGATCTTGCAGGCGGCGTCCCGGGCGGACGATCGATCCGGGCCATCCTGCTCGGCGGTGCCGCCGGCGTCTTCGTCGGGCCCGACGCGCTCGCGATGCCCCTCACATTCGAGGCGACGCGTGCTGCGGCAGCCACACTCGGGTCAGGCGTGATCATGGTGTTCGACGAGACGACGGACATCGTCGGCACGCTCCGGCGCATCGCGCAGTTCTTCCGGGACGAGTCGTGCGGCCAGTGCGTCCCGTGCCGGGTCGGCAGCGTCCGTCAGGAGGAGCTGTTGACGCGTCTCGCGGCCGGCTCGCAGGTCCGGGCACGTGACGAGGAACTGACGCTCCTCCGGGAGATCGGCCAGGCGATGCGCGATGCCTCGATCTGCGGTCTTGGCCAGACCGCGTCGTCGGCCATCGAGTCGGCGCTGCGGCAACCGGGGATGGTGGCGCTATGACCGAATCGCATCACGAGCCTCGGCACGAGGACGCGGTCACGCATCCGTGGCCGCCGCGACCCGACGAGCCGATCCCCGAGATCCTGCTCTTCCCGCCGGCCAGGCCGTCGCGGCCGCCCGAGGCGCCGCCGGTCGCACCCCTGCCGGAGGTGCAGCTGACGATCGACGGTGAGACCGTCACGGTCGCCGCGGGGACGACGATCCTCGGCGCCTGCCGACAGCTCGGGATCGATACGCCGACGCTCTGCTACGCCGAAAACCTGACGCCGGTCAACGTCTGTCGCGTGTGCGTGGTGGAGGTGGCCGGTTCACGGGTCCTGGCACCGGCGTGCTCGCGCAAGGTCGAACCCGGGATGGACGTGCTGACCGACAGCGAGCGCGTGAGGACGTCGCGCAAGGTCGTCCTCGAGTTCCTGGGCTCGTCGGTCGACGTGTCGCTCGCGGGTCCTGCCGTCCCCGACGGGACGATACACGCCTACATGGATCGGTACGGCGCGGACCCGTCCCGCTTCGGACCGCCAGCCGCCCGAGCGGATGCTGGTGAGCGGGATGCCCACGACGCCGGGCATCACCACTCCCCGTCCGGCGACGAGGCGGCCTACGCGGCGACGGTCGCGCAGCCGACGAAGATCGACAACGACCTCTATGTCCGGGACTACTCGAAGTGCATCCTCTGCTACAAGTGCGTCGAGGCCTGCGGCGAGGACGCCCAGAACACCTTCGCCATCGCTGTCGCCGGACGCGGTTTTGACGCCCGGATCTCGACCGAGCAGGCCGTGCCATTACCGGAGTCGGCGTGCGTCTACTGCGGCAACTGCATCGGCGTCTGCCCGACCGGTGCGCTGATGGCCAAGACCGAGTACGACATGCGTGAGGCGGGTACGTGGGATCCGTCCGCGCAGACCGTGACCTCGACGATCTGCCCGTACTGTGGCGTCGGCTGTGCGGTCGACCTGCATGTCCAGGACGACCGGATCCTCAAGGTCACCTCGCCGCTCGATTCGTCGGTGACGAGTGGGCATCTCTGCGTCAAGGGCCGGTTCGGCTTCGAGTTCGTCAATGAGCGACCGCGGCCCGAGACCGCCTCACCGAGCTCGACGGTTGCCCCCGGTCCTGACGCCAGCTGAACGCGCGCTCCTCGCAAGCGCCCGGCGGGCGACGCTCGCCACGATCGCCGCTGACGGTCGACCCCGGCTCGTACCGGTGTGCTTCGTGGTGATCGACGACCTGATCTGGTCGCCCTTGGACGAGAAGCCCAAGTCGGTGACTGACGTCCGATCCCTCGCCCGGGTCCGCGACATCCTCGAGCGGCCGACTGTCACCGTGCTTGTCGACCAGTGGTCAGAGGACTGGTCGCAGCTCGGTTGGGTTCGGATCGACGGCCACGCCGCGGTCGTCGAGAGCGACGCGGCGGCGGCGGCGGTGGCCGTGGCCGCGCTCCGCGGGAAATACCCGCAATACATGGATCACGGTCTGGAGTGGCGCCCGATGATCAGGATCGCGATCGACAACGTGCGTTCGTGGGCAGCCTCACCGGCCGACGCGGACGCCACGCGGCGGTCCATCGAGTAG
>DASSZA010000215.1:0-11984 GCA_035703005.1 Candidatus Limnocylindrales bacterium | reverse complement strand
CGCCGCCATATCGGTCTTCGCGAACAGCCGCTTGATCGCAGGGTCCATGTCGAACAGCCGGTCGTAGAAGAGCCGCGCCGCCGCGTCCGAGATCGGTTCGACCGCCGACCAGCTCATCCTGATGAGATCGATCTGCCGCGGCGTCATGCGATGCGCTCCTGGTGCACGACCATCCTCCTCGGAAGCCGCATCGGGACAGCATCCCGGGAACCCCGCATGCCGGACATGGACATCCGTCGATGGCACCCTCAGGCAGATGTCGCACCCCTGTGGCGGGGGCAGCTGGCTAGGTCCTGAGGCCGCGTTGACACTCCCGGCGGCGCGCTGCTACGATGCCAGCACATCTGTTAGCACTCTGACCCATAGAGTGCTAACGCCACGGGAGATCGAGTTTGGCGCGACGCGTCCGCAGCCCACTCGGCCCGCTGGACCTCCGCTCGCAGGCGATCCTTCGGGCCGTCATCGAGGAATATGTCTCGACGGCACAGCCAGTCGCGAGCCAGGCGCTCGTCGACCGGTACGGCCTTGGCGTGTCGAGCGCGACCGTACGCAACATCCTCGCCGAGCTCGAGACGGCCGGCCTGCTGACGCATCCACACACGAGCGCTGGGCGCGTACCGACGGACGCCGGCTACCGCTTCTTCGTCGAGTCGATCGCCGATGCGGTCCCACTTCCTGCTGTCGAGCAGCTGATGATCCGGCACCAGTTCGGCCAGGTCGAGTTCGCGAGCGAGCATTGGTTCCGCCTCGCGGCGACGACCCTCGCCGGGCTGACGCGCGCGGCCGGGATCGCCACGCCGGCCAAGCCGAACGCGGCGCACATCCGGCGCGTCGATCTCGTGTCGGTGAACGAGCGGATGGCTAGCCTGATCCTCGTCCTGCGTGAAGGCGCGATCAAGCAGGCCGCGCTCACGATGGACGAGCCCGAGGCGGTCGACCAGGGCACGTTGAACGCCGTCGCCGGTCTCCTCAACGAGCGCTTGCTCGATCGGACCGCGACCTCTGCCGAACAGATCCTCGTGAAGCTCGACGGTGCGGAGCGGACCCAGCGGATCGCGCAGCGCGTCGGCGAGCGGATCGTCCGCATCCTGCGTGACTACGACGCGGCCGCGGTCGAGGAGGTCTTCTCGGACGGGCTGTTGAACGTCATGGAGGCCCCGGAGTTCGCACAGAGCGACAAGCTTCGGCAGGTGTTCAGCGCCCTCGAGAACCGGGCGTACCTCGGTGAGCTCGTCGGCAGCGTGGCCGGCTCGGGTCGTATCCGCATCGTGATCGGTGCCGAGAACCCGCGCGAGGAGATGCACGACGTGACGCTGATCCTCGCCCCGTACGGACGACCGGGCCGCGCGATCGGTGTGGTCGGCGTGCTCGGCCCGACCCGGATGAGCTATCCCAACGCGATCGGCACGGTTTCGTTCGTGTCCGGTCTCATGGACGAACTGGTGGACCATCTCTATGCCTGAATCCCGCCCCGCGCCGCACGGCGCGCACCGGACGCGCGCGGAAGAGCGCGCGGATGATCTCGACATCCGGCCGACCAAACTGCTCGCCGACATCGAGGAGCTACGCGGCGAGCTCGAGGAATCGAAGCGGCAGGCCGACGAGTACCTCGCTGCGCTCCAGCGCGAACGTGCGGAGTTCCTCAACTTCAAGCGTCGAACGGCCGAGGAGCGTGAGCGCGAGCTCGGTCTGGCCGGTGAGGACCTCATCCGCAAGGTGCTCGCCGTCGCCGACGACTTCGACCGCGCCATCGACGCACGACCCGAGTCGATCGCCGAGGAGGCGTGGTTCGAGGGTGTCGCGGCGATCGACCGGAAGCTCCGGGCCCTCCTCGAAAGCGAGGGCGTGAGCACCATCTCCGCCGATCCCGGGACGACGTTCGACCCGCGTGAGCATGACGCCATCGCCAACGTGCCCGGTACGGGCCGGCCTGAAGGCGAGATCGTGGAACAGGTCCGCCGTGGGTATCGACTCCGTGATCGCGTCCTGCGGCCGGCGCTCGTCGCCGTCGCCGGAAGCGGTGATGGCGTCTCGGCCGAAGCGGACCGCCCGAACTAAGGCGGCGACCAGAAGAAGCACGAAGAACCGAACCTACCCGACGAGGAGCAGACACAGACCATGGCCAAGATCATCGGCATCGACCTCGGCACGACGAACTCCGTCGTCGCCGTCATGGAGGGCGGCGAACCGACCGTCATCGCATCCGCGGAGGGCGGACGCACCGTCCCGAGCGTCGTCGCGTTCACGAAGACCGGCGAGCGACTGGTCGGGCAGCTCGCAAAGCGCCAGGCCGTCACCAACCCCGCCAACACCGTCTATTCGATCAAGCGGTTCATGGGCCGCCGCTGGGACGACCCCGAGGTCAAGCGGTCGCGCGAGCTCGTGCCCTACAACGTCGAGAAGGACCCGAACTCGGACGGCATCACCGTGAAGCTCGCCGACGGCAAGACGTACTCGCCGCCGGAGATCAGCGCGATGATCCTCCAGAAGCTCAAGACCGACGCGGAGGCGTACCTCGGCGAGAAGGTGACCGAGGCGGTCATCACGGTGCCTGCCTACTTCGATGACACGCAGCGCCAGGCGACCAAGGACGCCGGGCGGATCGCCGGTCTCGACGTCAAGCGGATCATCAACGAACCGACCGCGTCGGCCCTTGCCTACGGGCTCGACAAGAAGGGCGACGAGAAGATCGCCGTCTACGACCTGGGCGGTGGCACGTTCGACATCTCGATCCTCGAGCTCGGTGAGGGCGTCTTCGAGGTCAAGGCGACCAACGGCGACACGCACCTGGGCGGCGACGACTTCGACCAGCGCGTCATCGACTGGCTGCTGGCCGAGTTCAAGAAGGACCAGGGCATCGACCTGTCGAAGGATCAGCAGGCTCTCCAGCGCCTCAAGGAAGCGGCCGAGAAGGCGAAGATCGAGCTGTCCTCGACGTCGACGACCGAGATCAACCTGCCGTACATCACGGCCGACGCCTCGGGTCCGAAGCACCTCGTCGTCTCGCTGTCCCGAGCGAAGCTCGAGGATCTCGTGGCCGACCTCGTGTCGAAGACCGAAGGGCCGGTCAAGGCCGCGCTGAAGGACGCCGGGCTGAAGCCGGGCGATATCGATGAGGTGATCCTCGTCGGTGGCATGACCCGGATGCCGGCCGTCGTCGAGGCGGTCAAGAAGATCTTCGACGGCAAGGAGCCGCACAAGGGCGTCAACCCGGACGAGGTCGTGGCCATCGGAGCCGCGATCCAGGCCGGCGTCCTGGCGGGTGACGTCAAGGACGTCCTCCTGCTCGACGTCACGCCGCTGTCGCTCGGCATCGAGACGCTCGGTGGTGTCATGACCAAGCTGATCGAGCGGAACACGACGATCCCGACATCGAAGTCGCAGGTGTTCTCGACAGCGTCTGACAACCAGTCGCAGGTCGAGATCCACGTCCTCCAGGGCGAGCGCGACTTCGCGGCCGACAACAAGACGCTCGGGCGGTTCATCCTCGACGGGATCCCGCCCGCTCCGCGCGGCGTGCCGCAGATCGAGGTGACGTTCGACATCGATGCGAACGGCATCCTCGATGTGAAGGCCAAGGACCGCGCGACCGGCAAGGAGCAGCAGGTCCGGATCACCGCCTCGTCGATGCTGTCGAAGGACGCGGTCGACGAGATGGTCCGCGACGCCGCCGCGCATGCCGATGAGGACAAGCAGCGGCGCGAGGAGGTCGAGACCCGCAACCAGGCCGAGGCCCTCTCGTTCCAGGCGGAGCGCACGCTCAAGGACCTGGGTGACAAGGTCCCGTCCGATGACAAGCTCGAGGTCGAGAACCAGGTGTCGTCGCTGCGCGAGGCACTCAAGGGCTCCGATATCGCGCCGATCCAGTCCGGGATGACGGCCCTTGCCGAGACGCTCCAGCGCATCTCGACGGCCGCCTACCAAGCGTCCGCGTCCGAGGCCGGCCCCACGAACGGGTCGGGTGAGGGCGACGGCGCCGGGGACGGTGCCGCGGGTGAAGCCGGTGCCGGCGAGGGTTCCGCGGACGGCGCCGCCTCGGGTGACGCCGAGGGCGAGGAAGCCGTCGAGGGCGAGTTCAAGGAGGTTTAGGCCTCCTCGAGCTGGCGCGTGGCCGACGGCGCCGAAGCCGTCGGCTCGTCGGCGCGTCGGCCCGGTCGGGCTACCGCCTCGATACGATTTCTGGCAAACGCTCCTCACACGAGCACTCGTCAGGACATCCCTGACAGATGTTCCTCCTGAGGAGCGTTTGTCATGTCCTCGTCCGTCGGCCACGCTGGCGATACGTTCTTCGGACGCCGACGCGGTGACGAGTGCTCGCCTGGTGGGCATCTGACAGAAACAGGACACCGTCGAGCGAGCCCACCGGAACCTTGAGCCACCGGCGAACGGCCGCGGTCCGGCCCGGGAGTGCCGTATCGAAGATCGACGAGTGTTGAGCGACGCGTCGCCTCGCGGTCCGATCATCAGGCAGGACGAGCAACCGCGACACGCTCGTCACGTGCCAGCCTCGGTCGCGAGCGATCCCCGCGGCGAGGCGCGCCTTTCGATCGAGCGTCCCGAGCATCGCGCCAAGGTCGGGTACGACCGACTTGATCTCGATCACGAGCAGGGAACCACTCGCGCGGTGGAACGCGAGGATGTCGATCACGCCCCGGTCACCGCGGACGTTGAATGACACCTCGGTCGCGACATCCCAATCCGAGTCGACCAGTATCCGGAGAACGGCGTCGGTCAGATCGGCGTGCGCTGCGTCGAGCAAGCGGTCGAGCCCCTCGCCGTGCCACAGGACGCGGACCTCGAGCCGCGAATCGAGCGCGACTGCGATCCGGGCGAGGGTCCGGAACGTCACCTTGTCCACCTGGCCACGTTCGACGCGACCGATGGTCGCCCGCGAGACGCGAACGATCGTCGCGAGCTGCGCCTGCGTCAGGCGTCGGCGGATCCGAAGGGCGCGTAAGGAAAGCCCCACACGGATCGGATCCACGCACGTACTGTGCGCCAGCGCGCTTCACCCGCACGTATCAACGACTTAGCCGGCGCTCACCACCGTGACCGGCGACCGGGGGACGGCGTCAGCCGATGAAGAGGTCGACCCCAGGAGCGACCACCATCGCGCCGATCACGATCGCGTAGGCGACCAGGAGCAGCACCCCGGCGAAGAGATGCAGCTTGACGTTCACGCCCATGAAGGCCATCAGCCCGTACGGGTTGTCGTAGTTCGGCATCAGACCGGCCGAGACCTGTCGGGCCAACGGGATGGTGAGTAGCATCAGCAGCGTGGGCACCGGCAGGATCCCGAGGACGACGCCGACCACGACGGCGACATAGGCACCGGCCGCGGCCAGGTTGTAGCCCGTCACGATCGTCCGTGGCGAGAAGCGCACGGGCAGTGTCCGCTTACCGGCGTGCGCGTCACCGCGGCGATCGGGGATCTCGTTCACGTAGAGGATCAGCGCGACGAGCAGCGCGATCGGGATCGACGCGACGACCGGCTCCCAGGCAAGGGCGCCGCGGGTCTGCACCACATACGCACCCAGCAGCATCAGCGGCCCGAATCCGACGGCGACGGCGATCTCGCCGAGCCCCCGATAGACGAACTTCAGCGGCGGTGCCGTGTAGCCGAGCGACACGATGAACCCGACGATGCCGATGACGAGCAGCGCGGTCGATCCGCGGGTCGCCAGCAGGATCAGCCCGACCAGGCCGGCGAGGACGTAGAACAGCGTCGCGAGCGTGGCCATCTGGCGAAGCGAGACCAGCCCGTACTGGATGACACGGGACCCGCCGCTGAATTGCGTGGGCGTGACGTTGGCGTCGTCGGCGCCCTGCACCGAGTCGAAGACGTCGTTCGCGACGTTCAGGCCGAGCTGCACGAACGAGGCGCCGATCACGGTGAGTGCCGCCGCCCAAAGATCGAAGGCGCCGTGGCTCGCCGCGATCGCGATGCCCAGGACGACCGGAACGATCGTCGCTGTGAGGAACGGCAGGCGCGTCGAGCGCAACGCCAGGAAGCCGAATGAAAGGCGCGGCTTGACGGGCGTCCCGCGCTCGGCGGACAGCGCGTCGAAATACCGCCGGGACCGAGGCACCGACCGCTCGGAGTACTCGAAGAACGGGGTCTCGGACTCATCCCAGCCCCACGCCGACCGTGCGCCGAGCGTGAGGACGCGTGCCATGGAATCCGGCCGCATGCCTGACGTCACGCGGCCCCACACCGTCACGTGCCGTCGTTCGTCGTACCCGTAGCCCGGCTGCGGTCGGATGTGCGAGCCGGTCAGGGAGACGTCACGATCCGTCGGTACGGACAGGCCCGCCGGCGGGTCGAACGTGGCCGTCAGCGTGTCGGGGTCGATGGACGCGTGGATCGCGACCGAGACGGGATACCCACGCTCGTCGACCCATGTCGCGATATGGAACGGGTAGGAGGCCAGCTTCTCGAGTCCGACTCGAGCGTCGATCGCGGGGGTAGAACGCATCACGCGGCCTCCTTCCCGAGCTCGACGATCTGCGGCGCGACGGACGCATCACCCGACGGCCAGTACATGACCCTGCGAGGCGTGATCTCGATGAGCGCGCGCTCGAAGAACAGCGGCAGTGCGACGCGTGCCTTCAGGAACGAGACGATCGCGGGCTCCTTCGCCGACCAGATGGGCAAGAGACGTTCCCAGCCCCCATGCGGGTCGTCATCGATGACGCGGGCGTCGCCCTGGATCGTCACCCGGTCCTCGCGACCGCCGACGCTGACGGGGTCCGTCACGGAGACCGACACGTGCGGGTCGTGCGCGATGTGCTCGAGCTTGCGGCTGAACAGGGTCGAAGAGGTCATGTAGACGCGCTCGCCGTCCCACAGCGGGATCAAGGGGTAGGTGACGGGTCGACCGGTCGGGTCAACGACCGTCAGCTCGGCGACGAGTGCCGCTTCGAGCAGCTCGGTCGCGGGAGTGGGGATCGTGGCCATGGCGCGCGGCTCCTGGGAGTGATGGATGCGCGCATCATACCAGATACTGCTACCGCTGCGTAGCAGGTTTCCGCGGCCCGTGGGCGGACCCCGTCACGCTGTCCGTGGCGGTACCATGCCCGCCCATGCCGGAAACGCCCGAGTCGGTCGACTCGACCTCGCTCATCCATGCCCGCGGGCTGACCAAGAAGTTCGGCGACCTCGTCGCCGTCGACGCCATCGATTTTGACGTCGCGCCCGGCGAATCGTTCGGGTTCCTCGGGCCTAACGGTGCCGGCAAGACATCGACGATGCGGATGATCGGCTGCGTCTCGCCGATGAGCGGTGGCACGCTACGGATCCTCGGTCAGGACCCCGAGCGCGACGGTCCCGCGATCCGTGCCCGCCTCGGTGTCGTGCCCCAGCA
Source organism: Candidatus Limnocylindrales bacterium (assembly GCA_035703005.1). Lineage (GTDB taxonomy): Bacteria > Chloroflexota > Limnocylindria > Limnocylindrales > CSP1-4 > SPCO01. Next base: position 4,620 of record DASSZA010000215.1, on the reverse strand, counting down.
GGACACCCTCGACAACGAGCTGACCGTCCGCGAGAACCTCCTGATCTACGGCCGCTACTTCGGCCTGAGCCGCGAGGAGTGCGCGAAGCGAGCCGACGACCTGCTGGAGTTCGCCCAGCTCACCGAGAAGTCGGACTCGCAGGTCGAGCATCTCTCTGGCGGGATGAAGCGTCGGCTGACGATCGCACGGAGCCTGATCAACGAACCCGATCTCATGCTGCTCGACGAGCCGACGACCGGGCTGGACCCGCAGGCCCGGCATCTCCTCTGGGACCGCCTGTACCGGCTCAAGCAGCGTGGCGTGACCCTGGTCCTCACGACGCACTACATGGACGAGGCCGAGCAGCTGTGCGACCGACTGGTCGTGATGGACAAGGCGAAGATCGTCGCCGAGGGGTCACCGCGTTCGCTGATCGAGCAGTACTCGACCCGGGAGGTCACTGAGCTCCGGTTCCCGACCGGGGTCCAGGAGACGCTCGACGGCCAGCTCGACGGCCTCGCGGAGCGCGTCGAGCGCCTGCCCGACCGCGTCCTGCTCTACGCCGACGACGGCGAGGCCGCTGTCACCGCATCCCACGCGCGTGGTCTCAAGCCCGAAACGGTCCTCGTCCGCCGCTCGACGCTCGAAGACGTCTTCCTCCGGCTGACCGGACGGTCCCTCATCGACTGATGAGCGCCGGCACGGCAACGCCGCCCCTCACGTCGACGTCGTCGATCGCCGGGATCGGTCGCGTCTTCGAACATCGCTTCCTGTCCTACCGCCGCACGTTCCGCGCGAGCATCTTCAGCTCGTTCCTCACCCCGCTGCTGTTCCTCACCGCGATGGGCGTCGGGCTCGGCGGCTATGTCGACGCGTCGACCCAGGACGCGCTCGGCGGCGTCCCGTACCTGGCCTTCCTCGCCCCGGGACTGCTCGTCGCGACAGCGATGCAGGCGGGGTCGTTCGAATCGACCTTCCCGATCATGGGTGGCCTGGTCTGGAACCGGACGTTCCATGCGATGTACGCCACCCCGCTGACGAGTCGTGACATCGCGCTCGGCAACCTGCTCTGGATCGCGGCGCGGCTGACGCTCATCTCGACGGTCTTCACAGCGATCATCGTCCTGTTCGGGGCGGCCCTCTCCCCGCTGGTCGTGTTCGCGATCCCCGTCGCGGTCCTTACCGGACTCGCCTTCGGGGCACCGATCGCCGCGTTCTCGGCCACGCAGCGGACGCCCGACAGATTCGCGGCGATCTTCCGATTCCTGATCACGCCGCTGTTCATCTTCTCGGGCACGTTCTTCCCGGTGGCGGGCCTTCCGCCGTTCCTCCAGCCGCTGGCCTGGCTCACGCCGCTGTACCACGGCGTCGTGCTCGCCCGAGGGTTGTCACTCGGGACGTTCGGCACGAACCCGACGCCCGAGCTCGCCGTCGTCCACCTCGCCATCCTGATCGGGTTCATCGCGGTCGGGACGTTCGCGGCGATCAGGACGATCGGCGCCAAGCTGGTGCGCGGATGACGGCCCTCCCGCTGACGTCGGTCTTCCTCATCGGCAGTCGCCGGTCGTTCCGGCTCGTCGAGCGCAATCTGTACGTGTACCGGCACGGCTGGCTCGTCCTGCTGTCCGGATTCTTCGAGCCGCTCTTCTACCTGCTCGGTGTCGGCTTCGGGATCGGCACCCTGGTGGGCACGGTCGCAGGGCCCGGCGGGCAGGAGATCCCCTACCAGCTGTTCGTCGCTCCAGCGCTGCTCGCGAGCGCTTCGATGAACGGCGCCATCAACGAGAGCACGTTCAACTTCTTCTTCAAGCTCCATTACGACAAGACGTTCGTGTCGATCCTGGCCACGCCGCTGTCGTCGGGCGACATCGCGGTCGGCGAGCTGATCTGGGCGCTCATCCGCGGCGGCCTCTACGCCATCGGGTTCCTCGTCGTGATGTTCGTCCTCGGGCTGGTCGTGTCCCCGTGGGTGATCCTCGCCTTCCCGGCCGCGCTCCTCGTCGGGTTCGCCTTCGCATCGGTCGGGATGGCGGCGACGTCGTTCATGAGGTCCTGGCAGGACTTCGACCTGATCCAGCTCGTCGTCCTGCCGTTGTTCCTCTTTTCAGCCACGTTCTACCCGATCGAGACGTACCCGCCGGTGCTGCAGGCCATCGTCCGGCTCACGCCGCTGTACCAGGGCGTCGACCTGATCCGATCGCTCACGGTCGGCTACATCACGCCGGTCCTGCTGTTCCATATCGCCTACCTGGCGATCCTCGGGTTCGCGGGACTGTTCGTGGTCTCGCGCCGGCTCGACAAGCTGCTGCTCACGTGACCGACCGGGCCGCGCTCGCGGCCCTCACCGCCGAGATCGTGGTCTGCCGCCGCTGCCCACGCCTCGTCGAGTGGCGCGAGCGGGTGGCGCGCGAGAAGGTCGCGCGGTTCAGAGACGACACGTACTGGGGACGACCGGTCCCAGGCTTCGGCGACCCCGACGCGCGGATCCTGCTCGTCGGGCTGGCGCCAGCCGCCCACGGCGGGAACCGGACCGGTCGGGTCTTCACGGGGGACGCGTCCGGCGACTTCCTGTTCGCAGCGCTCCACCGGGTCGGTCTGGCCGATCAGCCGGTGTCGCGTGACGCCGATGACGGGCTCGCCCTGATCGATACCTACATCGCGGCCGCCGTCCGCTGCGCGCCGCCAGGCAACAAGCCGCTCCCGGAGGAGCGCGACAACTGCGCGCCGTACCTCGAACGAGAGCTCCGGCTGCTCGAGGGCGTCCGGTCTGTAGTGGCACTCGGCGCCTATGGCTGGGATGCGGCGCTGCGGGCGATCGCCGCCAACGGGGCCCGGTTGCCGCGGAAGCCGCGGTTCGGGCATGGTGCGTCGGTCGATGTCGGGCGGTACCGCCTCTTCGGGACGTACCACCCGAGCCAGCAGAACACCTTCACGGGCGTCCTGACGCCGGCGATGCTCGACGACGTCCTCGTCGCGGCCAAAGCCGGAGCCCTCTCGTAGACTTTCGGGTCGATGGCCACCACCGAGCGTGATCTGTACGAGGTCCTCGGCGTCCCGCGCGAGGCGACGGACGCGGAGATCAAGCGCGCCTTCCGCAAGCTCGCCCAGCAGTGGCATCCGGACGTCAACAAGGATCCCGAAGCGCCCGCGCGCTTCAAGGAGGCGAGCGAGGCGTACCAGATCCTGTCCGACCCTGAGCGCCGGCAGCGCTACGACATGTTCGGCCGCGCGGGCGTCGATGGCGGTCCGGCCGGTGCGGGTGCCGGGTTCGAGGGTTTCGGCGGGTTCAGCGACATCTTCGATGCGTTCTTCGGCGGAGCCGCGACCGGGACGGCCCGGCGCGGCCGGCCGCAGCCGGGCTCCGATCTGCGCTACGACCTCCGGATCACGTTCGAGGAGGCGGTCAACGGGACCGAGAAGGAGATCGAGTTCCGATCGCTCGCGCGATGCGACACCTGCTCCGGGACTGGCGCCGCGCCCGGGACCGACGCGACGACCTGCCCGCAGTGCGAAGGCCGCGGGGAGATCCGGAGTGTGCGCCAGACGATGCTGGGCCAGATGGTGAACGTGTCGGTCTGTCCGCGTTGCCGGGGTGAGGGCAAGATCGTCGAGACCCCGTGTCCGACCTGCCACGGCGAGGGCCGTCTCGAGTCGAAGCGCACCCTCCGCGTGACCATCCCGGCCGGCATCGACGAGGGCCATCAGATCCGGCTCACCAACGAGGGTGAGGTCGGGCCACGCGGCGGCCCGCCCGGTTCGCTGTACGTCGTGGTCCACGTCGCGCCGCATCCGTCGCTGCGCCGCGACGGCACAGAGCTCTACTACGAGGCGACGATCTCGATCGCCCAGGCGGCCCTTGGCACGACGATCACGGTGCCGACCGTCGGCGGCGAGGAGGAGGTCGAGATCAAGCCCGGCACACAGCCGGACACCGCCATCCGGCTGCGCGGCAAGGGTGTGCCGCACCTCCGGCGTTCCGGGTCGCGCGGCGACCTCCACGTGATGGTGGATGTCGAGGTGCCGCGCAAGCTGACCAAGAAGCAACGTGAGCTCCTGGAACAGTTCGCGCGCGAATCGGGCGAGACCGTCCCGCCGCCCCACAGCGGCATCCTCGACAAGCTCGGTCTGGGGTGACGGCCGCGTCCGACGACGCGCCGGGCCCGACCGGCGACGCGACGCCGCCGACCGGCGACGCCTGGCTCGAGCTCGCAGTCGAGGCTGATCCTGAAGCCGTAGAAGCCGTGAGCGAGATCCTCGGCCGGTTCGCGACGGGCGGCACGACGGTCGAACCGGCCTTCGACCTGGTCGATGAGGGACTCGGCGCGCGGATCGATCCGGCGCGGCCGGCGGTCGTCCGCGGCTACATCCCGCTCGGCGACGCGTCGGGCGGTGCCGCCGCAGCGGAAGCGGCGGCGACCCAGGTCGCTGACGCGCTCGGTCATCTGCAGGCGTTCGGCCTCCGGCAGATCGGGGAGGTGCGCACGCGGACCGTGCAGGCGGCGGACTGGGCCGATGCGTGGCGGGCGTTCTTCCCGGTGATGCGGATCGGCCGCCGGCTCGTGATCCGTCCGACGTGGCGCGAGAAGGACCCGGCGCCCGGTGACGTCGTCCTTGCGCTCGACCCCGGCATGGCCTTCGGG
>DASSZA010000043.1:0-11029 GCA_035703005.1 Candidatus Limnocylindrales bacterium | reverse complement strand
CCCGCCCGCGCCGGCAGCCCCACCGACCCGGCCGACGCCGGCGAGCCGATCGGCGACCTCCGCGTCCGCTCGGCTGCCCTCCGCGCGATCGACCTCGGTCCGGCCGACGTCGCCGCCGCGATCGACGAGATCCCCGTCCTGTGCCTCGCCGCGACCCAAGCCCGTGGCACGACCACCATCCGCGGCGCGGGCGAGCTGCGGAACAAGGAGTCGGACCGCATCGCGGGAATCGAGGCTGGACTTGCTGCGCTCGGCGCCGAGATGCGCGTCGAGGGTGACGACCTTGTCATCGAGGGCGGGCAGCGCCTCCGCGGCGGGACCGTCGACAGCTTCGACGATCACCGGCTCGCGATGACGTTCTCGATCGCGGGCCTCATCGCCGGCGACGCCACCACAGTCGAGCGTTCGGGGTCGGCCGCGGTGTCGTATCCGGGCTTCTTCGCCGATCTGGAAGAGGTGCGAGCATGACGAAGCGGGTCGTCCTGATCGGTCATCCGGTCGCGCATTCGCTGTCGGGTGCGATGCAGCAGGCGGCATTCGACGAGCTCGGGGTCGACGCGCGCTACGAGCTGTGGGACAAGCCGCCGATCGAGCTGGCCGAGGCCGTGGCGGAGTTGCGCACCGACGACTTCCTTGGTGCGAACGTCACGATCCCGCACAAGGAACGAGTCGTCCCCATGGTCGATCGACTCACCGAGGAGGCGACGGCGACGCGCGCCGTCAATACGATCACGCGCGAGGGCAAGCGGCTGGTCGGCCACAACACTGACGTCGCCGGCTTCAAGGTCGCGCTCGACAAGCTGGTCGGGCGCCAGAAGATGCCCAAGCACGCGGTGGTCCTGGGGGCCGGCGGCGGCGCCCGTGCCGTCGTCTACGGATTGATCCGCGAAGGCTTCCAGCGGATCGTCGTGTTCAACCGTCACCTCCACCGCGCCGAGGGCATGGTGAAGCACTTCTCGCGAACGGCCGCGCACATGGAGCTCCGCGCGATGCCATGGCACGAGTCGATCATCGAGTCCGAGGTCGCCAAGACCAAGGTGCTGGTCAACGCGACATCGATCGGCTTGACGAGCGATATCAGCCCGCTCCCGGCGGAGGTACTCAGCGACGAGCTGCTCGTGCTGGACCTGATCTACGCCAGGACACGACTGCTCCGAGACGCGCACGCCGCCGGCGCGACGACCCTCGACGGGGAACTGATGCTCCTCCATCAGGGAGCCGCCGCGTTCACGTTGTGGACCGGTCAGCCGGCGCCGCTCGAGCTGATGCAATCGAAGCTCGCCGAGGCCCGCGCCCGCGGCCTCCGCTCGGCGGAGGGCGAGCCGACCGGTGAACCCGCGGTGGCCGCCGCCGAGTGACCGCGTTCCGCTTCCTCACTGCGGGCGAGTCGCACGGACCGGCTCTCGGCGTCACGATCGAGGGCGTCCCTGCGGGTCTTCGGCTGACCGAGGACACCGTCGCGGCCGACCTCGCCCGCCGCCAGAAGGGCTACGGCCGCGGCGCACGCCAGCAGATCGAGCAGGACCGAGCCGAGATCCTCGGCGGCGTCCGGCACGGCGTCACACTCGGTTCGCCGGTGATGCTCCTCGTCCGGAACCGCGACTGGGAGAACTGGACGCGCGTGATGCAGGTCGGACCGCTGTCCGACGACGAGGCGCGGACGCTCGCGGAACTCGCGGATGGCGGCGACAAGCGGGCGACGCCGGTGACTCGAGTCCGGCCGGGGCACGCGGATCTCGCCGGCGCTCTCAAATATGGATTCAACGATGTCCGCAATGTCCTCGAGCGCGCGAGTGCGCGCGAGACGGCGGCCCGTGTCGCCGCCGGAGCGGTCGCGCGCGCCTTCCTGGGCGAGCTGGGCATCGAGGTCTGGTCGTTCACCGCGGAGGTCGGCGGCATCGCGGTCGATCCCGAGAACTGCACGAGGTCGCGCGAGGATGCGGACGCGTCGCCCCTGCGCTGCCCTGACCCGGACGCCGAGGAGCGGATGATCGCCCGGATCGATGAGGCGCGGTCGAATGGTGACACGGTCGGCGGTGTGTTCGAGGTCGTCGCGCACGGACTCCCGATCGGGCTCGGCTCGTATGTCCACTGGGATCGCCGGCTCGACGCTGCCCTCGCGGCGGCGGTCATGAGCATCAACATCGTCAAGGGCGTCGAGTTCGGCCTTGGGTTCGAGCAGACCCGCCGGTTCGGATCAGCAGTCCACGACGTCATCGGCGGGCGTGATGAGACTGGCCGTTGGGTACACCGTTCGAACAACGCCGGTGGCCTGACGGGCGGGGTGACGAACGGCGAGCCGCTCGTCGTTCGCGGCGCCGTCAAGCCGATCTCCACCCTCGCCCGGCCGCTGCCATCGGCCGACCTGATCACCGGAGAGGCCGTCGAGAAGGCGCACTACGAGCGGTCGGATATCAGCGTCGTGCCGGCAGCAGGCATCGTCGCGGAGGCGATGGTGATGCTGACGCTCGCCCGGTTCGTGCTCGAGAAGGTCGGCGGGGACACGGTCTCCGATGCGGCGGCGAACCTCGCGACCTACAAGGCGCGCGTCGCCGAGCCGCTGGATGTGCCGGTCGCCGGGGGCGCCCGAACGGATGTCCGCTCGCTCGACGAGCCCGTTGCGGCACACCACGGCTTGACCGGTTCGGACGAGGCCGGCTCCGGCGGCGACGACTAGGTCGGACGGATGGACATCGTCCTCGTCGGGCTTCCCGGGAGCGGCAAGAGCGTCGTCGGCAAGCGGCTCGCAAGTCGACACGCAGCGACGTTCATCGATCTCGACGAGCGCATCGAACGCGCTGACGGCCGACCGATCCCGACGATCTTCGCCGAGGACGGGGAGGCCGCGTTCCGACGGATCGAACGTGAGGCGGTCGAGGCGCTCGGACCCGCAGACCCCGACGGCCTCATCCAGCGGGTGATCGCGACGGGCGGCGGTGCGGTCGTCGATCCGCGGAACCGGTGGGCGCTCTATCGCGGGCGCATCGTCGTGTGGCTGGACGGCCGACCGGAGGTCCTCGCGCAGCGGCTTCGACGATCTCCGCACGTCCGACCACTCGTCACCGGGCGTGACCCGATCGGTACGCTCCGCGACCTCGGCGCTCGACGGGAGCGGTTCTACGCGGCCGCGGACATCCACATCACCGGCGTCGCGGACGTCTCGAGCGTGGTGGCCGCGGTCGAGAGCCATCTCGCGGAACGGGAGCGAGCGCCGGGACCGGGCACGCGGCTGATGTCGGCATCGACCCCGATCGGGCGGATCGTCATCGGCGACGGGATCGCGGCGTCGGCCGTGGAAGCGGCGCTCGGACAGCTCGAGGCGCGGCGGGCACTCATCGTGTCCGAACCAGGCGCGTGGAACGCCGTCGGGTCGCGGATCGCGGCAGGCCTCGAGTCGCGCGGCCGAGCGGTCGTGACCGTGCTCCTGCCGGAGGGAGAGGCCGCCAAGCGGCTCTCCGTCATCGAGACCGCGGCCAGCGAGCTATCGCGGCACCACATCTCGCGCGGCGAGCCGATCATTGCGATCGGCGGTGGCGCTCTCGGCGACAGCGCCGGCTTCCTCGCCGCGACATACCTGCGCGGCATCCCGATCGTCCACGTCCCGACGTCCCTCGTCGCGCAGATCGATTCGTCGATCGGCGGCAAGACGGCACTGGACCTGCCGGAAGGCAAGAACCTGGTCGGTGCGTTCCACCAGCCGACCGACGTCGTCATCGACGTCTCACTGCTCGCCTCGCTTCCCGAGCGCCATCGGCGGGCGGCGCTAGGTGAGGCGGTGAAGATGGCCGCGCTCGGTGACGAGCGACTGTTCGAGCTGTTGGAGCGCCGCGGGGACGCGATCGCCCGGGGCGACGCGGGCTCCGTCGAGCGCGGTGACATCGCCGAGGTCGTCGAACGCTGCGCCTGGGCCAAGGTCGAGGTGGTCGTCGCCGACGAGCGCGAGCGCGCCGGCGGGACCGGGCGGATCCGTCTGAACCTCGGCCACTCGCTCGGGCATGCGGTGGAAGCCGCGGCCGGGTTCAGCGCCTTGCTCCACGGCGAGGCGGTGGCCTATGGATTGCGCGCCGCCTGCCGGATCGGCGAGGCCGTTGGCGTGACGCCACCCGACCGTGCGGCCCGGATCGCCAAGGTCCTCGATGGCCTCGGACTCGCGGTCGAGCCGCTTCCCTATGCGCTCGACGACGTCCTCGCCCACCTCGCGCTCGACAAGAAGCACGAGGGCGGCAGACTGCGCTGGGTGTTGCCGACAGCAGACGGCGTCGAGATCCGAAGCGACATCCCGGACGACGTCGTCGTCCACGCCGCGGGTTCACTGCTGGCCGCCGGGAGCGCGCCGTGACCCGGGTGCTCGTGCTCCAAGGCCCGAACCTGAACATGGTCGGTACGCGTGAGCCGGAGATCTACGGCTACGAAACGCTCGACGAGATCCACGCTGGGATCGCGAAGCGGGCCGAGGAACTGGGGCTGCAGGTCGACTTCTTCCAGTCGAACCACGAAGGAGCGCTCATCGACCGGCTGCACGCACGCGACTTCGACGCCGCGATCGTGAATGCCGGCGGGCTGACCCATACGAGCATCGCGTTGCGCGATGCGCTGCTCGCTTCACAGCGGCCGTTCATCGAAGTCCACCTCTCGGACCCATCGCGCCGCGAGCCGTTCCGGCGGGTCAACTATCTCCATGACATCGCGTTCCGATCGATCGTCGGTCAGGGCGCCCGCGGCTATCACCTGGCGCTCGAGGCGATCGCCATGCGCTGGGGCGGCGCGCGTGGCTGAGCGTCGCGGCCGCAAGGCGCCGGAGACGGCCGAGCTGCGCCGGCTCCGGCGACGCATCGACGCACTCGATCGACGCATCGTCGGCTTGCTGAACGAGCGGGCACGCCTCGCGCGCGAGGCGGGGCGGGCCAAGGCCGATGCCGGACGGACGGCGGTTCGAGACGCCGAACGCGAGCGCGAGATCCTCCTGCGTGTGTCGATGGCGAACGAAGGACCGATGCCGCAGGCCGATCTGCTTGCGCTGTATCGGCGACTGTTCGCGGCGACGCGGGCGCTCGAAACCCGAGACCGTCGGCGACCTCGCGACGTCGACGCCGGGAGTGGCGACGCCTGACAGCGCCCGCGGCTGACGACCTCGACACACCGGCCCGGCTGACCAGGTTCGCGCCCGCGCCGACGGGGTATCTCCATCTTGGGCATGTCGCCAACGCCGTCTGGACATGGGGCCTCGCTCGCCGGACCGGCGCGGACGTTCTCCTACGGATCGAGGATCACGACCGGCAGCGCTGCCGACCCGAGTACGAGGCCGCGCTCATCGAAGATCTCGCATGGCTCGGCTTCCGCGCGGATCGTGGTCCCGTCCGCCAGACCGACGCCGAAGCGGTCGCCGCGTACGAGTCCTCGCTTGCGCGGCTTCGGGACGCCGGTCTCGTCTACGGCTGCGACTGCACACGATCCACGTTCGCCCGCTGGGTAGCTGCGAACGGCCGACCCTGGACGGGGCCCGGTTGCCCGGGCCATTGCCGTGAGCGTGGCGTGGCCGGGCCCGTCCTCCGGGTCGCCCTTGGCGAGGGACGGGAGACGTGGACGGATCGCATCTTGGGTCGGTCCGAAGCGGCCGTCGCCCCGAACGGCGACCTCGCGGTGCGCGACCGGCGCGCGAACTGGACGTACGGGTTCTGCGTGGTCGTCGACGACATGCGCCAGGGCGTCGACCTCGTCGTCAGGGGTGAGGACCTCCTGGCAGCCACCGCCGCGCAGATCCGGCTCGGACGTGCCCTCGGACGCGAGGCACCTCCCGCGTTCGCCCATCACCGGCTCATCCGGCGACCCGATGGAAGCAAGCTCTCGAAATCCGCCGGCGACACCGGTGTCCGCGAGCTCCGCGCCGCGGGTCATGCGCCGAGCGAGGTCGTCGGGCTTGCTGCTTCGGCCACCGGATACCGAGCGGGGTCCGTCTAGCCCGGGTCGGAGCGGTCCTCCATCTCCCAGGCGTGATCGAGCGCGTGCCACGCGATCCGCCGCGCCGCGTACCGCTGCGTCCACTTGCGGTCCGCGAGGGGGCCGCCGTCTGAGGGCCGCCGCAGGACCTCGAGCATGGCGGCCCGTTCCCCTTCGACGGCATCCCGGTCGCCGACATGCGGTTCCGGAAGTCGGACGCCGATCTCCCGGGCGTAGGCATGGTTGGCTTCGATGACGTGGCCGATCATCTTGTCGCGGTCGCGACCGCCACCGCGCGGCCCCTTGCGGAGTGACGCAGGCGCCGCGGCGGCGACCCTGTCGAACACTGTCCACGCGGCCGCGACGAGGTCTGCCAGGCGCTCGGCGTCGACGGCGGCTGCCGGCTGTCGATCGGCGTCGGTGATCGCTGACGGCACCCCGAAGTCGGTACCGCTCGCGCCGGGCACACTTTCGACGATCTCGATGATGGCGTCGTGGAGACCAGGGAGCTGAAGGCCAGCGGTCGCGGCGACGACGGCATAGCGCGGCGCGTATCCGATGAGGGCCGTGCGGGCGAGCTCCGCCGTCTTGCCGCTGCGCGCCCAGCCCGGCCAGTCGATCGCCCAGGCGAACGCCTTCTTTGCGCCGGTCTCCTCGTCGATCCGGAGATGTCCGCGAGCCATGGCCTCAGGATACGGGCGGGTCGACCTCACTATCCGTGCTCTCCCGGCTCGGGCGACTCCCGCTGAGCGCCTCCAGCCGGTCTTCGATCGAGGCGAGCCTCTCGGCCAATTCGGTGATACGCGCGTGCAGCCGCTCGTCCCGTCGCCGCTCGTCGGCCTCGCCCTGTTCTCGCCTGTGGCGCTGGGCCGCGTCGACGAAGGTCGATGTGATCAGCGCGGTGACGATCGTCGTGAAGCCGATCGCGACGATCATCACGACGCCAGCGACGAATCGTCCGAATCCCGTGTCGGGCGTGACGTCGCCATATCCCACCGTCGTGATCGTCTGGAGCGTGAACCAGACCGCTGTACCGAAATCGGGATACTGCTTCCCGCCGAACAGCCAGATGACAACGCTGCCGAGGATGACGACCGCGACCGTCACCGCGATCGTCAGGATGGTCGCGTTACGAAGCGAGGCCGGATCCTCCTGGAAGCGAGTGATCTGGCGCCGAAGAGGTCTGGGAGCCTGCATCGTCGGCAGGATAGAGCAGGCGTCTAGAGCGCCGTCGCCTCGCGCAGGGTGTTTGCGAGCGTCCGAGCGCCGTCGACGTCCGTTCCCTTCTCACCGAGTGCGTCCACCAGGGCGGACGCCACGACCACGCCGTCGGCATCGGCCTTGGCGATCGCAGCCACATGGTCGGGCGTGCTGATCCCGAACCCGACCGCGACCGGCACCGGCGAGACCGAGCGCACGTCTGCCACGAGGTGGCGGACCTCGGGGGCCAGAGCGGAGCGCGCACCCGTCAACCCGATGAGCGATACGCAGTAGAGGAATCCCCCGCTGCGCGCTGCGACCATCGCGCGCCGCTCCGACGGCGTCGTCGGGGCGACCAGATACACGACGGCCATCCCGACGTCGCGCGCGACCGCCTCGAAGGGCCCGCCCTCGTCAGGAGTCAGGTCGGCCACGATGACGCCGGCGGCGCCCGCGCCTGCGAGCCGGCGCATCACCGTCTCGCCGTCTCCCCCGCCGATGACCTGGTTCGCGTAGCCCATCGGGACGAGCGGCAGGTCCGGGCGTTGCGCCCCGATCCGTTCGATCAGCCGGAGCGACCCCTCGAGTGAGGCACCGGCGGCCAGCGCCACCTGCGACGCGCGCTGGAGCGTCGCGCCATCGGCAAGAGGATCGCTGTAGGGGAGGCCGATCTCGAGGATATCCGCGCCGGCATCGGCGATCGCGAGGGCCACCTCGACGCTCGTCTCTGCGTCCGGGTACCCAGCCACGACATAGGGGATGAACGCGGCACGACCGTCGGCGCGAGCGGCCCCGAACGCGCCGGCCAGCCGGCGGGCGCCGGCGGTGTCGTTCGTTCCGGTGACCGGCGTCGCGAGGGCACTCATCGGCCGCCGGCCTCAGCGGCAGCGACCACGGACTTGGGCGCCGTGCGTCTCCACGCCTCTCGGATGACGTCCTCGAGGATGCCCGTGTCGAGCGCGTCGAGCCGCACGTTCACCCACCCGAACCGCCCGACGTACGGCGCTACCGAGACGGCATCGGGAAAGGCGGCGATCAGATCTGTCTGCTGCGCCTTGTCCGTGCGGATGCTCGCCGACCCGCCCTCCTGCCCGGTGATCAGATAGATCTTGTCCTTCACCCGGAACGTGACGTCGCCCGCGTGTTCGGCGTCGCCCCACGTCTCCTTCTCATGGGTGCCGGGTAGGCCGAGGCAGAACGCGCGGAGCTCGTCGATCGTCATCGCGCGGACGCCCACGGCTCGACGTCATCGAACTTCGCGAGCGCGGCGAGATCCTTGTCACCACGTCCCGAGAACCCGAGAAGGACGAGCAGCTCACGGTCGGGATCGAAGCGGCCGGGGAGCCCCTCGACCCCGGCGAGGACCTTCGGCAGCGCGGCGATCGCGTGGGCCGTCTCGAGCGCGGGCAGGATCCCCTCCGTCCGTGTCGTCGCCTTCATCGCGGCGACCGCTTCCCGATCGGTCGCGGCGGCGACCTCGAGCCGACCCGCCTCAGCGAGGGCCGCGAGCTGCGGGCCGATGCCCGGATAATCCAGGCCCGCGGACGCGCTGTGCGCCTCGACCACCTGACCGTCGCGGTCCTGGAGCATCAGCGACCGTGAGCCATGAAGGATGCCCGGCGACCCACCGAGGATGGCGGCCGCGTGCTTGCCGGTCGCGATGCCATCGCCGGCCGCTTCCGCGACCGCGAGACGGACGCCCGGCTCGCCGATGAACCGCGCGAGCAGCCCGATGGCGTTCGACCCGCCGCCCACGCAGGCGATCGCCAGGTCCGGGAGCCGTCCTTCGATGTCGCGGATCTGCGCCGCCGCCTCGTCGCCGATGCGCCGCTGCAGATCGCGGACGATCGTCGGGTACGGGTGCGGGCCCATCGCCGAGCCGAGCACGTAGTGCGTCGTCTCGACGTTCGTGACCCAGTCGCGCATCGCCTCGTTGACCGCGTCCTTGAGGGTCGCCGTCCCCGACGTGACGCTCCGGACCTCGGCGCCGAGCGCGCGCATCCTAAGCACGTTCGGCCCCTGGCGTTCGATGTCTTCCGCGCCCATGTAGACGACGCACGGCAGATCCAGCAGAGCGCACGCGGTGGCCGTCGCCACGCCATGCTGGCCGGCACCGGTCTCGGCGATCACCCTCGACTTGCCGAGCCGCCGGGTCAGCAGCGCCTGGCCCATCGCGTTGTTGATCTTGTGGGCGCCGGTGTGAGCGAGGTCCTCGCGCTTCAGATAGAGACGTAGCGCCGGGACGCGCGCGCCACCGGCGAGCTTGGTCGCTTCCGCGCGCGTCGCCGCTGCGAGACGATCGGCTCGATACACGGGCGTGGGCCGACCCGCGTACAGGGCGAGAAGCTCGCGCAGGTCGGCCCAGAAGACGGGGTCGTCCCGAAGCGCGTCGTACGCGGTCTCGAGCTGCACGAGCGCCGCCATCAGGGTCTCCGGGACGTAGCGCCCACCGAGGTCGCGCTCCATCCCCCATCGACCGGCGCCATCGGCATCGAGCAGCCCGGCATGTACGGGGGTCGGTCCGAACGGGGTGTTCGGGCGATCGTCTCGGGCAGCCTTCGCGCGTTTCACGAACAGTGCGACCTTGTAGGGGTCCTTGACCGCGCGGACCCCGTCGATCCGCGGTGCTTCGACGCCCGAACTGACGTCGACACCGAGGGCCGGGATGTCGCGGAGCGCGCCGGCGACGTTTGCCGGGTTCAGGCCACCCGCCAGCACGACCGGGACCTCGCGCGCGATCGCCGCGGCTGCCGTCGTGTCGGCACGGACACCGGTCCCGCCGGGATACGGCCCGCCGGCGGTATCGATGAGAAGCCGCTCGACACCACGCTCCAGAAGGCCGCGTCCGGTGGCGACCGCGTCGTCAGCGGACGAACCGGGCCGGACGTGGAGCGTGCGCCACGCAGGTCGTGGGCTGCCTGCCACTCGATCGATCGATTCGGAGCCCGAGTACTGGATCGCATCGGGATCGACGGCGCGGATCGCCTCGCCGAGGAGTTCGTCAGAGGCGTCCGACGTGATGAGGACGATGCGTGGATCGCCGGCAGCGCGCGCGACACCGGCAAGGTCCCTCGCCTCGTCCGTCGACAGCGCGCGCGGCGTCCCAGCGACGATGTTCAGCCCGATCGCGTCGGCACCGGAGCGGACCGCCGCGTGGACGCCCCCGGCGTCGGTGACGCCACAGATCTTCACGAACGCTCGGCGCGCGACGTTAGCGGGATCGTCAGGTCGGCGACCGGCGCTCACGAACGCCGCCGCGTCCGCCCGCGCGTCGTCGCTGCGCATGAGCGCCTCGCCCACGAGCGCCGCGTCGAACCCAAGCGCGCGCCAGCGGCGGACCGTCGAGGCGTCACGGACACCGGATTCGGCGATGACGACGCGGTCGTCCGGCACCAGCCCGCGGAGCCGATCGGAACGCTCGGTGTCCACCTCGAGGGTTCGAAGATCTCGGTTGTTGATGCCGACGAGCCGCGCGTCGGTCGACAGGGCGGCGTCGAGCTCGGCCTCATCGTGCGCCTCGACGAGCGGTTCGAGACCGACGTCGAAGGCACGCCGGACGAGATCGGCCAGCGCGTCGGCTGGGTGCAGCACCGCGAGGAGCAGGACGACATCGGCGCCGGCTGCCCGGAGCAGCGGGAGCTGTCGTGCGTCGACCACGAATTCCTTGGCGAGGACGGGGACGGACACTGCGTCGCGGACACGCCGCAGGTCGTCGATCGAACCGCCGAACCAATGCGGTTCACACAGCACGGAGATCGCCGCCGCACCACCTTGCTCGTACGCGCGTGCGCGCGCGACCAGGTCCTCGTCG
This sequence comes from Candidatus Limnocylindrales bacterium, assembly GCA_035703005.1. Classification (GTDB taxonomy): domain Bacteria; phylum Chloroflexota; class Limnocylindria; order Limnocylindrales; family CSP1-4; genus SPCO01. The sequence goes on along the minus strand of DASSZA010000043.1, from coordinate 81 downwards.
TCGCCGGCGATCCGGCCGGCCGAAGGCGACGACCGCTTCAGCTCGGCGATCAGGTGGAGGCCGGGCGCGGCGAGTCGTTCT
>DASSZA010000112.1:0-9321 GCA_035703005.1 Candidatus Limnocylindrales bacterium | reverse complement strand
CGAAGCCGGCGTCCCGGGTCTCCCCGCGGAGATCGTCAAGCTCCTCGGTCGTCTCAAGTACCGCACGAGCTACGGCCAGAACGTGCTCAACCACGTGGTCGAGACCAGCCACCTCGCCGCGGTCATCGCCGCGGAGATCGGTGCCGACGTCCAGGTCGCCAAGATGGGCGGCCTGCTCCACGACATCGGGAAGGCCGTCGACCACGAGGTCGAGGGTCCGCACGCCGCCATCGGCGCGCAGATCGCGCAGCGCCACAACCTGCCGTTCAAGGTGATCAACGGCATCGCGGCTCACCACCAGGAGGTCGAGTACGCCTGCTTGGAAGCGCCGATCGTCCAGGTCGCGGATGCGATCAGCGCCTCCCGGCCGGGTGCGCGCGGCGAGACGATGGACACGTACGTCAAGCGGCTCGAGGATCTCCAGGCGATCGCCGAGAGCTTCAACGGCGTCGAGCGCTCGTTCGCCGTCCAGGCCGGCCGCGAGGTCCGCATCCTGGTCCGCCCCGAGGAGATCGACGACCTCACGGCGACCCGTCTCGCCCGGGACATCGTCAAGAAGATCGAGGAGCAGCTGACGTACCCCGGCCAGATCAAGGTCACGGTCATCCGGGAGACGCGCGCGGTCGAGTACGCCAAGTAGTGCCATTGGTGCGCATGCGCACCGAGTTCGCGTGTCCGTGTGCCTCCTGCCGGGGCTGAGATGCCTCCGTTAGGCGCATGTCACACAGTGGGCGCTACGGTCGGACCATGCGAACACCACCGGTACCGGGGCGGCACATCGAGATCTTCTTCAACGACGCGAATCGCGTCGTCGACGTCGACACCGAAGACGAGGACACCTCCATCGTCAACGTCGTGATCGACGCCATCGAGCGCGACGACCCCGACGACGCGGAGCGGATCCTGCGCGACGGGCTGGGCGGTACGGTCAGTCGGCGGGGGTAGCGTCCGCCTGAGAGAGGTCCCGGGCGCCGTTGCGCCGGGCCCATTCCTCGCGGCGCTTGCGGGCGGCATCGGCCTGCCCGCTGGCTACCCATAATCCGACGATGTCGCCGCGGACCGCGGCGCGGTTGGCGCGTGCGTCAGCAAAGTCACTGGCACGACGGCGTGGCTGGGCGCGCTCGATCACCCGCTCCCACCTTCGCGTGCGCCCGTCCCGGCGCGCGGTATCCCCCTGATCCCCTGGTGCGCTGGCGCACCGGAGCGCCATCGTAACGACCAGGTCAAGCGCCCTTAGACTCCACACGATGGACCCCATGACGCCCGTCGGGCGAACGCGCCTCGGGAATCCGGTGAACGGCGATGCGCCGCGGCCGCCCGGCGCGTGTCGCGTGCTGATGATCGGCGATCTGATCGGGAAGCCGGGCCGCCACGCGATCGAGCAGACGTTGCCGGAGCTCCGAGCGGAGCGAGGCATCGACTTCGTCACTGCCAATGGTGAGAACGTCGCGGGCGGGATGGGTCTCACCGCGTCGACCGCTGAGTCGCTGCTCGCGGCGGGTGTCGATGTGATCACGTCCGGGAACCACATCTGGGATAAGAAGGAGATCTACCCGTTCCTCGAGAAGACCGAACGGGTGCTGCGGCCGCACAACTACGGCACACACGACGTCCCCGGCCGCGGCTGGGGGACGTTCGACGCCCTCGATGGGTCGCACATCGCGGTCATCAACCTCCAGGGCCGGACGTACATGCAGCCCATCGAGAACCCGTTCACGGACGCCGACACGTTGCTCGACGAGTCGTCCGCCCCGGAGCCGCTTCCGCCGATCCGCCTGGTCGATTTCCACTGCGAGCTGACGTCCGAGAAGAACGCGCTCGGCCTGTATCTCGATGGGCGGGTGAGCGTGGTCGTCGGAACGCACACCCACGTCGTGACTGGCGACGAGCGGATCCTCCCGGGTGGCACGGCCTACCTGACGGACATCGGCATGACCGGGCCGGTCTGGAGCGTGATCGGGTTCGCGCCGTCCACCGTGCTGCCGCGGTTCATCAATGCGCTCCCCACGAGGTTCGAGGTCGGCGATGGGCCGGTCGTCTTCAATGCCGTCCAGGTCGACATCGATCCGGCCACGGGACGCGCCCTCGCGGTCGAGCGGATCCAGCGCTTGCTCGAGCTCTAGCCGTCGATGTCCGGCGGCTCGCGACCGAAGCGCTCCCGACGCCACGATCCTGCCGCGAGCGAGATGGGCCTCGCACCGCCGGCACCGTCGACCGTCGACCTGCATGCTCATTCGACCCGCTCCGATGGCGTCCTGCGGCCCGAGCAGCTGATGCGAGACGTTTCGGCGGCCGGGGTCCGGCTCTTCTCGCTGACGGACCACGACACGCTTGCCGGCTATCACGACCTCGTGGCCGGCGATGGCGTGCCGGCCGACATGACCCTGATCCCAGGGGTCGAGATCAACGCGCTCGTCACGCGAGACCTGGGGCTATGGGAAGGGGAGCTGCACATCCTGGGGTTCGGGATGGACCCGGCGGACGCTGCGTTCGAGGCCGCGCTCGCGGCGCAGCGCGATGCTCGGCGCTCTCGGTTCGATCGGACCGTCGCACTGCTGCGTGACATCGGTATGCCCATCGATGCGCAGGTCGACGGGCTCGAAACGGGGGATGACGACGCCCTCGGCCGCCCGACCATCGCACGGGCCCTGATCGCTGCCGGTTTCGCGACGAGCGTGGAGGACGCGTTCAGCCGGATCATCGGCCACGGCGGCCCGGGCTACGTCCGGCGCGAGGGGCTCGGGCCGGAGGCCGCGATCCGCGTGATCCGCGACGCCGGCGGGCTCCCGGTCCTCGCCCATTTCCGCGAGGCTCCGACACGACCTGACGTTCTCGACGATCTCGTGGATGCCGGCCTCGGCGGTCTCGAGGTCTACTACCGGACGTTCGATCAAGCCACCGTCGACGCGATGGCCGCGCTCGCGCGGGCCAAGGGGCTCGTCATGACCGGAGGAAGCGACTACCACGGCGATCTGGGGCCGTACGCGGAGACCCATGCCCGGCTCTGGGTACCGCCTGAGGTCGGGGAAGACGTCCTCCGGACGATCCGATCCGCCTAGCCGTCGGGCTCGTCCTTCACGAAGGTCGGACGCAGCTCCAGGGCTCGCTGCTTGTGCCGACGACGCAGGTTCAGCGCCTCGACGAAGACGCTGAAACCCATCGCCGCGTAGATATATGCCTTGTCGATGTGCAATCCGAAGCCATCGGCGATCAGCGTGACACCGATCAGAAGCAGGAACGCCAGCGCGAGGATCTTCACGGACGGATGCTCGTGAACGAACCTCGATAGCGGGCCCGAAGCGATCAGCATGACCCCGACCGCCAGCACGATCGCGACGATCATGATCGCGACCTCGTCGACGAGGCCGACTGCCGTGAGCACGCTGTCGAGCGAGAAGACGATGTCGAGCGCCACGATCTGGACGATCACGGAGCCGAAGCTCGCGGTCCCGCCAGCATCGCTGTGATGGGCGACCTCGCCCTCGAGTGATTCGTGGATCTCGGTCGTCGCCTTCCACACCAGGAACAACCCGCCGCCGATCAGGATCACATCCCGCCACGAGAACGCGTGGCCGAGGATCGTGAATGCCGGTGCGGTGAGGCCGACGATCCACGAGATCGTCAGCAGCAACAGGATGCGCATCCCCATCGCGAGACCCAGGCCGATGCGCCGGGCGCGATCGCGCAGCGCGGCAGGTAGCCGCGTCACGAGGATCGAGATGAAGATGACGTTGTCGATGCCGAGGACGATCTCGAGCACCGTGAGCGTAACGAGCGCGATCCACGTCTCGGGATCGCCGAGGAGCGCGAAGAGGTCCATGAGCCTCGAGGATACCGGTCATCCCCAGGGTGGGGCTGGAAGGCGCGTCGCCGGTCGGCGCTAGGATGACGTCGCCGTGACCGATACGCGACCGCTCGTCCGCGCGCTTCCGATGCTCGATCTCGACGCGCCCGTGCGCGCCGACCCACGTGCGCCTCAGGCGCCGCTGGACGCCCGGCTCAGCGAATACCGCCCCGAGGCGGCCGCGCTGCCGAGGTTCCACGTCTGGACGCTGGGCTGCCAGATGAACCGCAGCGACAGCGAGGAGATGGCCGGTCGCTTGCTCGCTGTCGGCTGCGAGGAAGCGGCGACCTTCGCGACCGCCGACCTCGTCGTCATCAATACCTGCGCGATCCGCGAAGGCGCGGAGCAGAAGGTCATCGGCCGGCAGGGCCACCTCGCTCGGCTGAAGACCGCGAACCCCGGGATGCGGGTGGTGATGACCGGTTGCGCGGTCCGAGAGGCGGAGCGCGACGGGTTGCAGCGGCGCTTCCCGGCGGTCGACCTCTTCCTGCGGCCCGACGAGGAGCCGGAGCTCGTCGATCGACTCGGACTCGCGTCGGCGCAGGGGACGATCGGCGCGGTAGGGATGACGACGACCGTCGGACGGACGCTGGTCGGCGCGGCCGACAACCTGTCCGGCACGCGTGCCCGAGCGGTCGGGGAGGGGACCGTCGCGCGCGGATCGGCGATCAGCGCGTGGCTGCCGATCATCTACGGCTGCGACAAGACCTGCACCTATTGCATCGTCCCGTTCAGCCGCGGCCCGGAGCGGAGCCGCCCGTTCGACGACATCGTCGACGAGGCTCGCGCCTTGGCCCAGGCGGGATACCGCGAGGTGACGTTGCTCGGCCAGAACGTGAACTCCTACGGCCACGACCTGGCGCCCGAGCCACGGTTCGCGCATGTCGATGCCGAACGCTGGGCAGGTCGACGACTGGATCTGCACGGTCGCCCCGACCTCGCGGAGCTCATCCGCGCTATCGACGGGATCCGGACCGCCGATGGCCGGCCCGCGATCCCGCGTCTCCGATTCGTCACGTCGCACCCGTGGGACCTGTCCGATCGGCTGATCGCGGCGCTGGCGGACTGTCCGAGCGTCTGCGAGCACCTCCACCTTCCCGTCCAGTCGGGCGACGACACGGTGCTCCGGCGGATGGGCCGCCAGTACACCGTCGAGCACTACCGCGAGCGGCTGCAACTGATCCGTGACGCGGTCCCCGGCATCACGATCTCGACGGACGTCATCGTCGGCTTCTGCGGGGAGACCGAGGAGCAGTTCGAGCGGACGCTCGCCCTGCTCGAGGACGTCCGCTACGACCAGGTCTTCGCCGCAGCGTATTCGCCCCGCCCGGGCACGCCGGCCACGAAGCTGGCCGACGACGTTCCCCCGGACGTGAAACGCCGCCGCTTGAACGAGCTCCTCGCGATGCAGGAGCGCATCGGACTCGAACGCAATCGGGCCTGGCTCGGTCGCGAAGTCGACGTCCTTGTCGATGCGGTCGCGCCGGCGCGGTCGCACGAGCACGAGGACAAGGACGAGGACGAGGGCGGGGCCGGGATCGACGGTCTGCCGATGAGGACCGTCGTCACCGGTCGAACCCGCGGCAACAAGCTCGTCCATGTCGCGGCTGACGCTGCGCTGGTCGGCGACGAGGTTCGCGTCCGGGTCGACCACGCCGGGCCGTACGCGCTGCGGGGCAGCCTGGTGAAGGCCCTGTAACGCGGAAGCGACCATATCCGCGTTGACGCGGGGGTGACGCGCCATTACCTTGCAGGCTTCCGGAGGAGTTCCAGCACGGACCGTCCGGGTTGGATGGTGGTGCACAGCATCACGGGTCCGTCACATGGTCGAGGAGGATTGCACCATGGACTATTCCCGGCTTGATCTCGTGCGTCGAAAGGCGACGCCCGTCGAGCTGGACCTCGTCGAATCCTTCGCCCAGGGAAGGATCACCCGACGTCAATTCATCCAGCGAGGGGCTGTGATCGGACTGTCGGCATCCGCCGTCAGCATGGTCATCGCCGCGTGCAGCAGCGGCACCCCGAGCGCATCGGCCCCGGCCGCGTCCGAATCGGCCGGCGCGAGCGCGAGCGCGGGTGCCTCCGAGAGCGCATCCGCTGCGACCGGTGGGTCGATCAAGGTGGCCATCCAGCGGCCCGTCCAGGTCGACCCGATCAACATGCAGGACCTTGGTGGTTACGGCACCGTCGCCCAGTGCTTCGAGTTCCTGTGCACGCTCGACAAGAACGGGTCGGACATCGCTCCCGGCCTCGCCGAGTCCTGGGAGCCGAACGCGGACGGGTCCGTCTGGACGTTCAAGCTCCGCCAGAATGTCAAATGGCAGGACGGCAAGCCCTTCACCGCCGACGACGTCGTCGCCACCATGGGTCGTCTCGTCGCAGCCGGTAACTCCGGCCTGAAGGGCGTCATCGACGACAAGTCGGCCGTCGCGACCGACGCGAACACGGTGACGTTCAACCTGCTCAGCCCGAACGGCAACTTCCCGTATCTCGTCTCGGTGTTCAACGCTCAGACCGTGATCACGCCGAAGGATTACGCGACGGGCACGACGCTGGACGCGATGCCGAACGGCACGGGCGCCTGGAAGCTGAACACGTACGACCATGCGACCGGCGCCACGTACTCGCGCAACGAGGACTGGTGGGGCGGCAAGACACCGCTCGACACACTCGAGTTCGTGTACTTCGACGAGACCGGTCCGATGGTGACCGCCTATCAGGGCGGCCAGGTCGACTGCATCGTGCAGTTCGATGTGCTGTCGGGTGAAGCGCTCCTCACGGACGCGAACACGAACGTCATCGCGACCCGCGCCGCACTGCACCGTCAGATCTGGATGCGCTGCGACAAGGGCCAATTCGCGAAGAAGGAAGTCCGCCAGGCGCTGGCCTACTCCCTCGACCGCGAGGCGATGATCCAGCAGCTGTTCAGCGGCAAGGCGGATCTCGGCAATGACCACGTCATCGCCCCGATCTACCCGTACTTCGACGACAGCGTCCCGCAGCGGACGCGCGACGTCGAGAAGGCCAAGTCGCTTCTCGGCGGCCAGACGATCAACGCCACCCTCCACGCGGGCCAGCTGCTGGAGATCCCGGACCTCGCAGTGCTCATCAAGAGCAACGCGGCCGAGGCCGGTTTCAACCTCGACGTCGCGGTCGAGAGCCTGGACACGTTCTACGGCGCCCAATGGTGCCCGGCCGAGCCGAAGGACCCGCCGTGCTCCGGCGCGGCGGAGCTCGGGATCGTCGACTACGGCCACCGCGCGACGCCGGACGTGTACCTCAACGCCGCCCTCAAGACCAAGGGCGTGTGGAACTCGTCGCAGTACGACTCGAAGGAGTTCGACGACGCGTTCACGGAGTTCCAGAAGTCGATCGGCGTCGAGGCCCAGAAGGCGGCCTGCAAGAAGATCGAGACGATCCTCAACGAGGACGTGCCGATCGGACTCCCGTACTTCTACAACTACCTCGCTGGTAGCTCGAAGAAGTACCAGGGCATCTACTCGAGCGCGCTCGGGCAGATGTTCTTCAGCTCCGCGTCACAGGTCGCGTAAGGCGATCAACAGGGGAGGGGCGCGGTTCGTCGCGCCCCTCCTCGTTCATATCCAGAACGGGTAGTCGCGAGGACGCCGTCGGCCGATGGTTCGCTGGCTTGGGCGCAGGCTCCTGCTCTCGCTCGTCACGCTGTGGCTGCTCGCCTCGATCGTGTTCATCATCGCCAATGTCCTGCCGAATGATGTCGGCCGGACGATCCTTGGCCCGTTCGCGCCCCAGGAAAGCGTCGACGCGCTGAACGAGCGGCTCGGCACGAACGACCCGCTGCCGGAGCAGTACATCCGCGCGATGCGGAACCTCGTCACGTTCGACTTCGGCAACTCGTTCCAGAACCGCACGCCCGTGCTGCCGACCATCCTCGCCGCGATCGGCCGCTCGGGGATCCTCGCGTTGTACGCGCTCCTGCTCACGATCCCGGTCGCGATCATCGCCGGGCTGTACGCAGGGAGACACAGGGACAGACCGTCCGACAGAGGGATCGTCCTCGCCGGGGTCACGATGTCGTCGATCCCGGAGTTCGTCGTGGGCACCGTGCTGGTCGTCGTCGTCGGCGTCCAGCTCGGCCTCCTCCCCGTGCTGGCGACGCCACCACCGAAGGCCGGCCCGCTCGAGGTCCTGCGCTATCTGACGATGCCCGCCCTTGCCATGGCGATCGTGTACTTCGGCTACATCGCGCGTATGACGCGGGCCGGCACGATCTCGGTGCTCGAGTCCGACTACATCCGGACCGCCACGATGAAGGGGCTGACGACGCAGCAGACGATGCGCCGGCACGTGCTGCGGAACGCGCTCGTGCCCACGGTCGCCGTCATCGGTGTCCAGATCGGCTACCTGTTCGGCGGCATCATCGGCGTCGAGAAGATCTTCAACTACAACGGCATGGGCCAGCTGATGCTGCTCGCCGCACAGCGGAAGGACATCCCCATGCTGACCGCCGGTGTCATCGTCATCGGCATCGTGTACATGCTCGCGACGTTGATCGCTGACCTGATCATCGCGTGGATGAACCCCCGCGCCAGGCTCGAGACGGGTAGCTGATGGACGCGGCTGCGACTGTCACCCCGGCTCCTGCCGCTGGAGCGCCCGCCGGCGCCGTCCGCTCGGAGCGCTCGCAGGCGCGTCGAGAGGCCCTGGCGGTCCTGTTCCGCAAGCCTGGGTTCCTGATCGGCCTGATCATCCTCGGTGTCTGGGCGTTCTGTGCGATCGGTGGCACCAACATCACCCCATACGACCCGTTCAACGACTTCGCGCGTCGCCACCTCCCGCCGAGCCCTGAGCACTGGTTCGGGACAGACCGGCTGGGTCGCGACGTCCTGTCTCGTGTGATGGTCGGTGCCCGGGACGTCCTGCTGGTGGCGCCGATCGCCGCGCTGCTCGGCGTGGTCGCCGGGACGCTCGTCGGCCTGACGATGGGCTACTACCGCGGCTTGGTCGACGACGCGATCAGCCGCGTGGTCGAGGCGTTCCTGTCGCTGCCAGTGATCCTCGTCGCGCTGCTCACGCTGGTCGTGCTTGGCTCGTCGACGCAGGTCGTCATCCTGGTCGTCGGGATCCTGTTCACGCCCATCGTCGCCCGGACCGTGCGATCGGCGGTCATCGCCGAACGTCAGCTCGACTACGTGACGGCCGCCAAGCTGCGCGGTGAATCGGGGCCGTACATCATCACGCGCGAGATCTTCCCGAATGTCCTCGGCCCGATCGTGGTCGAGCTGACGGTCCGCTTCGGGTACGCGATCTTCACGATCGCCACGCTGTCGTTCCTCGGTGTCGGCATCCAGCCACCGTCGGCGGACTGGGGCCTAACCGTCAGCGACGAGTACACCAACATGATCTCCGGCAAGTGGTGGCCGACGTTCTTCCCGGCGTTGGCCATCGCCACCTGTGTCGTCGCCGTCAACCTGATCGCCGACGCGCTACAGTCGGTC
>DASSZA010000050.1:0-7134 GCA_035703005.1 Candidatus Limnocylindrales bacterium | reverse complement strand
GACATCGTCGGCAGGAACTCACCGGCACCTACGAGTGCCACTGGCCCGGGCATAGCGCGGAGAGTCTATCTGCGACACTGCCGCGATGACGTCGCGCCAGCGCTGGACCCTCGTCGCGACGATCATCGGATCTGGCGCGGTGTTCCTCGACGGCACCGTGGTGAACGCGGCATTGCCCCGGATCGGGCGCGAATTGCCCGCCACCTTCGTCGGTGTCCTCGAAGGCCAGACCTACGTCATCAGCGGCTACCTCGCCATCCTCGCCGCGCTGCTGATCCTCGCAGGGGCCCTCTCCGATCACTATGGTCGACGGCGGGTCTACGCGATCGGTCTCGCCGGGTTCGCCCTGACATCGGGCCTGTGCGGTCTCGCGCCGACGCTGGAGTTCCTCGTGATCGCGCGGCTCCTCCAGGGCGCGGCCGGTGCGCTCATGGTTCCGGGCGCCCTGTCGATCATCACCCAGACGTTCCCGGGGCCCCAGCGCGGCCGGGCATTCGGGCTCTGGACCTCGGCGACATCGACCGTGGCGCTCCTCGGTCCGCTGCTCGGCGGGCTGCTGGTCGACACGATCGGCTGGCGGATCGCGTTCCTCATCAACGTCCCGATCCTCGCGGTCGCGCTGACGATCACGCTTCGCCACGTCGCCGAGAGCCGCGACGACACAGGGCGGCGATTCGACTGGCTCGGAGCGGCCGTCGCCGCCCTCGCCGTCGGCGGGCTGTCCTTCGGGGTCATCCGCGGTGGTCAGCACGAGTGGCAGGACCCCGTCGCGTGGGCGTCGATCGCGGTGGGCCTGACGGCGCTGATCGCCTTCCCGTTCCTGATGGCGCGGCGGCGCGACCCCCTCGTCCCGCTCGGGCTGTTCCGGTCGAGGGTGTTCACGACGATCAATCTGATGACGTTCTTCGTCTACGGCGGCCTGTACGTGATGTTGAGCTACCTGAGCATCACCCTTCAGGGCGCCCTCGGGTACACGGCCCTGGCGGCAGGCGTATCGGTGCTGCCGATCAGCATCTGCCTCATCACGCTCTCGACGAGGATCGGGACGCTCGCCGCTCGCGCCGGAGCACGACGCTTCTTGACGCTCGGTCCCGCCCTGATGACCGCGGGGCTGCTGTGGTTCACGCGGCTGCCCGCGACGTCACCGGCGTGGCATGCCACCGTGGGAACACCCGGGAGCCTGATCCCGCCGCCCGCGTTCTTCGTCGATGTGCTCCCCGCGACCATCCTGTTCGGGCTCGGGATCGCGAACGTGGTCGCACCGCTCACCAACACGCTGATGGGGTCGATCCCGGAACGCTTCTCGGGCCTCGGGTCGGCGATCAACAACGCGATCGCGCGGGTCGGGCAGCCGTTGCTCGGCGCGCTGATCTTCGTCGCCGTGAGCGGCACGTTCTATGCGGCGCTCGCGACACTGGCGCCGGATCTCGACACCAGCTCGGCCGCCGTCCGAAGCGCGTTCCCGCCGCTCAACCCGCCCCACGGGTCGCCCACGCCGGACCAGGTCGTCGCCGCGGCCCACGCCTCGATCGACGCGTTCCACCAGGCGATGGCGGTGGCGGCCGGGCTCGTCGCGATCGGCGGCGTCGTGTCCTGGCTCGGTCTACGAGAGCCGCGTCCGCAAGCCGCGCACGAGCCCGTGACGACATGATGCCCCGCGACTGGGACGCTCGAACGTACGACCGCGTGGCCGACCCGATGACCCGGTGGGGCCTTGACGTCCTCGGGCGGCTCCCGCTCACGGGCGACGAGCGCGTGATAGATGCGGGCTGCGGCACCGGCCGCGTCACGGAGAAGCTCGCCGAGCTGCTGCCCGATGGTCACGTGATCGCGCTCGATGGCTCGCCCGCGATGGTCGAGGCGGCCCGGTCACGACTGGCGCGGTTCGGTGACCGCATCGACTACGTCGTTGCCGACCTGGGGCAGCCGCTGCCGATCGATGGCTCGGTCGACGCGGTGCTGTCCACGGCGACGTTCCACTGGGTCCCCGACCACGACGCCCTGTTCCGCAACCTCGCCGCGGTGACGAGACCCGGGGGCTGGCTCGTCGCCCAGTGCGGCGGGTTCGGCAACATCAGCCGGATCAAGCGCGCCGTCGCGAGCATCGGCGACGGCTGGCTCGGGCCGGCGCATTACGAGACGCCGGAAGACACGGAACGGCGGCTCGCCGCGGCCGGTTACAACGAGATCCGATGCTGGCTCACCGAGGAACCGACACGTTTCGAACCAGGCGAGCCGTTCGAGGCGTATCTGCGCACCGTCGCCCTCGGCCCGCAGGTCGAGCGCCTCCCGGAGGATGAACGCGACGCCTTCATCCACGAGGTCGCCGCACGCATCGGCGAACCACTGGTCGACTACGTGCGCTTGAACATCACGGCCCGGCGCGCGGGAGCCCGGTCCGGCGAGGAGCCTTAGCGCTCGACGCGGAACGGGCCGCCGTGGCCCGGGATGACGACGTCGGCCACCGCCAGGACGCGCTGACGCCCGGCGTTGATCGCGTCCTGGTCGTCCGCAAACGGATCGATCTCGGGACCGCGATCGGCGTGCCACCACAGGTGGGTCATCGCATAGACACCGTCGTCGGCATGGACGATGAGCGAGGCGTCCTCGTCCGTGTGGCCAGGCGTCAGCCACAACTCGGCGTTCGGGGACAGGTGGTATCCGTCACCTGGCATGTCGAGCCACTGATCGCCGATATAGCGAGCCCAGAAGTCGACGACCTCGGCATTCGGGAACAGCGCGATGTTGATCGTGTGGTCCGGATGGTGATGACTGAGGAAGACGTGCGTCACGGCCTCCGGCTCGACGCCGAGCGCGCGCAACGGGTCGAGGATGAGCGATCGACTCCGGACCATGCCGGGGTCGGCGACGATCAGTGCGTCGCCATCGCGGACGAGCACGACCGATGAGGCAGTGCCTTCGCCGGTGTAGCCGGCGTGGAGGAGGTCGACGTTGGCCATCGGCGCATCGTAGGCCCGCGGCGCCGGCGCGGTGCGGGCTCGGCGCGCCGTACGCGCCGGGTCACTCCCCGGCGAAGTGCAACCAGCCCACCGGTGCGGAGTCGAGCAGCGTGCGGGCTAGCGCCGGATCGGACCCGAGGCGCCAGTCGATGACGCGGCCGACCTCCGACTCCTCTTTGCGCCACTCGAACCAGTTGAGCATCCTGATCCGTGGGAACTCGGTGCGCGTCGCGTCGCTATAGACCTGGTCGAACCAGGCCGTCTTGAGCTCCTTCTGCGACGGTCCGGACGTGGCAGCCGGGTCGTACAGGATCGCGGTCTCGATGATCGCTAGCGGCTTGTCATGCCCGTCGGCATAGACCTTGTAGAGATCTGGGATCGTCGCGCCGGCCTCGTGCTGCCCGGTGTCGACGCCACGGATCTGCTTCTCGAACGTGCCCGGTCGAGGCAGCTCGTTCTCCCCCCACGGATACGCGAGGCCCCAGTGGTAGAGGCTCACACCGATCCAGTCGACAGCGTCGTCGCCGGGGTAATACGGCGCGTACGGGTCGTCCTTCGCGTCCACCGTGCCATCGGCGTTCGTGTCGAGCGCTTTGGCCTCCTTGGACCCGGCGCTCGCCGTGTACTTGCCGCCGGCGAACGGATAGCCGCCGCCCTGGTTCGGGGCCCAGACCATCGCCGAGCTCGGCGAACGCTCGTGGACCGCGGTCGCGACCTTCTGGAACGCCTCGACGTAGGCGTCCGGTTGCTGTGACCAGGGATACCAGGAGCCGTTCATCTCATGGGCGAAGCGCACGAAGGTCGGGACGCCGTGCTGGGCCCAGGCGCGGGCGAGGAGATCGCCCAGGTCGGCGGCGGCCGCATCCGTGACGGCGGCCAGGCCGCCGCGCGGTTCCAATGTGAGAAGGGCCATCCCGCCGACGCCCGCGACCTGCTCGACGAACGCGTCGACGTTCGCGCGTGTCGCGTCGTCCATCGGGAAGTTCGCGAACTGGACCCATACGGCAGGTGTATGGCCGAACGCGTCGCTCGCCTGCTGCGCGGTCTCGTTGCCCCAATCGAGGTTCAGACCGAAGTACGCGCCACTTGTCGGCTGCAGTCGCGCCTGCCCCAGTGCCGCCGTTGGCGCCGGTCCGAACGACGGCCCCGCCGACGCAACTGCCGACGCGGACGCGACGGGCGGATCGGACGGGAGGGTCGTCGGTGCGCCCGAAGCCGCACTGCATGCGACGACCGAACACGCCGCGAGCACGACAAGGGTCGCGCGCGAGAAACGGTGCATGTCGCGATGCTCGTGGAGAGGTGCGTGCCCGCACCACAGCCCATTGGTCCCGGTGGAAAGGGTAGGACGCAGGCAGCACCGGGGCCGGCCCCGATCTGCGACGGACCGTGCTTTCCAGACTGCAGAAGGGGGTCGGAGCGCTTTCCCACGTCGACCTCCTCCCGGATCCGTGCATGACAAGCACGTCGTCGGGGTGGGTCATGCGCAGGCATCCCCTTCGACCCTCAGCTGCAGTCCACCAGGCCCACCTCGTCGATGGGGGCGCCATCGTCGTCGGAGGGCGCTGCCGTCGGACTGACGACACGCGTCGCGTGCTGCGAGATGGACAGCTGAGGCGCGCGTCGCGCTGCGACACTGCCCGACCATGACGACCGACCAGCCAGCCGACCTCGTCCTCCGCGGTGGCCGCATCGCCACGATGGGTCCAGCACGGTCGTGGGCCACCGCCCTCGCCGTCCGAGGGGAACGGATCGTGGGCGTCGGCCACGACGCAGGTGTCCGGGCCCTGATCGGCTCCGGAACCCGGGTCATCGAGCTTCGTGGCCGGACCGTGACCCCGGGTTTCCAGGACGCACACGTCCATCCAGTCCACGGCGGGCTCGCGATGCTGCGCTGCGACCTGCACGCCGACGAGCAATCAGGACCGCAGCTCGATGTGATCGAGGCCTATGCGCGATCGCACCCCGACGAGCCGTGGATCCGCGGCGGTGGCTGGTACATGGCGGCCTTCGAAGGCGGGACGCCGCGCCGCGAGGAGCTCGATCGGATCGTGCCGGACCGGCCGGCGTTCCTGACCAATCGCGACGGTCATGGCGCCTGGGTCAATTCGAAGGCGCTCGAGCTGGCCGGGATCAGTGCGGACACGCCGGATCCCAGCGACGGCAGGATCGAACGAGACGCCGACGGCACGCCGTCGGGGACATTGCACGAGGGCGCCATGGATCTCGTGACGCGCCTGCTCCCCGACGACACGCCCGCTGAGCTCGAAGAGGCCCTCCGCCTCGGCCAACGGCACTTGCACGGCTTCGGGATCACGGCATGGCAGGACGCGATCGTCGAGCCGCACGCGGAGGAGCGCGCCTACGTCGCGCTCGCGAGTCGTGGCGAGCTCACGGCTCGGGTGGTAGGGGCGATGTGGTGGGACCACCATCGAGGCGCCGATCAGATCGAGGAGTTCGTCGAGCGCCGTACGTCGACCTCGATCGGGCGGTACCAGGCGACCAGCGTCAAGCTGATGATGGACGGCGTCCTCGAGAACTTCACCGGGGCGATGCTCGAGCCGTATCTCGACCGCCATGGCGCGCCGACCGGCAATCGTGGCCTCCTGCAGATCGACCCCGATGGGCTGGCGACGTGGCTCCCGAAGCTGGACGCCCTCGGCTTCCAACCGCACTTCCACGCCATCGGCGATCGCGCGGTACGGGCCTCGCTCGACGCCGTGGAGGCCGCGCGACGTGCCAACGGTCCGTCGGATACGCGGCCCCACATCGCTCACATCCAGGTCATCCATCCCGATGACATCCCGAGATTCCGTCAGCTCGATGTCGCGGCGAATGCCCAGCCGCTCTGGGCGGGTCACGATGACCAGATGGACGTCCTCACCGTCCCGTTCATCGGCGACCGCTGGACGTGGCAGTACCCGTTCCGTTCCCTCCGGGCAGCCGGCGCGGTCATCGCCATGGGCTCGGACTGGAGCGTGTCGAGCCCGAATCCGATCTGGGAGATGCATCTCGCTGTCGAACGCCAAAACGCGAGCTGGTATGCCGGCGACCGCCCGGTGTTCATCCCGGAAGAGCGACTCGACCTCATCGATGCGCTCGCCGGGTTCACGAACGGGTCGGCCTACGTGAACCACCTGGACGCCGACACCGGCACGCTCGAAGTCGGCAAGCTCGCCGATCTCGCGGTCCTCGACCGCGACCTCTTCGACAGAGGCGGCGGCCCGATCTCGGACGCCCGGGTCGTCGGGACCTTCGTGGGCGGTCAGCCCGTGTTCGAGGACCCGGCGCTCGACGGTTGAGGCGGCCGTCGCGCATGGACGGATGACGATGTCGATTCGGCATCGCACGTCGATATCGACCGAACGGCCGCAGCGGGATGCTCTGCCTGCGCAGACCGGAACGGATCCGGTGACGCAGAAAGGAGCGAATAGGCATGAACGCACTGGCGATCGGGTACGTGAACGCCCATCTGCAAGAGATCATCGAGGACTCCGCCAAGCAGCGTCGGGCCAACGTCGGCCGGCCGTCGGCCGTCGACCGGATCCGCTCCGTTGCGTCGCGGTTCAAGGCCTCGCTGGCCATGCCGCTGGACAACCGCGGCTGGATGTTCCCGGCGCTCGACGACTCTTCCTACCGGAGCTGAGGCCTCCTCCCTTCAGCTTCGTTCGATGACCTGCGACGACCCCCCGTCCCTCCAACGGGGGGTCGTCGTTTTCGCGCCCTCTCCGTACGATGAGCGGATGGAGCCGCGCGTCACGCTGATCACCCTCGGCGTCGACGACCTGTCCCGCGCGGTCGCCTTCTATCGCGATGTCGTCGGCTGGACGCCCGCGTCGGTCGTCGAAGACGACGTCGCCTTCTTCGACCTGGGCGGCCTCATCCTTGCCCTGTGGCGCCGCGTCTCCCTGGCGGCCGACATCGGCGTGGACCCATCGACCGGCGGCGGATTCGAGGCTGTCGGCCTGGCGTACAACGCACGCTCGCACGATGAGGTCGACACGATCTTCGCGACGCTCCGCGCGCGAGGAGCGGCGATCGTGAAACCGCCGGTCGAGACCGACTGGGGCGGCTACTCCGGCTATTTCGCCGATCCGGACGGACACCACTGGGAGGTGGCCTGGAACCCGTTCTGGCCCATCCGGCCGGACGGACGGATCGACTTCCCGAAGGA
>DASSZA010000032.1:0-9224 GCA_035703005.1 Candidatus Limnocylindrales bacterium | reverse complement strand
GCCGGTGAACTGCTCGCACGCGTCCGAGAGCGGGGCACCGTGGACATCGAATATCGCGAGCGAGATGTCGCGATCCGCGGCCGCGTGGCTCCGTCGCTGGCCGGTGAGCTCGAAGCGGCGGCTGCACGCTGGGCCGACGCGATGGACGGATCCGGGACGGCTTCGGCAGTCGCCGCGCGACAGAGCGGCTGACAAGGGCCGCGATCGGGATGGCGCGGGTCCGTCGCGGAGGTCACGCCCGGAACCCGCTCGGTGACCTCATCACGTGGTCAGAAGCCGAGGGTGGGCGTGGGACGCGCTGGCGAGAGTCGATCGAGCGCGAAGGCCAGCTGGTCCGCGCCCTGCTGCTGGAGGCGTCGACCGACGGTCGACCGACCCGCCTCGAGATGACGACACGTTCCGGCCTGCTGACACTCCATCCGGAGTCGGACGACTCGGCGCTACACGGGAACGTGGTCACGCCGGCCGGGATCCGTCACCTCGCGTTCCCATGGAGCCCAGAGCATCAACTGTTCGTCGTGGCGTCTCCGGCATCGGCCACGATCGGGATCCGCAGGTTCGCGCAACGGATGGTCGTCGGCGCAGCCGCGACAGTGGACCTCGTCTACGTCGACGACGAGCTCGAGCCCCGCCCGGCGCGCTGGCGCGTCGAACGGATCGGGACCCACGGGTGGCATCTCCACGACATCGACGGCTCGGAAGAGCGGCGGCTCACGGTCTCGAACGACGGACGGCCGATCCTGCTCGACGAGGTCTCCTGGCCGCTCGAAGTCTGAGGGATCGGCGGGATCGCGCACGCGACGCCGTTGTGGGAAGGGTGTGGACAACGGGCGCCAAGAACCGCACGTCTGCGATGAAAGTCGTGGATAAGTACCTTGTCGACGTAACGGCGCGCCTCGTATCGTTCTGTCTGCCCGAAGGGGCACGAACATCTAGTGATCTGACCGGTGTTTACATTGGTCGGAGCATCTAGTGATCGAGTTCCTTCGGGCATTTGCTTGTCCGGCGTCTGGTGCCTTTGGGGCCTGGACGGATCCATACACCGAAACCTCCAGACAGGTTCGTGGATTCCTCGTGGATAGTCGCCCCGGAATCGCGCCACGAAACGTGAAACTCGTGGATAACTCGGTTCCCAGCCGCGGCGCGACCCGGTAACGTAGTCGTTGCCCGAAGGGGCTCGGATCGCAAGTTGCGGTCACGGTGTTTACATCGTGACTGAGAACAGCGGACCAAGTTCCTTCGGGCGTTTTCGTGTCCGCGCCCGAGTGACTGCGGGAGCGCGCCGGCGAGCGGGTACCATGCCGGACGTGGCATCGCCCCCCCCGAGCGACGGACGCGCCCCGTTCCGTCCCGACATCGAAGGCTTGCGGGCCGTCGCCGTCCTCCTGGTGCTCGCGTATCACGCACGGATCCCGGGGTTCCCTGGGGGCTACATCGGTGTCGACGTCTTCTACGTCGTCTCCGGCTTCCTGATCACCGGCCTGATCGTCCGCGAGCTTCAGGCGACGGGGCGCGTCGATCTCGTGGCGTTCTACGCTCGCCGGCTGCGACGCCTCCTGCCTGCTGCGCTCGTCGTCATCGCGCTCACGGTCATCGCGTCCGCTATCGTCCTGCCGCCGCTGCGTGTCCCCGACGTCGCCGCCGACGGCGCCGCCGCCGCGCTCTACGTCAGCAACATACGCTTCGCCGCCCAGGCCACGGACTACCTGCAGGCCGAGCTCGATCCCTCGCCGTTGCTTCATTTCTGGTCGCTGGGCGTCGAGGAGCAGTTCTACCTGTTCTGGCCGGCGCTGTTGCTGGTCGTCGCGGGTCGCCGGACCGACATCCGCCGGATCGGGCTCGTCGTGGCGATCGTCGCGTTGCTGTCCTTCGCACTCGGTATCGCGTGGACCGAGAGCGACGCTCCGCTGGCGTTCTTCCTGCTCCCGGCCCGAGCGTGGGAGCTCGCCGCCGGGGCCGCCCTTGCCATCGGGGTCACCCGACTGTCGCGGCTGCCGACATCGTTCGCGACCGTGGCGGTCGGCGCGGGCCTCGCATCGATCCTGATCGGGGCGGTCGTGTTCGACACGGATACGCCGTTCCCGGGGACCGCAGCGCTCTTGCCGGTCCTCGGGGCGGCGCTCGTGATCGCCGGAGGGATCCGGCAGCCACTGAACCGCGTGTCGCGCCTGGTCGCGATCCGGCCGATGCGCTGGATCGGCGGCATCTCGTACTCGCTGTACCTGTGGCACTGGCCGCTGCTCGTGCTGCCGGCAGCCGCGGTCGGCAGCGAGCTGCCCTGGCCCGCGACGCTCGGGCTGGTCGCGCTGACATTCGTGCTCGCAGAGGCGAGCCGCCGCTGGATCGAAGACCCGATCCGGCATGGTCGCGTCGCGAAGCTGCGGCCATCCCGATCGATCGGCGTCGCGCTCGCGTCCAGCGTCGTCGTGGCCACCGTGTCGCTCGGACTCGGCGTGACAGCCGGCCCGCCGGCCGTGGCCGGGTCGATCGGCAACGCCACCGGGAGCGCCGCCGTGGACCTGGATCTGCCGACGCCCCTCCCGTCGAGCGCGATCGTGACTGCGACGAACGCGCCCGCGACGCCATCCGCCGAGCCGACCCTCGCCCCGACCCCCGCAGGTCCGGTGCCGGTGGACCTCGTCCCGCCGCTCGCGACGGTCCGCCAGGACCTCCCCGTCATCTACGCCGACGAGTGTCATGCGGAATGGAAGGAGGTCGCGCCGCCTACCTGCGTCTACGGGCGCAAGGACGGCAAGACGGTCTTCCTGATCGGAGATTCGCACGCTGCGCACTGGTTCCCGACCTTCCAGCGCCTTGCGAATGAGCAGGACTGGCGGCTCGTGTCGCTGACGAAGTCCGCGTGCCCGGTCGCCGACGTCGCCGTCTACAACGGCACGCTCAAGCGCGAGTACACCGAGTGCGACACCTGGCGAGCGGCGGTACTCGACCGGATCAGCCGCGAGAAGCCCGCCATGGTCGTCGTCTCCGACAGCCGGATCGGGCAGCTGTGGGTCGACGGCACCCCGGTCCCGTACACGGACCGTGAGGATCTCTGGGCGACGGGGCTCGAGCGCTCGCTCGACGGGCTCCGCAGGCTCACGGACCATCTCGTCGTCATCGGCGACACGCCCCGCCCGGCCAAGGACGCACCGGTCTGCGTGTCGGATCATCTCGACAACGCGCTCGCGTGCGCGACGCCGCTGTCGCAAGCGATCGCACCTGCGTGGACGGCGACCGAGCGGACGGTCAGTGGCGAGACCGGCGCGACGTTCATCGACCCGACGGCCTGGCTCTGCCCGACGGTCCCGTGTCCAGCGGTCATCGGGAAGGTCCTCGTGTACCGCGACGGCCACCACATGACGACGCCCTTCGCGCGCGCGCTCGCGCCGTACCTCGAGCCGCTCCTGCCGAAGCTCGGCGGTTGACCGCATGACGACGGAGTTGCCGATGCTCGAGATCCCCGAACTCACCGCCGACGCGATCCGCGACGCGGCGGCCGCCATCGACGCGGCCTTCACGCGATCACCCCAGTACGTCCACTCTGGCCTCAGCCAGCGACTCGGCGTACCGGTCGTCGTCAAGGTCGAGACCGTGAACCCGATCCGCTCATTCAAGGGGCGTGGGACGTGGATAGCCGTCCATGGCCTGGCGGGGGAGGGGAGGATCGGACCCGACCGTCCGATCGTCGTGGCGTCGGCCGGGAACTTCGGTCAGGGCGTCGCGTATGCCGCTCGCGCGCTCGGTGTGCCGGCCGTCGTGTTCACCTCACGCCATGCGAACCGCGGCAAGGTCGCGCGGATGCGCGCGCTCGAAGCCACTGTCATCGAGGATGGAGAAGACTTCGATGACGCGCGTGGCGCCTCGGAGCGCTACGCAGCGGAGCACGGCGCCGAGATCCTCGTCGACGGCGACGACCCGCGCATCTCGACGGGTGCCGCGACGCTCGGGGTGGAACTGACCGACGCCATCGACGCCGGGGTCCTCCCGCCGATCGCCGTCGCCTCGGTCCCGGTCGGGAATGGTGCGCTGATCGATGGTGTCGGCTCGTGGTTCCGGCACGCCTCGCCTGGTACCCGGGTCGTCGGCGTGCAGGCGGCGGGCGCCGACGCGATGACGCGGTCGTTCGCCGCCGGACGACCGATCGACGGCGACCACGTCGACACCTATGCCGACGGGATCGCCTCGAGGATCGCAGTGCCGCGGGCGGTCGAGCTGATGTTCGGCCGCGTCGACGCGATGCAAACGGTGAGCGACGAGGCACTCCACGAGGCGCAGGCCGAGTTGACCGAGGCGCTCGGCATCACCGTGGAGGGCGCGGCCGGGGCTTCGTGGGCCGGTCTGCTCCAGTCACCGCCGACCGACGGCGCAGCGCTCGTCATCATCACCGGCAGCAACGTCTGACCGAAAGCCCGCGCATGGCCGTGACGCGGAACCTCCCGTTCGACTGGCGCGACCTTGCGCGCTGGCTCGTGCCGATCGTCCTGCTGTCGCTGGTCGCGGTAGCGATCGTGCTCCGAGCCGTCCCGACGGCCCTCTATCTGCGGCTGCCTGCGCGGCGCCGGTTGCCGTGGGCGATCTTCGGCTTCCTCGTCACCGGACCGATCGCGCTGATCCTCGGTCCGTACCTCGCACGACCGTTCTTCGGCGACGTGTCGTACACGATCCTGATCGGCGCCCTCGTGCCGGCGCTCGTGTTCGCGGTATCGAACGGCGTGATGAACGAGGTCATCTACCGCGGCGCGCTGATGGGCTGGTCGGGGAGAGTGATGGGCACGGGCCCGGCGCTCGTCGGTCAGGCCGCCCAGACTCGGTTCCGACGGGATCGGCGGCGGCAGCCGACTTGCCTATTACCATGGTCCGGTGCGAATCGCTCCTCGGCCTGAGGGCCGCCTGTCCGGGCAGGTGGTCGGGGCCGCCGTCGCGGTCTTCATCGGTCTGATCCTGTTCGCCGGTCCGTACTTCCGCTCGTTCGACGAGGCGAAGTACCTGGGGATCGGCTACAGCATGCTCGCCGGGGACGGGCCGCGGACGGTGTTCGGCGCGGTGTTCACCCCGCATTCGCCGCTCTGGCCGATCGTCCTCGCGGCTCCCGACGTCTGGTTCGGGATCGATCCGTTCGCGTGGGGCCAGTTCCTCGACGCGATCGCGGGCGCCGGCGTCCTGCTCCTCGTCGGCTGGTTCGGCGCCCGGATCCGGCCGCTCGTCGGGGCGTTGGCCGTCGTGGCCTACCTCGCCACACCGTACCTCCAGGACCTCACCCGGACCGCGCGTCTCGACGTCCCGATCGCGTTCCTCGTCCTCGCCTATCTCGCCGTCGGGATGGACGCCGTCAGGCGGGACTCGATCCCCCGGGCGATCGCCGCTGGCGTCCTCGTCGCGATCGCGTTCCTCGTCAAGGAGATCGCGCTGCCGGTCGCGCCAGTCCCGTTCCTGTTCGCGATCCTGATCGGCCGCCCATTTGCCGCGATCGCCCGGCTGGCGGCCGCGACCGCCCTCGTGGCCGCGGTCGGCACCGCGTGGTGGTTCGTCCTGTTCGCGAGCTACACCCACCAGGTCTACCGCTTGGGCGCGTCGGATCGGTTGCTCGTGCCCCTGTACGCCGGCGTCGCGATCCTCGTCGCCGTCGGCCTGGCCGCGCCGTGGCTCGCGTCGCGTCCCACCGCCCGGCGCGCTGCGGCGCGGATCGGCCGAGTCGTCCCGTCGAGCGTCGCACCGCGTTCGCGGCAGATCCTCGCGTGGTGCCTCGCAGCGTCCTGGTTCGCCGCGTTCGTCGTCTTCTTCGACCGCAACTCCGAGCTGAAGGGCGTCGGCCTCGTGTCGCTGGGCCAGTACCGGCTCTACCTCGACACGTGGCTGCCGAGCGTGGGCCTGCCCCTCATCGGGGCCATTGGACTCGGAGTGTTCGTCGCGTTCGTCGTGCGCCAGCGGCTCGGGCGCGACGCGGCGGCATGGTTCGACGGCATCGTCCTGAGCCTCGTCTGCAGCGCGCCACTCGTGATGCTCGTAATCGCGGTCGGCGAGCCCCCGCGCAACTATCTGGCCCAGATCGGGCTCCTGCTCGTCCTTGCGGCGACCGGCTGGATCGGGGCCGCGATCGCCCTAGCGCGTCAGCGTCGCTCGGCGGGTCTGGCGGTCGGGCTCGCCGCCGCCTGGCGCTGGTCGCCGTCCGACTGGGGCCCGATCGATCCCGAGCGGCCCGCGACCGGGACCGCCGGGCCGGCGGCCCGCGAGCCGAGCGGCGCCCGCCCTGCGTCCGGCCGCCTGGGCCTGGGGCTGGTCGGGCTGCTCATCGTGGCCCTCGTCGTCTCGTCGACGGCGCTGGCGGTCAATGCAGTGCGGACTCGGCAGGGACCGCCCGGGGACGCCAAGGGCCAGGCAGTGGCCGCGACGGCGGCCTGGATCGAGGCGAACATCCCCGCCGGGGCGAAGATCGGCTTCGGGTCGTACTTGGGCTACGAGACCGCCGTCGACCTGGCCGGGCGGAACCCGCTCGTCCAGATCCGCCAGTCGCTCGCGGTCGTCGACCCGACGTCGCCGCTGGGACTGGCGAGCTTCAAGGGGCCACCGGTCGACGACTGGCTCGCCGTCGATACGTCCCGTCGGGAACGCGAGTTTTACGTGTTCCGGGCCCGCGACTTCGCCCGATCGGTCATCGCGACGAAGATCGCCTACTACGTCCACCTTACGGGACCGAACACGAGCGTCCCGGCTCTCCTCGCCGCCCTCCGACCGGAGCACGGGTTCACCCTCCTGACGTCAGGCTCGTTCGAGTCCGTCAACGCGAGCGGTCGTCCAGTGGTGGCGGGTCTGAGCGTCTTCGCGGTCGACCCCGCGAAGGTCGACTTCACGGGCGCGCCGGTCGCGATGAGCCCGTCCGCACTCGATCGCCTGACGGGGCTCCTCGCCGATGACCCGGCCACGACGCCCGCGACCGCGGCGGCGCTGCGGAGCCGCGCGGTGACCTATCCGGATCCGGCAGCCGCGGCCACTTTCCTGGACCGGCTCCGGGCGCGGGCCGGCGCCTGAGCCGCTGCCGCGGTCCACCCGCTCGCAGCGGAGCACGGCGCCGAGATCCTCGTCGACGGCGACGACCCGCGCATCTCGACGGGTGCCGCGACGCTCGGGGTGGAACTGACCGACGCCATCGACGCCGGGGTCCTCCCGCCGATCGCGGTCGCTCCGGTCACCGCCGACCGAGGGCGCGGCGCTCGTCATCATCACCGGCAGCAACGTCTGACCGAAGCGGGGGAGGGTGCTGATCCCGATCGCGATCCACATCGGGCTCGACATCCCGATCTACTTCGCGTTCGCCTGCGCGTCGTAGGCTGGGTCGATGGCATCGAACGACATCGAGCGCACCGTCGAGCTGCGCGATATCGCACCGGGGCTATGGCTCTGGCGCCAGCGCCACTGGGAATGGCGCGACGGCGACGACTGGGAACCAGAGGTGTCGTCGTGGGTGGTCGAGTCGGGCGGGGAGACGCTGTTGCTCGACCCGCTCGCGCCGCCTCCGAGCGCGCGCGACGTCTACGACCGGCTGGAGGCACGTCGACCGACCGGAGTGGTGGTGCTGAAGCCCGATCACGTGCGGGACGTCGACCTGTTCGTGCACTGGTACGACATCCCGGCATATGGACCGTGGCTGTTCTGGGCGCAGGACGTTCCCAAGGTCGCGCTCACGCCGGTCCGGCCTGACGACACGCTGCCCGGCGGTCTGCGGGCGGTCTACGACGGACGTGAGGCGATGGAGACGCCGCTCTACCTTCCCGAGCAGCGTGCGCTCGTCTTCGCCGACGCGATGACCGCGCCCGGCGGCGTGCTGCGGGTCTGGTCGACGCCATTCCTCGAAACGCGGACGTTACCCGCGCTGCGTGCTCTCCTGGAGCTGCCCTTCGAGCACGTCCTCGTGTCGCACGGTGAGCCGGTGCACACGAGGGCCGACTTCGAGGCTGCGCTCGACCGCGAGCCCTGGTCCCAGATCGAGACGCCGTAGGGGAGGGGTCCCTTCCGGAGCAGCCCCGACAGATGCGAGGCGGGCCCCCGCAGAAGGCTCGCCTGCGTCGTCTCGCCGGGTCTCCCGCCACGTACCATCGCGCAATGGCCGCGTTCCCACCCGCCGATCTGGCTGTCACGAGCATCCTCGTCGTGTCCGATCTCGCACGTTCGAAGCGGTGGTACCTGGACGTCCTCGGAGCGACCCTGTACGGCGAGTACGGCGGGACGTCGGTGGTACTGAGTCTCGGGAACGCGTGGATCCTGATCGTCACGGGCGGCGGTCCGACCGACGACAAACCGACCGTCACGCTCGAGCCGCCGGCTGATCCGGATCTGCGCGACAACCTGTTCACCATGCGGGTCGCGGACTGTCAGGCGGCGTATGGGGAGCTTCGAGGCCGAGGAGCGGAGTTCCTGACGCCGCCCACGACCCACGGCGGTGAGACCCGCTGCTTCTTCCGCGACCCGGACGGGCACCTGTTCGAGATCAGCGAGTACCGGGGTTAAGGCGACGATCTAGAACATCCGTGCGGTTAGCGGAACCCCTATGATCGGCGCATGTATCCCCCGGGGTTGGCCGAGTTCCACGAGGGCTGGGCCGGTCACCAGCAACTCCTGATCGCCGCGCTTCGCGATCTCACGCCTGAGCAGCTCGCGCTCCGGACGGCGCCGCATCAATGGGCCGTCTGGCAGCTCGCCGCGCACATCGCGGGGACGCGCGCGTACTGGTTCCACGACGTGCTCGGCCAAGGCGACCCGGCCGTTCGAGACATGTTCCGCGTCGAGCGATCGACGGTCCCTGGCGTGTCCCTCGAGGACGCCGGCTGGGAGGACGACGAGAGTCGCCCAAGGACCGCCGCGGAGCTCGTCGACGGCCTCGAACGGTCCTGGAGCCTCGTGGACGAGTGTTTGCGGCGTTGGGGCCTCGAAGACCTCGCTGTCACAGTGGAACGCAAGTCACGGGCGCTCAGCCGCGGCTGGGTCATCTACCACGTGCTGGAGCACGACATCCACCACGGAGGCGAGATCTCACAGATCCTCGGGAGCAACGGCCTGCCGCCACTCGACGTGTGAGGGCCGCCGCCTTCTCGCCCTCAACATCACTTCCGATAAGGTGAGTTATGTCTGCAATTCCACCCAGCGTTCGGTTGGGATTGAAGCCGCTGTCGGGAATGTATCGATCAAGTCCTGCGTGACAAGCATCCGGTAGCTGCTATCGGTCTCTTCCC
>DASSZA010000301.1:0-5709 GCA_035703005.1 Candidatus Limnocylindrales bacterium | reverse complement strand
CACTCGACCTCAGTGGGGGCATAACGACCCTTCCGGGCTTCTCGGCCCGCGTCACGAACGAGGCTCTTGGCGAGCTGACCGTCGCAGCGCGCGACCCCGAATCGGAGGGCTGACATCGTGGCCCGTCCGGCCATCGCCGTCGCCCTTCCTGCGAGCGAAGCCACGCCGGTCTCGGCTGAGCTTCGCGCGGCAGGATTCACCGTCGCGACCGTCAATCACCCCGACGAGCTGGAGGCCCTCCTCGCGAGCCGGCGTGACGTCGCCGTCGCGATCCTCGACGGGGAGACGGATCTCGACCAGTCGCTCGAGTACTACTCGCTGCTCCGCGACAACGGGCGGCAGATCCCGGCACTGATGGTCATGTCCGACAGGGCACTCGCCCGGATGGACGTGGGCGGCGGTGACGTCGAGGACGAGTACTTCAGCCGACCCTACTCGGCAGAGTCGCTGCGCTGGCGCGTCGAGGCGATGTGCATCCGCAGCCAGACCGTGGACGACGGTTCGGGGCCGGTCCTCCAGGGCGGGCCGATCGAGACCGAGGGCTGGAGCTCTAGGGCGACCGTCATCGTCGTCTTCAACCCGAAGGGCGGCGTCGGCAAGACGACGATCGCGACGAACCTCGCGTCCGTCCTCCAGGGCCGGCGTGGCCACAACGTGCTGCTCGTCGACGCCGATACCGTGACCGGCCACGTCACGACGTCGCTCGGCATCGATGGTGTTCGGACGCTCGCCGACTCGTGGCACGATCAGGCCGAGGGCGGCCCGCGCGAGGGCCTCTCCGAGATCGCATCCGCTCATCCGTCCGGGATGCGCGTCGCGTCCCTGACGAATTCTCCCCTCGACACGGACGTCCTCGAGCCCGAGCGTGTCGCCGACGCGATCAATGCGGCTCGCCGAGGCTTCGACTTCGTGGTGATCGACCTGCACCCGTCGTACAGCCGGCTCAACCAGGCGATGTTCGCGATCGCCGACAAGATCCTCGTGCCTGTGACACCGGACGTGCCGGCCATCCGGGCGGCGGTCCAGCTAGCCGATTACGCGCAGGAGCTCGGTGTCCGCGATCGCCTGGCGCTGGTGATCAACCGCGCCAACAGTGGGGTCTCGGTCGCCGACATGGAGCGGACCGTCGGGATGCCGGCGACCGCCCTGCTCCGGTCGGGTGGCCTGCTGTTCGTGCGGGCCGCGAACGAGGGTCGGACGGTGAGCGAGATGTTCCCGAAGGAGCGCATCACCGAAGACTTCGACGCCCTGGCCGACCGAGTGCTGGGTACACCGGCCGCACCGCCGCCGGTCAAGGTCCCGTTCGCGCTGTTCAACCGCGCGAAGACGACCGCCCGAGCGTAAACCTCGCCGGGGGGGACGCTGGGTCACGCTCTTGGCGTGTCGTCCGCTCCCTCGGCGTGATGCACATATCCGGCCACAGCGGGTCGGTTTCGTCGTGATGCAGCTCGGCTGCATGACCGACGATCCGAGCACGCGAAGAGACCGCGCGTAGCAGCGCCCAGCCGCGCCTAACCCCGCCACCCGGGCCCGGCCACCGCCCGTGATGCAGGCGAGCTGCATCAAACTGCGATAGCCCGCCGGGCGGTCCGAAATATGCATCGAAGGCCGAGGCGTGGCCGTAGCGGCGCGTCTACCTGGACCGGTCCTGCCAGCTGACGCCGCCGAGCGGGGCACCCGGCAGCTTCTGGTGGCGCTCGCCCGTCCGGCGATCGACCTGCTCGATCCCGCGCAGGTAGAAGCGGTTCACGAGGATCGCGTCCATCTCTGGCGCGACGGCGTTCCCATCGAGGTACGCCGTCGCCTCCACGACCGGGACGAACATCTCGGTCGCGCGGTCAAGGAGCCGCTCAGGCTCTGACCCGGGATGCAGGTACACGGTCCCGACCACCCGGAACGGCGGCACCTCGAGCGCGACGTCGTACGACACCTTGTGGACGCGATGTGCCGTGCGCTCCTCATCGTTCAGCGGCGGCAACGACGTCTCGCTCGCGAGCACCATGATCAGGTCGTAGGGATCGACGGCCTTGAGCCCGGGCGCCGCGGCAAGCGGTTCGGAACCATCGATCGGTGCCCACTGGACGTCGGAGATCGTGATCGATTCGCGCTTGTTGAGGGCGTCGGATAGCCGACCGCTGACCTCCATGTTGCCGACGATCCGCCATTCCTCGGTCAGCCCGTCGAACGGGATACCGCGCCCGGACCGCGGACGACCGGCCGGTGCCGGCTGACCGGCGGCCGCCTTACCGGCGCCGTCGTCCTTCTTCCGCTTGAGGAAGTCGAACGGCACGCGTCAGTCCTCGGCCTTCCAGCTCTCGGCGCGGATCGTCTCGACGACGTTCGGATCGGCCAGGGTGGTGGTGTCACCGAGCGCCCGTTCCTCGGCGATATCGCGCAGCAGCCGGCGCATGATCTTGCCGGAGCGCGTCTTCGGCAGATCCGGGGTGAAGAAGAGGAACTTCGGCTTGGCGATGGGTCCGATGACCTTGGCGACGTGCCCGCGCAACTCCTCCGCGAGGCCTTCGGTCGGCTCCGCGCTGCCGCGCAGGATCACGTAGGCGAAGATCGCCTGACCGGTGATCGGGTCGTTCTTGCCGACGACTGCCGCCTCCGCGACGGCCTTGTGATCGACCAGCGCGGACTCGACTTCGATGGTCGAGATGCGGTGGCCGGAGACGTTCATGACATCGTCGACCCGACCGAGGAGCCAGAAGTAGCCGTCGTCGTCGCGCTTCGCACCGTCGCCCGCGAAGTACATCCCCGGGAAGCGGCTCCAGTACGTCTCCTTGTAGCGCTCCGGGTCGCCGTAGATCCCGCGGAGCATGCCCGGCCATGGTCGCTTGAGCACGAGATAGCCGCCGCTGCCGAACGGCACGCTGTTCCCGTCGCCATCGACCACATCGGCCTCGATGCCCGGGAACGGGAACGTGGCGCTTCCCGGTTTCGTGGTGGTCACGCCGGGGAGTGGCGTGATCAGGATCTGTCCGGTCTCGGTCTGCCACCACGTGTCCACGATCGGGGCGCGGCCGCCGCCGATGTTCTCGTGGTACCAGAGCCACGCCTCGGGATTGATCGGCTCACCGACCGAGCCGAGAACGCGCAGCGATGACAGGTCGTGCTTGGCCGGGAACGACTCGCCCTGCTTCATGAATGCGCGGATGGCCGTCGGAGCGCAGTACAGGATATTGACCTTGTACTCCTCGATGATCGACCACCAGCGGTCCCACGCGGGCGTGTCCGGCGAGCCCTCGTAGAGAAGGCTCGTCGCGGCATTGGCCAGCGGCCCGTAGACGATGTAGCTGTGCCCGGTCACCCAGCCGATGTCGGCTGCACACCAGTACACGTCATCGGGTTTGAGGTCGAAGATCATCTCGTGGGTGTAGCTCGTCCCCAGGAGATAGCCCGCCGTCGTGTGCATGATCCCCTTGGGCTTCGCGGTCGTGCCCGAGGTGTAGAGCAGATACAGCATGTGCTCGGAGTCGAGCGGCACATGCGGGGAGTCGGCGGCCTGCCGTTCGACGAGGTCATGCCACCAGAAGTCACGGCCCTCCTCGAACGTCGTCTCGGGCGCCGCGTCCCCCAGCCGGCGGACCATCAGGACGTGCTCGACCGTGGGGCTGCTCGCGACGGCGTCATCGACCGCGGCCTTGAGCGGCATCGCCTTCCCGCGTCGATAGCTCCCGTCCGCCGTGATCACGAGCTTCGCCTGGGCATCGTTGATGCGACCGCTGAGCGCCTCGGCTGAGAAACCGGCGAAGACCACCGTGTGCGGCGCGCCGATCCGAGCACAGGCGAGCATCGCGATCGGCAGCTCAGGGATCATCGGCATGTAGATCGCGACCCGGTCGCCGGTCCCGACGCCGAGCTCCTTGAGCGCATTGGCGGCCTTCTGGACCTCGCGGTGCAGGTCTGCATAGGTCAGCGTGCGGGTCTCGCCGGGCTCACCGATCCAGTGGTACGCGACCTTGTCGCCGAGTCCGTTCTTCACGTGGCGATCGACGCAGTTGTAGGCGATGTTCAACTTGCCGCCGATGAACCACTTGGCGAATGGCAGATCCCACTCGAGCGGGGTCGTGAAGGGCTCGTCCCAGTCGAGCCGCTCTCTCGCCAGTCGCGCCCAGAATGCGACCGGGTCGGCCTCCGCCTCCGCGTACAGATCCGGCTTCGCGTTGGCCTGCGCCGCGAATGCGGGATCAGGCGGGAAGGTGCGATTCTCGGCGAGGAGGTTCTCGATCGCCGCGGACTGGGGCGAGGTCGGATCTGCGGTCACGGACACTCCTCACGCACTCTCACTGGCCCGGCCATCCTACCGCGCGGTGCCGGGGACGGATGGCTGCTGGTCGGGCGGCCGGATCCGGCCGGGCGTGTCGATCTCGTTCGCGTCCAGGGCAGCGATCAAGCGTTTCCGGTACTCACCGGCCGCGGCCCACTGATCGGACGCTCGTACCGAACCGAGGATCTTCAGCGTGACGCCCTGTTCGCTGATCGCTTCGACGCGGTCGACCCGCGGGGGTTCGAGGATCTGCTTGCGCCAGGCTGGGTCGGCCTTCATCGCCTGGCCGACCTCGTCGACCACCTGGATCGCCCGGTCGATATCGGTGCCGTAGGCGACGGTCACGTCCTGGTTGATCCGGGCCCAGACGCGCGTCAGGTTCGAAGCGACCGTGATCTGCCCGTTCGGGATCGTATGGACGACGCCATCGATGTCGCGCAGCGTCGTGCGCCGCAGGTTGAAGTCCTCGACGGTCCCCGCGACCCCCGCGAGCCGCACGACATCGCCGACGCTGAACTGGTTCTCGACGAGGATCAAGGCACCCGTGAGGTAGTCACGGACGAGCGTCTGGGCCCCGAACCCGACAGCGATGCCGACGACCCCGAGGCCAGCGATCGCCGGGCCGATGTCGAGCCCGAGCTTGTCGAGGATCATCAGCAGCGCGATCACAACGATGAAGAAGTGGAGCACGTTCGCGCCAAGTCGCTCGAGCGTGTCGATGCGCTTCTTCATCTCGACAGCGCTCAGCTCCTGAGCAGTCCCCTCCGTCGCCTCCCGATCGAGGAGCGCCTTGACGATGCCGTGGACGAAGATGCTCGCCGCGCGGATCGCGATGCCGGCGACCGCGATGATGAGCAGGACCGGCAGCAGCGTGTGGCGGACGAAGTCGGCGATCTCGGCGGACGTCAGTTCCGGCATGGGCTACAGCCTATCGATTTAGCGCCAGGTAAGAGCCGCCAGCTTCACTGGTCTCGTGCCGTCGCCATTGCGCACCTCGTTCGCCATGTTGTGTCGGGACACCCGCATCTCCCTGGACATCACGCAGGCACAGCTCGCGAGGGCCGTGGGGATGTCCCGTGCATACATCGCCTCGATCGAGGGCGGCCGGGCGAATCCCTCCCTCGAAGTCGTGCACCGTCTGGGGGCTGCGCTCGGCCTCGAATTGCAGATCGTCGGTCGGAGACCGGTCGTCCTCAACAGCCCGGCTCAGCGAGATGCCGTGCATGCGTGGTGCTCGGGGTATGTCGGGCGGCGGCTCGCGCGCATCGGACTTGATGTCCGTCGGGAGGTGACGATCGTGCGCGGTCGCACGCGAGGCTGGATCGACCTGCTCGCGTACGACGCGCGCCAAAGACTGCTACTTGTCGTCGAGGTCAAGACGTGGATGGACGACCTCGGGGCGCTAGAACGACAGCTGGACTGGTATGAGCGCGAGG